>NC_008346.1:988750-1302500 GCF_000014725.1 Syntrophomonas wolfei subsp. wolfei str. Goettingen G311
AATAAAGGGATAACACCTGTGCTTTTGTGTGCACCGGTTTTGCGTTTGTATCTTAAACGCCTGTTGGAGCGATTTATTCCCCATTTGCTGGTGCTATCTTATAATGAGATTGATGCAGGGATTAGTGTTGAAGTGATTGGGATGGTGTCACCATGATAATAAAAAAATTTATAGCCAAGGATTTTAAGGGAGCTTTAAAGCAGGCTAAAAAAGAAATGGGCAGCGATGCCATAATCTTACATACCAGCAAGGTGAGAAGGGGAGGTATTTTTAGTTTTCTCTTTTCACCTCAAGTAGAAATAACGGTGGCCGTGGATGAAAGCTTGCAAGTAAACAGCGACCGTTTGAGAAAACCGGTATCTCCCACGGCAGCTGCCGCTGAACCCAATAGCCCTGCTTTTTCCCCGCAGAACGCGAATCCGGGAGCGAAAGCCATAGCTCAAAGCGCACCAGGCGAATTATTGCAGGAACTACAAACCATGAAAAACCTTATAAACGATGTGAAAGTAAAGTTTTATGAAGTTGAGCAGATTAAAGGCATTTCCGGAGAGGTGCAGGCATTTTACGAAACCCTTATAAACAACCAGGTTGAGAAGGAACTGGCTCTTAAGATAATCAACCGGGTCGAATCTCGTTTACCGAAGGATAGTAAAGGGGATGAACTCTGGGTACGGGATTTGTGTTTACATACTATTCAAGAATACATAGATGATATAAAACCCATTGAGTTGCAGCGGGACAAAAAAGGAGCTCTGGTTTTTATGGTGGGGCCTACCGGCGTAGGCAAGACCACAACCATAGCCAAATTAGCCGCCAATATGAGCTTTTTGGAAGGCAAGGAGGTAGCCTTGATTACGCTGGATACCTATCGTGTTTCAGCCGCTCAGCAGCTTAGAACCTTTGCTGACATAATCGGTATACCCATAAGTGTAGTATTTAATCCCCAAGACCTCGGAGAAGCCATTAAACAGTATCAAAAAAAAGACATTATTTTTGTAGATACGGCTGGGCGCAGTCCCTATAAGGACGAACATATGGGGGAATTGCAGGACTTTATTGAGGCAGCAAATCCTGATGAAACTATTTTGGTATTGAGCGTTACCACTGACAGCAGGGACTTAATCAATATTTACCAACAATTTAATCTTATCGGTGTGGATAAGATTATTTTTACTAAGCTGGATGAAAGTTGCAATTACGGGAGAATCCTAAATACTATTTATCATATTCGCAAGCCTATTGCTTATTTAACTACGGGTCAAAATGTTCCCGATGATATCGAGGTGCCTGATACCCTTGAACTGGCGCGAACGTTGCTCAGGGAAGGGGGAGCAATATGAGAGACCAGGCGGATAGATTGAGAGAAATGGCCTTAAACCTGAAACAGGAAATAGAGGCGGAGATAAGGCGGGATTTGAGATATAGCCGGGTAGTAGTAATTAGCAGCGGCAAAGGTGGAGTGGGGAAAAGTACCCTGGCGCTAAACCTGAGTCTCAATCTTTGCGCCCGGGGCATGAAGATAATACTGATGGATGCTGATATGGGCCTGGCTAATCTTGATGTTATGTTGGGCCTGGTTACTAAATTTAATATCTACCATATAGTCCAACAGAAGAAGAGTATGGAAGAGATTACTATATCTGGTCCTGAGGGCTTAAAAATCATTCCTGGGGGATCAGGTATAAGTGAGTTGGCTAACCTCGAGAATACAGAACTTAAGAGAATATTAGTAGAATTGCGCAAGCTGGATGGTGCATATGATTATATGATTATCGATACCGGTGCTGGTATCTCCAAGAGTGTTATGAACTTTCTCCTGGCTGCTGAAGATATAATCGTTATAACTACTCCGGAACCAACTGCCATAACTGATGCGTATAGTTTAGTAAAAAATGTGGCTAAAAACTCCTTTGCCGGAAGTATATACCTGGTAGTCAATAAGGTAGCCAATGATTCCGAAGGTATACTGGTAGCAGAAAAATTTAAACTGGTTTGTCAAAAGTTCCTCTCCTGTGAGATTAAACCTCTGGGTCATATTGTAAATGAACCCTTAATTGGAGAAGGGATCAGGCGTCAGAAGGCTTTTGTCCAGATCTACCCCCGCAGTACCGCTACCAGGAACATCAATACTATTGTTGATCGCCTGATTGAAGCCAGTGGTCAAAAAAGCCCGGGCTTGGAATCAAAACGTGGGGGAATAAGATACTTTATTGAGAAAATTGCCGGCTTGGTTAAGTGAGATAAGGGAGAATTAATCAATGAGAGCGGATATTATCAAGGTTAATCACTTGCTGGAAATTGAAATGGAAAATAATATTGGGAAGGAATACCTACCCAGTCGCCTGGAAGAGATAAGCGATGAGCACTGGCATATTTCTATGCCCATGCGCAAAGGTATGTACATCACCATGAGGGTTGGTCAAAAGATTAGAATTGTTTTACGCTACAGGAATACTATGTTTGCGGCTACTACGGTTATTGCTGCCCGCAGGAGGGGGCATATTCCGGTATTAATTGTCAGTAAACCTAAAGATTTAATAGCTATAAACCAAAAGAGAACTTATGTCCGTATTAGTGTAGCTATTCCCGTAGCCTTCAGGTTACTATTGGCTGATGGGGAGAAAGGGGAGCTGCTGCAAGGAGTTACCGGCGATATCAGTGCCGGGGGTATGCTTCTATTGTCTCCTCAGGATATGGAGAAGGATCAAAAGATAGAAGTCGAAATTAAATTACCGGATAGTGATTCAATATTTTGCCAGGCACATGTAGTGAGGGTGCTGGGCAAAGCCAGCGAAGAAGGAAGCAATAATAAATATGCCATTGAATATGACGATATTAACGAAGGACAGCGAGACCGGATATTCCGATTTATTTTTGATAAGCAGCGTGAGTGGCTTAGAAAAGGAGTAACAGAATAGAGGAGGGCTGTAATATGCCCAGGAAGAAAGTGCTGGTGGTTGACGACTCCGCCTTCATGCGCAAGATGATTGGCGATATGATAAATAGCGACGATGAGCTGGAAATAGTGGGGAAAGCTGGCAATGGGCAAGAGGCCCTGGAGAAGATTAGAGAACTGCAACCGGATGTAGTTGTCATGGATATTGAAATGCCGGTTCTTGATGGTTTATCAACATTAAGCCGGATAATGGAATCCCAAGCGTTACCAGTAATAATATTCAGCAGTCTTAGCCAAAAAGGCACGGAACAAACTTTAAAAGCCTTACAGTTGGGTGCGGTTGATTTTATTGCTAAGCCATCAGGGCAGATATCTTTGGATGTTTTAAGTGTTAAAGAGGAACTTATAAAAAAGCTCAAGGTAGCGGCAAATACCAGTAGAAAACTACCAGTATACCAAAGTCTACACGAGCCGGTTGTCAAAGCCAAAAAATCATTACCAGACCAGGATAGAAAATTAAATAAACTGGTGGTAATCGCTGCCTCTACCGGGGGACCCAAAGCCCTGCATCAGGTCATACCTCGTTTCCCGGCTGGTATTGATGCCGCTATTTTGGTAGTACAACATATGCCGCCGGGTTTTACCAGATCACTGGCGGAAAGACTGGATTCATTGTCGGAACTCAGAGTGAAGGAGGCTGAGCATGGAGAAAAAGTGCTGCCTGCTTGCGTTTATATAGCCCCCGGTGATTATCATTTAAAAGCTAAATCACGCTTAAAGGGTACGGAAAACGAACTATATATTGAACTGGATCAATCCAAGCCCCGGGGAGGATTGCGCCCGGCGGCTGATATTATGTTGAAGTCGGTAGCTAAACAATTCTGGTCTCATATAGTATGTGTAATTATGACGGGTATGGGTAATGATGGGGCCGCAGCATTGCCATGTATAAAGGAGAAGAAGGGAAGAATTATTGCGGAACATCAGTCTACTTGTGTTGTATATGGTATGCCCAAAGCGGCAGTGGAAACAGGTTTGGTCGATAAGATAGTTCCGCTATCGGAAATCACTGAGGAAGTATTAAGTATGCTGTAATTGGCTTTGCCAGTACTAAGGCGAGCTATTTCTTAATGGAGGTGGTTGAGATGAAGATGGATATGTCCCAGTATCTAGATGTTTTTTTGGAGGAGAGCAAAGAGCATTTGGAGAGCCTGAACCAAAAACTACTGGACTGGGAGAAAAACTCCGGCGATATTGCGGCCTTGAACGAAATATTTCGAGCCGCCCATACCCTTAAAGGTATGTCTTCAACTATGGGCTTTGAAGACCTGGCTGACCTGACCCACCACATGGAAAATATTTTATCTGATTTGAAAGAAGGTCTTTTGGAGGTAACTCCCCAGGTGGTGGATATTCTCTTCCAATGTTTCGACCGGCTCCAGCTAATTATTGAGCGGATTGAATCCAATGGCTCTGGAGAAATGGATAACAGTGAGTTGATAATGATTCTGGAGAGTATTAAGGGCGGCGGTTTTCAAACGACAGCTCCTGCGGCTGATAACGGGCAGGACTTGAAACCGGAGGAAATCCTTACTACACAGCATTCTAATACTACATCATTTGATTTTAACCAGTATGATATGACGGTTATGCGTGAGGCCGCCAGCAGGAATTTTGCCAGTATCTATATTAGACTTTTTGTGGATCCTGGATGTTTAATGAAATCGGTTCGTGCCTTTATGGTTTTTAAGGTTTTGGAAGAAGATAGCGAAATTATAAAATCCTTTCCTCCAGCTTCGGATATTGAAGAAGGAAAATTTAGTGAGGAAATCGAACTGCTGGTAATCACTGCTTCATCCATCAAGGAATTGGAAGGACGTTTGAATGCTATTTCTGAAATTAAGGTAAGGGAAATTAAAGAAATTAACTTTGCTTCGCTGGCTTCAGGTAGCCAGCAAGAAACAAACGGTGATCAGATAAGCAGTAGCCAGGATGTGCTTAAGGAGAGTAAAGAACAAAAAGGGCACAAAGTCAAACAGACCGTCCGGGTTGATATAGAACGATTGGACATATTGATGAATTTGGTGGGCGAACTGGTCATGCACAAGGGACGCTTGGAACAAATCGGAGCGAGTAGTAAAATCGATGAGCTAAATGAGACCATTGAACAGATTGATCGGATTAGCGGTGATCTCCAGTCAGTGGTCATGAAAGTACGTATGGTTCCGGTTGAACAGGTATTTAACCGTTTTCCCCGGATGGTAAGAGATCTGGCCAAGGAGTTGAATAAAGAAGTCGATTTTCTTATCGAGGGCAAAGAAACGGAACTGGATCGTACCGTTATTGATGAAATCGGGGATCCTCTGGTGCATCTGTTGAGAAATGCCGTTGACCATGGTGTTGAGTCACCTCAAGAACGCTTGAAAAGAGGAAAGCCGCAGAAAGCCACCGTAATTCTGCGCGCCCGGCATGAAGGAAACAATGTTTATATTGAGGTCGAAGATGACGGGGCGGGAATTAATATCAAAAGAACACTGGAAAAAGCGGTGGAAAAAGGAATTATAAGCGCAAAAGAAGCGGAAGTAATAAGCCCCGAGGAGGCTAGTCAAATCCTCTTTAGTCCGGGCTTTAGCACCACCGAGAATATAACCGATGTCTCCGGGCGAGGAGTGGGGCTCGATGTAGTAAAAACCAAGATAGAATCTCTCTCCGGGGAGATATTTGTTGATTCCCGACCGGGTCAGGGAACCCGGTTCAGGATTAAATTGCCCCTAACCCTGGCCATTATTCAAGCCCTGATGATTTCCGTACATGATGAAATCTATGCCATACCCCTGGGTTCAGTGGATGAAACCACTATGATTAAAAATGAAGATATTAAAATGGTACAAAACCAGGAAGTCATCGTACTCAGGGGAAATGTATTGCCGCTATTCCGGCTGGCCAGCCTTTTGGAAATACCAGGTGAAGCAGCTGCCAACGAAGAAGAAATGTATGTGGTGATAGTACGTAAAGGAGAACGACAAATCGGCCTGGTAGTTGATACCCTGATAGGACAGCAGGAAATAGTAATCAAATCCCTGGGTAAAATACTGGCTGGTATTCCAGGCATAGCAGGAGCAATTGTTGCAGGTGACGGCTTCGTAAGACTTATCATTGACATAGCTACCCTTTTTTAATTGGAGGTGTGAATTCATGGATAATACGGTAAATCTACAAAGTGAAGAAGGATTTACTCATAATGACGGAATTCAGGTAGTGGCTTTCCGGCTGGGAAAAGAAGAATATGCCGTAGATATTTTGCATGTACAGGAGATTGTCCGCCTCCTGAGTATTACCAGAGTGCCCCGTAGTGCCAAGCATATTGAAGGGGTGGTAAACCTCAGGGGCAACATTGTTCCCATAATAAACTTACATAAGCGTTTCAGTATTGAATCTGCCGGGGAAGAAGAGGATAAACGCATTGTAGTTTTTCAGTATGATGATTTAAAAGCGGGAATTATTGTGGATGAAGTATCCGAGGTTCTCGCTTTGAATAACAACGCAATAGAAGAAACGGACAAGGTCTATAGTTCGATGAGTTCGGATTTTATTAAGGGAATTGCCCGGGTAGATGATAGACTGTTTCTTTTGCTGGATTTGCAAAAAATTATCGAATAAAGGATTTACCATATAAAAGTAGTATTTATATGTAATAGACTCTAGGTATATCATAGGGACGGTTCTTCTGATATATAGCATTAACCCCTCAACTCGTTCAATACTATTTCCTGTTTGTTGCAGAGTAATCAATAAAGGGAGTTAGGTGAAGATAAGTGGTATACGATTTCAGTGAGCTTTCCGGAATACAGTTGGATATTCTTAGAGAAATTGGCAATATAGGTTCGGGAAATGCCGCTACAGCCCTGGCTCAGTTGTTAAATGCCAAGATAGATATGAATGTTCCCCAGGTCAATATATTGCCTTTTGCCGAGGTACCTGATCTGGTGGGCGGAGCTGATCTTCATGTAGTCGGTCTCTTCCTGGTTGCCACCGGTTCCGCTCCTGCCAGCATTCTCTTTCTCCTCCCTGTGGACAAAGCCTGTTTGCTGGTGGATATGTTGATGGGAAAAGAGTGGGGAAAGACTAATCCCTCCAACCTATCCGACATGGATATCTCAGCTCTTATGGAACTGGGCAATATCATCTGTGCTACCTATCTAAACGCCCTGGCCATGTTTACTCAACTGGATTTTCGTCCTTCTGTACCGGCCCTGGGCATTGATATGGCAGGGGCGATTTTGAATTCAGTACTGGCTCAATTTGGAGCTGTGGCTGACCATGTTTTAGTCTTGGAAACAGAGTTTAAGAGGGGCGATCAGGAAATAGTAGGTCATTTCTTCCTTTTGCCTGAGCCTGGTTCTTTGGATGTTATTCTAGCATCGCTTGGGGTGAGTCTATAATGAGCAAAATCATACAAGTCGGCATGGCTGACTTTAAGATGGCTACAGCACCAGATAAATTGATAACCGCTGGATTGGGTTCCTGTATCGGTATATGTCTTTATGATAAAGTTATTAAACTAGGAAGCCTGACCCATATAATGCTACCCTCCAGCAGCCAGGCCAAAAATGCCAGCAATGAAGCCAAGTTTGCCGATACCGGTTTAAAACTGGCCATCAGAGAAATGGAGAAAAACGGTGCCCAGGCCTCGCGTCTCCTGGCTAAAATAGCCGGAGGTGCGCAGATGTTCAAGTTTTCCGGGGAGAGCGACATCATGAAAATCGGAGAGCGTAATAGCGTAGCGGTAAAGGAAAACCTGCAACTCCATAGAATTAAGTTGCTTTCCAGTGATACGGGTGGAAATTATGGCCGCACTATTATTTTCGATCCCGAAACCGGAGATCTGCTGGTTAAGACCATTGGACATGGGGAGAGAATTATTTAGATGAAACCCGATTTAAAGCCTGATCTCGCTACATTATGGATTCGACTAAAAGAGAATGAGGATATTGAAGCCAGGGATCAGTTGATAATTCACTTTGCCCATCTGGTTAAGTATGTAGCCAGCCGTCTGGCTATTCATCTTTCTTCGCTGGTAGAATTGGACGAGCTGATTTCTTACGGGATTGAAGGTTTAATAGATGCTATTGAAAAATTTGACCATAAACGAAATATCAAGTTTGAAACCTATGCCATTACCCGGATAAGGGGTTCAATGATAGACGGTTTGCGCTCCATGGATTGGATTCCCGTTTCTCTGCGGCAGAAAAGCAAGGAACTGGAAAAGGCCTATATGAATGTTGAAGCCAGGTTAGGTCGATCAGCCAGTGATGCGGAGGTGGCCGAAGAATTAGGCCTGAATCTTGATGAATTCGCGGTACTCTTAAGGGATGTAGCTGCAACTACGATAATATCTTTAGATGACTTTTTGCCGGGCGAAGATGGGGAACAAAAGAAACGGATGCTGGACTTGCTGGAAGACCATAACAGTATAAGTGCATCGGAAATAGTGGAGTTTAATGAGGTTAAGGATTTACTAGCTAAAGCTATTTCCCGTTTGCCGGATAAAGAAAAACTGGTGGTCTATTTGTATTATTACGAGGGCTTAACCCTGAAGGAGATAGGGGCTACCATTAGCCTATCGGAATCACGGATATCCCAGTTGCATACCAAGGCCATACTGAGGTTAAGAGGGAGTCTCAGTAAAAAGAAAAACCTGGTGATATAAGAGGATGGTGAATTATGGCAGAGGAACATAGAATAGATGGTCAAGTAAATGTCAGAGTTGACAAGGATATGATGCGGGCCTTCGTTGAAGTTACCGGTCCTGAGGAGGAAGGTGTGCCATGTTCCCTGGAACAGGTAAGAAAAGCACTGGCGGATAAAGGAGTAGTATACGGAATAAAGGAAGAGGCTCTCCAGCAAGCTGTGTTAGCAGAGAACTGGTGCCGAGATATATTGATAGCCGAAGGTGTGGCCCCGGTAGATGGCGTTAATGCCTCAATTATTTTTAAATTCCCCTTACCCAAAGAAAGGATTGGTCCCAAAGTAGATGATAAAGGTAATGTTGACTACCATGATTTAGGCTTGATTTACAATGTTAAAAGGGGTACTTTGCTGGTTGAGCGGATTCCGGCCATTGAAGGGGAACCTGGGACTAATGTTATGGGGGTTCAGATTCCTCCTAAAAAGCCTAAAGAACTGCGCTTGCCCCGGGGCAAAAACACGGTAGCAGATAACGAAGAGAGATTCCTCTATGCAGCCACTGATGGGCATGTCGCCATAATGGATAATAAAGTTGTAGTTGATCCGGTATTACATATAAATGGAAACATAGATTATTCAACGGGAGACATTGATTTTATTGGTAATATCTTGATAAGCGGAATGGTAAATTCCGGTTTTAAAGTCAAGGCTGATGGAGATATAGAAATAAATGGCTTTATTGAGGGCGCGGATGTTACGGCTGTGGGAAGTATTGTGGTTAAAGGGGGCATTGCCGGAGGACTTAAGAGCCTGGTAAAAGCCGGGGAGAATATTTATGCCCGTTTTATTGAAAATTCCCGGGTAGAAGCAGGAAAAGATGTAATCGTAAAAGATGCCATAATGCAGTCCTTCGTAAAAGCTGGCGGAAGTGTTCGGGTAAGTGATAGAAAAGCCATAATTGTTGGAGGCTGCATTCAAGCCTTTCAAGAAGTCGAATCCAAAGTTTTAGGTTCTCAGTTGGCTACCCAAACCATTGTGGAGGTAGGTATTAATCCCTTGTTCAGGGCCGAGTACCATAATCTGGTTAAGCAAAAGACGGAAAAGAAAAAGCTGTTCGACAACCTCAGCAATAACCTGCAGATTTTTCAGAGGAGCGGAGTAACTCCGGATAATCTTACTGAAAACAAACGAAGGACTTTGTTAAAGATGTTGGAAGACTTTAAAAAATTGCGTCAGGAAATAGCTGAGATAGAAGAGAGGATAATATATCTGGAAGAAGAATTTGAAAAGGGTAGTATGGCCAGAGTTAAAGTATTGGAGACAGTATATCCCGGAGTACGAATAAGCATAGGGCAATCCATGTATATTGTTAATGATATTGTAAAATTCGCCGCTTTTGTTTCGGATCAGGGGGAGGTAAAGTTAACATCGCTGCGCTAGGCCTGAGGAGGATGATAGAATGACCATTAGAAGTATTGATATGCAAGTCCTCATTCAGAAGGTTGGTGATGTAGCCCGGATACAACAAAGCCAGCAATTGGAGAACAATAGCAGGCAGCAAGAATTCACACAGCAGATTAGCCAGCAGACAGATAAAAACAGCAAAACGGTAAACCAGATGTTAAGAAATGAACGAAGCTATGTACATGAAAAACAGGAAAAGGAGGAATCAGGGAAAAAGAAGCAGGACAAAAAAGGAAAAAGCGAAAAGATGGCGAATAGAGATAAGACGGATACACGGCCTAATAAGCTGGATATTATTGTTTGAAGAAGGTGAATCCCATAACAAGTTATTCAGTATTGGTAGCCCTGGTTCTGGTGATCTTACTTATCTTTATTTTTATTATACAAAAGTCTCATATGAGCAATTATTCCCAGGAATTAAAGCAAACCGTGCTTGAAGCCGGCTTTATAAGAGATGAACTGGAAAAAATGATGGAAAATAGCCTGAGTATTTCTGAATTAATCCTCGGTCGTTTGGATACAGAAGCCAGCAGTGTTAACTACAGTTCATCCCGGGAAGACGACTTGCTTGCCATTCAGGAAATGGAAGAGGAAACGATTTCTCCTCATCTCCCGCCGGGTGAAGAGCAGGGAAGTGCGACGAAAGTAAGGCTTTACGAACTGGCCCGGGAATTGGAAATGAGTAGTAAAGATTTGATTCAACTTCTTAATGATAAGGGTTATACTTATTCCCATCATATGAACCAGATAAGTCAGGAAACAGCAGAGATTATCAAAGACAAAGTTTTACGGAGAGATGATCCTATCTCTTTACCTGATTCCTTTATGGAGAAAGCTTTATTATTTGAAGAAGAAACTACTACCAGGGAAGAACTGCCTTGGCTTGAGTTTTCCCTGGATGAGCTCAGAACAGCCCATCCCTACCTGGCAGTACGCAGCCTGCATGAAAAGGGCTATAATATCAAGGAAATAGCCCAGTTGCTGGAACGGGGTCAAGGAGAAGTAGAATTGATACTTAACCTCACCCGGAAAAAATCAGTAATGTAGATTTTTTTGCCTATCTTAAATTCCCCCAACTTGCCAATCAATATAAATTTGTGATATATTATCTTTTGGAAAATACACACGCCAGTGGACTTCTTGAAAGGTGCTATTGATAGTCTTCAAGAAGGATGAGATGGCGGAGGAAAAACTGAAAGGATGTGCATATTTTTGTCAGTAGTAACTATGAAGCAACTCCTGGAGGCAGGAGTACATTTCGGACACCAAACCCGCCGCTGGAACCCCAAGATGGCAACCTATATTTATATGGAGAGAAATGGCATCTATATTATCGACCTGCAACAGACAGTAAAGAAGTTTGATGCCGCTTATGAATTTGTCAAGAGCGTGGCCGCAGCAGGAAAAGGGGTTCTCTTTGTCGGTACCAAGAAACAAGCCCAGGAGACGATTAGGGAAGAAGCAAGCCGCTGTGGTATGTATTTTGTTAACCAGCGCTGGCTGGGAGGCATGTTAACCAATTACAAAACTATAAAAAGGCGGGTTCTTCGTCTTAAGGAACTGGAAAAACAGGAAGCCGAAGGAGCTTTTGAGGTTTTAAGCAAAAAAGAAGTAGCCCGGCTGTTGAACGAAAGAGAGCGCCTGGAAAGGTTCCTGGGCGGGATAAAAGAAATGGATAAACTACCGGGAGCAGTTTTTGTAGTTGATCCCCGCAAGGAAAGGATAGCGGTTGCGGAAGCTCGCAAGCTTAATATTCCTGTGGTAGCTATAGTGGATACCAACTGTGACCCGGATGAAATTGACTATGTTATACCGGGAAATGATGATGCCATACGAGCGGTGAAATTAATCTCCTCCAGAATAGCCGATGCGGTATTGGAGGGTAAACAAGGGGAACAGATTACGACATAAAGGGGAGAGGGGGGTGCTGGTTAATTCCGCCCCCTTTTTCGTGCAAAAAATTAAAGAAGATACAAACATCTTTCAGGCTAATAGCCTGAACTAACAAATAGTGAATTTAAGGAGGTTATAATGTGATTACAGCTGAAATGGTTAAAGAGCTACGGGAACGAACTGGTGCCGGTATGATGGACTGTAAAAGAGCCCTGGTCGAGACCAATGGTGATATTGAAAAAGCAATTGATGAATTGAGAACCAAAGGCCTGGCCAAGGCCGCTAAAAAAGCTGGAAGAGTAGCCAGTGAAGGGGTGGTAACTTCCTATATACATGGTGGTGGCCGGATAGGGGTTTTGGTGGAAGTGAATTGCGAAACCGACTTTGTAGCTAAAACCAATGATTTTAAGCAACTGGCTTATGATATTGCCATGCAGATAGCTGCTTCCAACCCGGAATACCTGAATCGCGAGGAGGTACCCCAGGAAGTTATTAACCGGGAAAAAGAAATCTTGAAAGCTCAGGCCTTGGAAGAGGGAAAACCGGAAAAAGTTATCGAAAAAATGGTGGAAGGCCGGGTAGAAAAATTTTTCAAAGAGCGTTGCTTATTGGAGCAAGCTTTTATAAAGGATCTTGATAAAAGCGTTCAGGAGCTGATAAATGAAAATATAGCTCGAATGGGTGAAAACATAACCATAAGAAGGTTTGCTCGTTACGAAGTGGGCGAAGGAATTGAAAAAGAGAGCTGTGATTTTGCCAGTGAGGTTATGTCCCAGTTAAAATAAAAGGCAATATACTAATACCTGGTAACTCCGAAAATTATGTTTTTAATTCTGCTTTTAGGAGCAGTCCGGGAGGTAATCACTTGCAAAAGCCCAAGTATAAACGTATAGTTTTAAAACTCAGCGGAGAAGCACTAGCCGGCCATAATACTTACGGTATTGATAATGAAGTATTGAACTCCATTGCCCGGCAGGTGGTGGAAGTGGTGCGGCAGGAAGTGCAAGTTGCCATAGTTGTTGGGGGAGGCAATATTTGGCGTGGTGTAGCTGGCAGCGCCAAGGGTATGGATCGTGCTACAGCGGATTATATGGGGATGCTGGCTACAGTAATTAATGCCCTGGCCCTGCAGGATGCCCTGGAACAGGAAGGCATGGGAACCCGGGTAATGTCAGCTATTGAAATGAAAGAGGTCTGTGAGCCCTATATCCGGCGCCGGGCTATTCGTCATTTGGAAAAGGGGCGGGTAACCATTTTCGCCGCTGGAACCGGTAATCCCTATTTTTCTACGGATACTGCTGCGGCTCTGAGATCGGCCGAAATAGAAGCTGAAGTTATACTTATGGCTAAAAAAGTGGATGGGGTCTATGATGCGGATCCGGTTAAGAATCCTGCGGCCCTAAAATTTGACCGCCTGAATTACATAGATGTGCTAAGCCGGGGATTGGGGGTTATGGACTCCACTGCGGCATCCCTGTGCATGGATAACGGGATTCCCATAATTGTTTTTGATTTGACCCGGGAGGGCAACATTTTAAAGGCAGTATTGGGCGAAGAGATAGGAACCTATGTAGGGAGGTAATATGATGATTAAGGATATTTTAAGCGATACGGAAGAGAGAATGAAAAAAACCATTGAACACCTGAGAAAAGACCTGGCATCTTTAAGAGCTGGCAGAGCCAATCCGGCCATGCTGGAAAAGATTATGGTTGATTACTACGGGCAGCCTACTCCCATTAATCAACTGGCCAATATAACCGTGCCTGAAGCACGATTGCTGGTGATACAGCCCTGGGATAAGACCATCATCGCTTCTATTGAAAAAGCTATTATGAAATCCGATCTGGGAATAAATCCATCCAATGATGGCAATGTAATACGGCTGGTCATCCCCCAGTTGACCGAAGAAAGAAGAAAGGAACTGGTCAAGGTGCTGCGGAAAAGAGCGGAAGAAGCCCGGGTAGCGGTAAGAAATATTCGCCGGGACTCCAACGAACTTTTGAAGAGCGGTGAAAAGGAAAAGCTTATTTCCGAAGATGATAATAAAAAGGGCATGGATGATATTCAAAAGGAAACGGATCGACATATTAAAGAAATAGATAGCATTTTACAGGGCAAAGAGAAAGAAATAATGGAAGTTTAGATTTATCTTTCCCATTCTCCTGGCTATGGTTATAATATTACTAGCATGCAATACCCCCTGACGGGGGTTTTTAGTTTAGGGTGAAAGCATATGGTCATAAATAAAAAAGGGAAACTGGAAGAGCTTATCGACCAGAACAATCTACCACAGCATATAGCTATAATCATGGACGGCAATGGGCGCTGGGCCAATAAACGACTTTTGCCTAGAACCATGGGGCACCGGGCCGGTATGAGTTCCTTGAAGGAAGTGGTGCGGGCCTGTTCAGATGTAGGTGTATCCACCCTAACTGTCTTTGCTTTTTCTACGGAGAACTGGAAAAGGCCCCTGCAGGAAGTTGACTATCTCATGAAGCTACTGGTGGAATATCTTCACCGGGAATTGGAAGAATTACATGCCAATGCAGTTCGTATTAATGTACTGGGGGACTATAATTCTTTGCCTCATCAATGCCAGCTGGAAATAACGGAGGCGCTGCAGATTACTCGCAATAATACGGGTTTAAAGTTTAATATTGCCCTGAACTATGGCTCCCGTGCCGAGATTATAGCAGCAGTGAAGAAGCTGGCAGCCGGTCTATTGGCCGGGGAAATATGCCTGGAAGAGATTTCCGAGGAAAGCTTTGCTGCTTGTTTAACCACCTCCGGGATGCCCGATCCGGACCTATTAATAAGAACAGCAGGAGAGATGCGAGTAAGCAATTTTCTTCTCTGGCAGATTGCCTATACTGAGCTCTGGGTTACTGATTGCCTGTGGCCGGACTTTTCCCGGGAGCACCTTATGCAGGCTATTTGGGATTACCAGCATAGAGAAAGACGTTTTGGCGGGTTAAGTAGAAACAAACAGGGGGAGGAGAATGTTTAAAACCAGGCTGATAACTTCACTTGTCGGGATTCCCTTGTTAATTGCCATCTTATATCAGGGTGGATGGTACTGGAAAGGATTCTTTATATTGCTGGCCATTGTGGGACTATTTGAGTTCTATCGTATGATTATAAACAAGGGACATAAGGTTCTCCAGCTACCCGGTTATTTCTTGCTTTTGATTATACTATTAGGAGTTGATTATCCCCAATTCTTACTTCCAGGTATTTACCTCTTTTTGGTGGTGGCATTATTGTACTTTGTACTATGCTATCCACGTTTTTCACCGCTGGATCTGGCCTGGACTTTATTGGGTTCTGCTTATATCGGTTTTTTGCTGGCTTACACTATCCAGATCGCTGATCTGTCTCAGCCTTTTTTGGTAATACTCCTGGCCTTTCTTCTAACCTGGGCCAGTGACATAGGTGGTTATCTTTTTGGGTCTGTTTGGGGCAAACATAAAATGTCTCCCCTGCTTAGCCCCGGGAAGAGCTGGGAAGGAGCAGCAGGCTCCTTATTATTATCGCTGTTAGTTTCCTTTGCGTTTTTTAAACTATTAGACCTGGGGCAGCTGGGAATTAGCCCGGTAATTTTACTGGGGGTAGCAGCAAGTATTTTGGCTCAGTGCGGGGATTTGTTTATTTCCGGTATCAAAAGATATTCTGCAGTCAAGGATACCGGAAGGATTATTCCAGGCCACGGGGGTGTCTTGGACCGTTTTGACGCTTTTCTACTGGTAGTGCCGGCGGTTTATTATTTCTTTGTCTACTGTATATAAATGTTTTGGTAGAAGGAAAGTTGACTCCACTGCAAAAACCACTTTTGTTGCACAAGGGTTGCATACCACAACCACCGATGAAAAGTGAACAATGGTTAAACAATGGTTAAACAATAGTTAAACAATGGTTAAGCAATAGTTGAACAATGGTTGAACAATGGTTACGACTTTTCTTACTAAGCAAATATGCTTGAAGGAGTTAATGCGCTTGGATCCGGAGTTACAGAAATACTTAAAAACATTAAGCAAGACGACTATTGTGGTAATGGTGTTGCTGGCCATTTACCTCTTGTTTCATTATGTCTTTCCCCTGGCCGGAAAAATCCTGGCTCGTCTTCCCATCCTATTTTTACCCTTTATTTTTGCCATCCTGCTGGCGGTAATCATTGAGCCGGTGGTAAATTTCTTTGAAAAAAAGACCCATTTAAACCGGAATTGGTCGGTAGTTATTAGCCTACTGCTGGTAGTGGGAGGTTTTTTTACCCTCTTGTCTTTGCTGGTTTCCCGGATAATAAATGATATGTCTCGCCTCTATCCCCAGGTTCTGCATTATTCAGATCAAATAACGGCTAGCTTTATGGCTGCTATTAGTAATTTGAATCTCTTATACCTGGGTCTTAATCTCTCCCCCCAGGCGCAAAATGCCCTGCAGCAGAATATGGAGAATGGGATAAAGCTGGTAAGCAGTCTGATGGAAAAGAGCATCAATGGATTGATTCGTAGCCTGGCCATGCTGCCAGGCATACTGGTTTTTTTGATGATTGCCACCGTTGCTACCTTCTTTATTATCAAAGACCGGGCTCTTATAAGAAGTTTCGTCATGCAATGGATTCCCGGTAATGTTCGCTCTAAAACCCGAGAGGTTTTTGCTGAACTGTTCCGGGTTCTGGTAGGCTTTGTCAAAGCTTACGGTATACTCATATCGGTAACCACCATAGTTACTATGGTGGCTTTACGGGTGCTGGGTTTTGATTATGTAATTACCATTGGTATAATTGTAGGTCTCCTGGATATTCTTCCGGTGCTGGGACCGGGTGCCTTTTTTGTTCCCTGGATTATATGGCATTTCGTGGCGGGAGATTTGCATTTAGGGATTAGCCTCCTGATTGTCTACCTTTTGATTTCAGTAGTCAGACAGTTTCTCGAACCCAAGATCGTGGGAGATAATATTGGTTTGCATCCCTTGGCTACCTTGATATCGCTTTATGCCGGTTTGCAACTGGGCGGGTTTACCGGGATGATAATGGGACCGGTTCTGCTGGTTATATTTATTGCCAGTTACCGGGCGGGTTTATTTGACGGTCTTAATTGGAGGAAATGAAGCTTGATTGTATAAATATACTGCTCGCAGTCTATGCATGGGCAACACCTGCAGCTTGTCTCGCGGCTCAAGGGGTACGCGCTAACCTCCCGTCCATGGTCGAGTAGCGCTCTCGCGATGTCCTGTCGCTCGCCCCCTGTCGCCTGCTCGCCTTCGCTGGGTGTTGCATCCATGCTTCGCCAACGCTCGCTTGTATATTTATACAACCTTTATGCAGGAGAAGGAAGGTTTTATAATGAACAAGAAGCAGTCTAATGTAATTATTCTTGGCTCCACCGGCTCCATTGGCATACAAGCACTGGATGTAATCCGTATGCACTCTGATTCATTTAGAGTACTGGGACTCGCGGCCAAGGATGAAGTTCAGCTTTTGCGGGAACAGATCGAACTCTACCAGCCAGAATATATTTCTTTGGCTGATAAAGAAAGCATAAAAAAGCTCGGAGAGCTGGGTGGCAGCGGAGTTAAAAAAGCTCTGCCCGGGGTTGAAGGATTATGTGAATTAGCCAGTTTGCCTGAAGCGGATATTGTGCTGGTAGCTTTGAGCGGAGCTATAGGTATTTTGCCTACCTTGGCGGCCATTGAGGCCCGGAAAAGGGTAGCTTTGGCCAATAAGGAAACCCTGGTAGCTGCCGGGGATATTGTAATGCAAGAAGCACGACAGCAGGGAGCTTTAATTATTCCGGTAGACAGCGAACATTCAGCCATATTCCAGTGCCTGGCAGGTGAAGCCCGGCATCTGCATCGGATTTGGCTTACCGCTTCCGGCGGTCCTTTCCGGGATTTTACCCGGGAACAAATGAAAGCGGTTGATTTGGAGATGGCCTTGCAGCACCCTAACTGGTCCATGGGACCTAAAATAACCATTGACTCGGCAACATTGATGAACAAGGGACTGGAGGTTATTGAGGCACATCATCTGTTTGGAGTGGGGTATAATGAAATTGAAGTCCTGCTTCAAGCCGAGAGTATCATTCATTCCATGGTGGAACTACAGGATGGAGCATTCCTGGCCCACCTGGGAAGACCCGATATGAGAATACCTATACAGTATGCTTTAACTTATCCGGAGCGCATGGAGTCTCCGGTAGAAAGGCTGGATTTCAGAACGCTGGGGGCTATTCATTTTGGTCGCCCGGATACCCAGGCTTTTCCCGCTCTGGCTCTGGCTTATGAAGCGGGTAAAGCGGGAGGTACCATGCCGGCCGTGCTGAATGCGGCCAATGAGGTGGCGGTAAACTCCTTTATGCAAAGAAGGATAGATTTTGCCCGCATTCCTCTCCTGGTGGAAAGGGTTATGGAAATGCATGATATGGTGAAACAGCCCGACCTGGACAGTATACTGGCAGCTGATGCCTGGGCCCGGGTTCGTTGCGAGGAGCTTATATGAGGGCGGAAGGCGTCAGTAGGAAATTTACCTGCTATATTGTAATATACAAGCCCTTGGCAATTGTTCAACAATTGTTCAACAATCGTTAAAATCATAAATCTCGAAATAGCTTTTAGGAGGCTTGCATGAACACTATTCTTATTACCCTATTGATTATTGCGGTGCTGATTCTGGCCCATGAATGGGGTCATTTTGTAGTGGCCCGTCGAATTGGCATACCGGTTTACGAGTTTGCCATAGGCTTTGGCCCCAAAGTATTCTCCTGGAAAAGAAATGGGGTAATCTATTCTCTGCGTTTGATTCCTTTAGGGGGCTTTGTGCGCATGGCCGGGGAAGAGCCTGGTGATCCCGAAGAACCCAATGGTTTCAGCCATAGGACTCCCCTGGAAAAGATTCGGGTTTCCTTTGCCGGGCCTTTTATGAACTTTGTTCTGGCCCTGCTGATCTTTGTTTTCAGCTATAGTGTGATCGGCCTCCCCCATAGCTCCAACGAGCCTATAATTGGAACGGTAATCAAGGGGAAACCGGCGGATTTGGCAGGCATCAAGGCCGGTGACAGGATAATTTCGGCGAATGGTATTGCTGTAAACAGCTGGGCTGATTTTAACCAGCAGACCTCCCGTAGCAGCGGCCAGCCCTTGGAGCTACAGCTGGAGCGAAAGCAGCAGCGGCTTAGCCTGGAGGTTTCGCCGGTAAAACTTGATTCTTCCGGCAACATGGGTATTGGTGTTTTGAACCGGGTGGTTTATGAGAAACAGGGGATTTTAAAATCCATGGAACTGGGCCTGAAACAAACCTATGAACTTACTCTTCTGCTCTTTTCCGCTTTGGGAGTTCTAATAAGCGGCGGTGCCTCCATGGGTGATTTGGCCGGTCCGGTGGGGATAACGCGTCTGGTGGGTGAGTTTGCCCAGGTGGGCATGATATTCCTGCTTAACTTTACGGCTTTCTTAAGCATTAACCTGGGTATTATGAACCTCTTGCCTATTCCGGCTCTGGACGGCAGTAAAATCGTATTCGCCGTGGTGGAGGCCATACGCAAGAAGCCTCTGGACCCGGAAAAGGAAGGTTTTCTTAACTGGATAGGTTTTCTCTTTCTGATTGGTTTAATGATAATTGTAACTTTTAATGATATTGTAAGATGGATAAGAGGATAAGGGATATGCGTCGTAAAAGCAGGGTAATCAAAGTGGGAACAGTCCCGGTCGGGGGAGAGTACCCGGTGGTAGTGCAATCAATGACTAGCACCGATACCCGTGATATTGAAAGGACCGTAAAACAGATTAAGCAGATGGAAGCCGCCGGCTGTGAGCTGGTACGGGTGGCGGTGGTTGATGAGGAAGCTGCCCAGGCGATTTCCCGCATTAAACAGAAGATAAATATCCCCTTGATTGCCGATATCCATTTTGATCATCGCCTGGCCTTGAAAAGCATAGAGGCTGGAGCCGATGGCTTGCGGATAAACCCGGGCAATATAGGGGAAGAGAAGAAACTCTGTGAAGTAGTGAAGGCTTGCCAGGAGAAAAAAACACCCATAAGAATCGGGGTAAATGCTGGTTCTTTGGACAAAAGGATCTTGGATAGATTCGGTGGAATCTCGGCCCAGGCCATGGTGGCAAGCGCCCTGGAAAATGTAAAGCTTTTGGAAGATATGGACTTCCATGAAATAAAGTTGTCGTTAAAAGCCTCCTCGGTTATGCTGACGGTGGAAGCCTACCGCCTGTTGGCCGCAAAAGTTGATTATCCCTTGCATCTTGGAATTACCGAAGCCGGTACCAAGGATCGCGCTTTGATTAAGTCGGCCCTGGGAATAGGAATGCTTTTATACGAAGGGATTGGAGATACCATAAGGGTTTCCTTGACTGCTGATCCAGTGGATGAGGTATGGGCAGCCTATGAAATATTACGCAGTTTGGGCCTGCGCCAGCGGGGAATTGAACTGATTTCCTGTCCCAGTTGCGGCCGCTGTGAGATTGACTTGATAGAAACCGCCGAAGAGGTGGATAGGAAAATCAGGCATTACCAGCAAGCCTTGAAGGTGGCGGTTATGGGTTGTGTTGTCAATGGACCGGGGGAAGCCCGGGAAGCTGATCTTGGTATTGCCGGAGGACGGGGATTTGGTTTATTATTCAAGAACGGTGAGATAATTAAAAAAGTACCGGAAAGCGAGCTGGTGGCAGTGCTTTTGCGGGAAATTGAGGATAGCAGTAAAAAGTAAGGGGGTTTGAACTCTTGAAAGCTTCAGAATTATTCTTTCCCACTTTGCGGGAGGTACCCAGCGAGGCTGAAGTCTTGAGTCACCAGTTGCTGTTGAGAGCCGGCTTTATAAGAAAGGCTACTGCAGGTGTTTATAGCTATCTGCCTTTGGCCAACCGGGTTCTCAAAAAAATAATGAATATTGTCCGGGAAGAAATGGACCGGGCCGGGGGCCAAGAAGTAATTTTGCCTATAATCCAACCGGCGGAACTGTGGAAGAAATCAGGCCGTTGGGAGGTTTATGGCGATGAGATGTTTCGGCTAAAAGACCGGCACAATCGCGATTTTGCTCTGGGACCGACGCACGAAGAAATAATTACCACTCTGGTGGATGCTGATGTTCATTCCTACCGTCACCTGCCTTTGCTGCTTTATCAGATACAGAACAAATACCGGGATGAAATTAGGCCCCGTTTTGGCTTGATGCGCGGGCGGGAATTTATCATGAAAGACCTCTACTCCTTTGATATTGATGAGGAAGGATTGGATATTTCCTATCACAAAATGTACGAGGCCTATAATCGTATATTCCAGAGATTAAAGCTGCAATACCGGGTGGTGGAGGCTGACAGCGGGGCTATAGGCGGGAATGAAAGCCATGAATTCATGGTTTTGGCGGAAAACGGCGAAGCCGAGATAGTATACTGCAAAAACTGCGATTATGGAGCTAATACGGAAAAGGCGGTTTGTTCCCTAGAGGAACCAAAGGTTACAGAAGAAGAGCAGTTGGAACTAGAAAAGGTCCATACCCCGGGACAGAGAACCATACAGGACCTGGTTGACTATATGAATATTCCCAAAGAAAAGCAAATAAAGACCTTGATTTATTATGCGGATGAAGAGCTGGTGGCAGCAATAGTACGAGGGGACCGTGAGCTAAACGAAATCAAATTTAAGAATGTGCTGGGTTGCAATCAATTGTTTATGGCGGATGAGACCGCGGTTAAACAGCTTTGCAGCGCCGGTTTCGGTTCACTGGGTCCGGTGGGACTGCCTTTGAAAACTTATATCGACCTGGAAGTCAGTCAGATGAAGAATTTTGCCTGTGGGGCCAATGAAGATGACTATCATTTCATAAATGTAAATCTGGGAAGAGATTTTACGCCGGCCGGCATCAACGATATTCGCAATGCTGTTGCGGGCGATAGCTGTCCGGTTTGTTCAGCTCCTTTATACAGCATGCGGGGGATTGAGGTAGGACACATTTTTAAGCTGGGCACCAAGTATTCTGAGGTTCTGGAGGCCAATTATCTGGATCAGAAGGGACAGGAGAAGCCTATGGTTATGGGTTGTTATGGAATCGGCATATCGCGTACTATGGCTGCAGCCGTCGAACAGAGTGCTGATGAAAATGGTATTGTCTGGCCGCTTCCCATTACCCCCTTTGAAGTTATTATTGTTCCGGTCAACAGCAAAAATGAGGAACAGATGCAGGCGGCCTGGTCACTTTATGAAGAGTTTAAACAAGAGGGATTGGAGACTATTGTTGACGACCGGGATGAAAGGGCGGGTGTAAAGTTCAAGGATGCCGATCTCATTGGGATACCGCTGAGGATTACTATTGGCCCTCGCTCTTTGCAGGAAAAGCAGGTAGAAGTTAAGAAAAGAAGCGATAAGGATATAGAATTGGTTCCACTGGACGCGGTTAGCAGCAGGGTGAAGCTTATGCTGAAGGAAATGTCTAAGTAGTGAGGGAGCCTTGATGTAATCGCAAGAAGGAAATATAAATATACTGCTCGCAGTCTACGCATGGGCAACACCTGCGGCTTGTCTCGCGGCTCAAGGGGTACCGCGCGGACCTCCCATCCATGGTCGGACGCGCGCTCGCGACGTCCTGTCGCTCGCCCCCCTTCGCCTGCTCACCTTCGCCGGGTGCTGCATCCATGCTTCGCCAACGCTCGCTTGTATATTTATGCAATCCTTCTATATCAAAAGGGGTTTTTGCAGCATAGTCAAAAACATTGTCCCTTTACACTGTTGATAGCTGAAATTTTGGAGTGAAAGTATGGGAATTTACGAAATAGTGTTCAAGCTTGCTCTGGCCAGTATTCTCGGGGCTTTGATAGGCCTGGAGAGAGAGAGCCTGAACCGTCCTGCCGGACTCAGGACCTACACCCTGGTTTGTGTAGGTTCGGCTTTGGCCATGATTGTATCTATTGATATCTACCTGCAGTATTATCACACAGTAAACGCTGATCCGGGTCGAATAGCTGCCCAAGTAGTTAGCGGAATTGGTTTTCTGGGAGCAGGTACTATCATCAGAGAAGGTGCCACAGTCCGCGGCTTGACTACTGCCGCCGGATTGTGGGCTGTAGCTTGTATAGGACTGGCCGTAGGTTCAGGTTTGTATATTCCGGCTGTGGCTACTACAGTTTTGATTCTTTTTGTATTGATTTATTTTGTTAAATTTGAAGAAAAAATTACGGGAATGCGTGATTACAAGGGCCTGGTTATGGTAGTGGATGATCGGCCCGGACAGGTGGGAACCATAGGTTCAATACTGGGTGATCTCTGTGTTTTAATAAAGAATATTCAATTGACCCGAGTAGACGAAGGAGACAGCCTGGAAATTGAATTACTGCTACAACTGCCACCCAACTTGTCTATCGAGGAAGTAATACAGGAGTTATCCATCATCAAGGGATTACGCAGTATTGACCGCTTGGGCTAGTAAGAGTGGGAGAGTAGAATGATAAACGGCGACTTTTATAGTTTTATTTCTAATTTTAATGATTCTTTGAGCAAGTATTGGAAAGATTCTTATGTTGAGAAACTGGAGGTTTTTCGTAGTAATAAGAAGTGGAAAATATATGTTGCGATAATGGAACCGTTGCCGGCTCATGTCCTTCAACAAAGCATCATCAAACTTAAAGATTCCCTGCCTTTTCTAAACGAACTGGAGATAATCCCCCGGCTAGCAGATTTTGGCCAGCAAATGGAAAACATACTGCGGTTACGACAGAATGAAGTCTTATCAGAGGTCTTCCTGTCCGAGCAGGCAGATTTTGCCTCACTGGAATGGCGTTTTAACGAGAATCGCATAGATATGCTGGTTCAGGATAGGAATGTTTATAATAAGCTGATTGAGAAGGAAAGCTGTAACCGGCTTTCCCGGTGGATGGGACAAGAATATGCCCTGCGGGTTGTGGTGAGGGCCATATGTACTGAGAATAACGAAGATGATGTTCCTGAAAACTATCTGCTAGCCGGGCAGAAGATAGAAGTCCTGGCGGGAGATACTGAATTTAAGGGTAGAAAAAAGCGTTACTCGGCAAGAAATAGCGGAGGGATAAAATTACTGGAGAACAGTGGGACTATTAAAATCTCCGAGTTGCAAGAGGGTATGAGGAATGCGGTAATTGAAGGTGAGGTATGGTATAAGGAGATTAATAGCTTAAAAGACAACAGTATAGTAGTTGCTTATTATTTAAGCGATTATAGTAATAGTATCATTGCTAAACTATTCCTGGACAAAGTGGAGGATGACAAGATAGAGCTCGGTGATTGGATAAAGCTATGCGGAAGTATACGTTATGATAATTATGTAAAAGATGTGGTATTGTTTATAGATGCCTTTGTCCATTTAGAAAAACCGGAAAGAAAAGATACGGCCACGGGAAAAAGAATCGAACTTCATGCTCATAGCAAGATGAGCGCCATGGATGGCCTGACCGAGGTAAGCATGCTGGTGAAAAGGGCTGCAGAATGGCAGCATCCGGCCATTGCTATCACTGATCACGGCTCTATTCAGGCTTTTCCCGAAGCCTACCAGGCAGCGAAAAAATATAAAATAAAGGTTATATATGGTGTAGAAGCTTATTTGGTCGAAGAGGACAAAAAGGAACGGCCTTATCATATTGTATTGCTCGCCTTAAATCAAAATGGCTTAAAGAATCTCTATCACCTGGTCAGCATATCTTATATGGATTATTTTTACCGATATCCTAAAATACCCCGCCAGCAATTAATCAAGAAGCGGGAAGGACTTCTTCTGGGCAGTGCCTGTGAAGCAGGGGAGCTTTTTCAAGCTATGGTAAGGGGAGCAAAGGAGAAAGAGATTGAAGAAATAGCTGGTTTTTATGACTACCTGGAAATACAACCCCTGGATAATAATGATTTCCTGGTGAAGGAAGGCAGTGTTAAGTCACGGGAAGAATTACAGGAGATAAATCGCAGGATTATCCGCTTGGGGCAGAAACTCCAGAAACCGGTTGTAGCTACCGGTGATGTTCATTTCCTCGACCCTCATCACGAAATATTTCGGCGGATTATTCAAGCGGGACAGGGCTATGAGGATGCTGAAAGCCAGGCCCCTCTTTATTTTCGCAGTACCGATGAAATGCTGGCGGAAATGGATTATTTAAGTGAAGAAGAGGCCCGGAAGGTAGTAATTGATAATCCTGCTTTAATAGCAGAAATGATAGAGGATATACGGCCGGTACCGGAGGGCTTTTATCCCCCCAAGATTGAGAGTGCCGCCGAGGAGGTTACCCGGATAAGCTGGGACAAGGCTCACTCTTTATATGGAGATGAACTGCCACCCATTGTGGAGAGCCGTATAATGAAGGAATTAAACTCAATTACCCACCATGGTTTTAGTGTTCTTTATCTTATTGCCCACAAATTGGTGGAGAAGTCTAATCAGGACGGATATATTGTTGGTTCCCGAGGTTCGGTAGGTTCTTCTCTGGTGGCTTTTTTGACCGGTATTACCGAAGTCAATCCGTTGGCCCCCCACTATTTGTGCCCGTTCTGCCGCTTCAGTGATTTTGTAGTTGATGGGTCCGCCAATTGCGGGGCTGATCTTCCCGAACGCTCTTGTCCAGATTGTGGGGGCAAGATGCATCAAGACGGTTTTGATATTCCCTTTGAGACCTTCCTGGGTTTTGAAGGTGATAAGGTGCCAGATATCGACCTCAATTTTTCCGGGGATTACCAGAGCCGTGCCCACCAATATGTAGAAGAGCTTTTTGGTCAAGAAAATGTTTATAGGGCTGGTACTATTTCGACCATCGCTCAGAAGACCGCCTATGGGTTTGTTAAAAAATATGTGGAAAATAAGCAAATAGACCTCAGTAATGCTGAAGTTAACCGCCTGGTTAAAGGAATAACCGGGGTAAGAAGGACCACGGGGCAACACCCCGGTGGGTTAATAGTTGTTCCTCAGGATCGGGACATCCTGGAATTTACCCCCTTGCAGCATCCGGCGGATAACAAAGATTCCGGGGTAATAACCACTCACTTTGAATATCATGCCATTGGCGAACAACTGGTTAAGCTGGATATACTGGGCCATGACGACCCCACCGTACTAAAGGAACTGGAGGATCTTACTGGCAGGAAAGCCTTCAGCATAAAACTAAATGAAAAAGAAACTATGAAGCTTTTTTCCGGAGTCGAGCCTTTAGGACTGGAAGCCGCCGATATTCTTTCCACGGTGGGAACTTATGGGATACCCGAATTTGGTACCCGCTTTGTGCGGCAGATGCTGGAGGCTACCCGGCCGACCACCTTTTCAGAACTGGTCAGGATTAGCGGACTCTCTCATGGTACCAATGTATGGCTCAATAATGCCCAGAACCTGATAAAAAACGGAACGGCCAGCCTGAGCGAAGTTATTTGTACCCGGGATGATATAATGAGTTATTTGATTCAAAAGGGCTTGGACAAGAAACAGGCCTTCAAGATCATGGAGAATGTGCGCAAGGGCAATGGGCTAAATAGTGGAGAATGTGAACTGATGGCAGGGCAGAATGTGCCTTCCTGGTATATAGATTCCTGCCAAAAGATTGAATATATGTTCCCTAAAGCCCATGCTGTTGCTTATGTTACTATGGCTTTTCGTATAGCTTATTTTAAGGTTTACCATCCTCTGCAATTCTATGCCAGTTTTTTCAGTATCAGGGCGGAGGATTTTGATTCCCAGACCATTTTGGCAGGTTATGAGGCCTTGAAAAAAAGGATACAGGAGATTGAAAAAGCCGGTTTATCCGCTTCCCAAAAGGATAAAAAACTGCTTCCCGTCTTTGAAGTGGCTATGGAAATGTATGCCCGGGGATTCACTTTTCGCCCGGTGGATATTTATAAATCTGATGCCAGTAAATTCCTGGTGGTAGATAATGCCTTATTATTGCCTTTTTCCGCTCTGCCCAATGTGGGTGCAGCTGCAGCTCAGGGAATAATTGAATCAAGGGAAGGCGGCAGTTTTATTTCCGTGGAAGATTTTCAACAGAGATCGCGGCTTAACAAAACGGCCATGGAGGTCTTGCGGAATTTTGATTGTTTCAATCATCTTCCGGAAACCAGCCAGGTCAGTCTCTTTGGCTAAGTAAAAACGGAAGATGGAAGACAGAAGACGAAGGGCGGAAAATGGAAGACGAAGGGCGGAAGAGGGGAAGGGGTTATTGGTCGTCAGGCGTCGGAGATTAGAAAGGGGTATTCCCAGCTACATAATACTATTCAAGAGCCTACTAAACACTTTTCATCGGTGTTTGTGGCTCCGGCCATGGGGTAGTAATAAAAAACGCTTGACAGTAGCCAAATAGCTTGAATTGATTTAGGTGAATATGCTATACTAATCGCAAGCATACTAATACCATTAACCACAAAGTGGGTACCTGCCCACTTTTTCTGTTGTTAAATCAATCTCATTATAAAAAACCAGGGGGGTGGGACTAATAGATAGAGCTGCATTCCTCTCCAGGATAGAAGAAATGGTCGAAGAGAGACTAAATGAACTGGAACTGGAGCTGGTTAATATAGAATATCGCAAGGAGAACAAAGAGCAATTCTTGCGAGTTTTTATCGATAAAGACAACGGGGTCGATCTGGATATGTGTAGCCAGGCCAACCGGGCTATAAAAGAGAGCTTCGATGAACAGGAAATTCCTTACGATTATCTGGAGGTCTCATCTCCGGGTTTGGATCGAGTCTTGAAAAAGGAAAGGGATTGGGAACGCTTTTCCGGATACCGGGTTAGAATTAAAACCAGGAAATCATTTCCGGGTCCGCAGCGGATAACCGGCATATTGTTGGGATTCGATAGTGAAAACATAGCGGTAGAGCTTGAGGGAGAACTGCTTAAAGTACCGCGGGAGATGATCACTATAATCCGCTTACATCCAGAATTTTAAGAGGAGGAAAAACAATGTCTAATGATTTAGTGCAGGCATTGAATGATATAGAGAAAGAACGCGGTATCCCTAAAAGGGCACTGATTGAAGCTATAAAGTCAGCCTTAAGCACTGCTTATAAGAAAAATTTTGGGATTGCTCAGAATGTAAGTGTAGAGTTTAATGAGATTAATGGTGAAGTCAAGGTTTTTTCTCAGAAGAAGATAAGCGATGAAGTTAAAGATCCCCGGTTGGAGATGTCTTTGGAAGAAGCCCAGGAACTCTACCCCGACTGTAAAGTTGAAGATCTGGTCTATGTTGAGGCTACACCGTCAGATTTCGGGCGCATTGCGGCGCAGACGGCCAAACAGGTAGTAATACAGAAACTGAGAGAAGCGGAGAGAAGCCTGATATATGAAGAATTTTTAGAAAGAGAAGGCGAAATTATAACCGGTACTATCCAAAGGCTTGAATCCAAAACCGTTTATATCAGCCTGGGTCGAACAGAAGGAATAATGATGGCTTCAGATCAAATCTTTGGGGAAAGATACGAAGTTGGACAGAGGATTAAGGCTTATATTTATGAAGTCAAGAACACCTCCAAAGGGCCTAATATATTTGTGTCCAGATCCCATCCGTATTTTCTGCGACGTTTGTTTGAAATGGAAGTCCCGGAGATTTATGATGGAGTAGTAGAAATCAAGTCTATAGCTCGCGAAGCGGGAGCGAGATCCAAAATAGCGGTCTATTCCCTGGATGATAAAATTGACTCGGTGGGGGCTTGTGTAGGACCCCGAGGTTTGAGGGTGCAAAACATTGTTTCCGAATTGGGTGGAGAAAAAATAGATATCATTAAATACGACAAAGACCCGGAAAGGTATATTTCCAATGCGCTAAGCCCTTCCCGGGTGGTTGCGGTTAATATAAATGAGACCGATAAAATAGCTCGGGTTATTGTGCCTGATTACCAGCTTTCATTGGCTATAGGGAAAGAGGGACAAAATGCCCGCTTGGCCGCAAAACTTACCGGATGGAAAGTGGACATAAGAAGCGAAAGCCAGATGAGTGATTACTATAATGAAATAGATGCTGAGATGGATGATGAGGTATTAGAACAGGATTGGGCTGAAGAAAACACCGGGGAGACGAAAATAGATGAGCAGGATTCGTAAGCAGCCCCAGAGAATGTGTGTAGGTTGCCGGGAAATGAAAAATAAACGGGAATTGGTTAGGATAGTTCGAAGCCCTCAGGGGGATATCGATTTAGATACTACGGGTAAAAAGCCGGGGCGGGGAGCTTATATTTGTCCTGAACCAGAGTGCCTCAAGCAGGCCATTAAGGGAAAGAGGTTGCAGAAAGCCCTGGAACAGAATATACCTGAAGGGGTTTTAGAAAAGATTAGAGAGCAAATCGAACAGGATAAAACCGGGCAATAAGGTGAGTGATAATTTGAAAAAAAGTTATTCTATTTTAGGTTTTGCTCAGAAGGCCGGGAAAATTTCCCCGGGAGCTTCAGCGGCAAAATCCAGTATATTAAGGCGAAGAGCTTTTTTATTAATTTTTATTAATTGTTAGCAATGACATAGCGGAAAACACCAGACAGGGTTTGATCAGCAGCTGTCAAAAACAGAAGATTCCCTGGGCCGTAATGGGTAATAAGTATGAAATAGGGGCTTGCATAGGAAAAGCATACCGGGTTGCTGTAACGATAAATGACCAGGGAATGGCTGAGTCCCTGATAAAATCGCTTGAGGCTGTCGGAGCAAAAGTAAACACGGGGGTGGTTGAATGGCAAAAATAAGAGTACATGAATTGGCCAAGGAATTGGGAATTGCCAGCAAAGAGATGGTTGAGGTTTTGGTTGAACTGGGCTTAGATGTGAAAAACCACATGAGTACAATAGAGGATTCACAGGCTAGCTGGGTTAAGAAGCGTTTGAGCAAAAGCGATGAGGATAGCAAAAAACAGCCAGCCCAACCAGTGACCAGGGATGAAGCTGTCAAGAAACATTCCGGGGAACCAGCAACGCAGACCACCCAGAAAAAGCCAGACAATCCCAGGCATGTATCGGGACCGCGTCCTCAAGAGGGTTCCAAACCAAGCGGAAGTACGGGAAGACGTGAATTTTCTGAAAACAGGGAGCAATCCAGAAAAGGGGAAGAAAGACATTCCGCTAATCCTAGGCCAGGTACTCAAATGAAAAGCCCGAGAAACAATGCACCCCGGCCTACAACAAGACCAGAAAATCGATCTGCCGGAGCAACGGGGAGAACAGATAATAGAGCCCCTGGAGCAGCCGGAAGAACAGATAATAGAGCCCCTGGAGCAGTTGGAAGAACAGATAATAGAGGAGCGGGGTCGGCCAGCAGACCAGATAACAGGGTAACCAGGCCAGCCGCCGGTAGGCCTGATAATAAAGGCTCCAGGCCAAGTGATGCCAAGCGCCCCCCCCAGAGAACAGTGCCGGGTAATACCCCCAGGCCGGTATCATCTCCGGAACGAACAACAGAAAAAAAGCCCGGGGAAGCATCCAGGACATTGCCCGGTGGTGCCAAAACTGCAGGCGATAAGAAGGCTTTCCGGAAAAATACTCCTGCATTTGGACAGTACCAGAGTAAAGACTACAGTCGCCCGGGGCGGAAATCAAAACACAAACGCAAGAAGGAAAATATTGAGTTTCAAACTCCTGAAAACATAAAAATTGAAGGCTCTATTATGGTTAGAGACCTGGCGGAGAAGCTTAATAAGAATCCAGCTGAAATAATGAAGAAACTAATGGAATTGGGAATCATGGCTACTATTAATCAAAACATTGATTTTGAAACTGCGGAAATAGTATCCAGCCTTTATGATGTTAAAGTTGAACGGGAGCTCTCCGAAGAAGAAAAGATACTGGAGGAACTTGTTGATATTGATGATGATGCTGAACTCATAGCGCGTCCTCCAGTTGTTACAATAATGGGACATGTAGACCACGGTAAAACTTCCCTGCTAGATCGTATCAGACAGGCTAATGTGGTTTCAGGAGAAGCGGGGGGAATTACTCAACATATTGGCGCTTACCAGGTAACCATAAAAAATAATAAAATAACTTTTATTGATACTCCCGGGCATGAGGCCTTTACTGCCATGAGGGCTCGCGGAGCCAATCTTACTGATATTGTAATCCTGGTGGTAGCCGCAGATGATGGGGTAATGCCCCAGACCGTTGAGGCCATAAACCATATCAGGGCCGCCAAGGTTCCTTTCCTGGTAGCTATTAATAAAATTGATAAGCCGCAAGCGGACCCGGAAAGAATAAAGCAGCAATTGACCGAATATAACATTGTCCCGGAGGAATGGGGCGGAGATACTATATTTGTCCCCGTTTCGGCCAAAAGTGGGGAAGGAATAGAAAACCTGCTGGAAATGATTCTATTGGTGGCGGAAATGAACGAAATAAGGGCCAACCCGGATAGAGCTGCTTACGGCCTGGTAGTCGAAGGAGAACTGGACAAAGGGCGGGGAGCGGTGGCCACAGTATTGGTATTGAACGGAACCTTGAATATAGGGGATTATATAATCTGTGGCACCAATTGGTGCAGAGTAAGAGCTATGATTGATGATCGAGGTAAAAGGGTGGATAAGGCATTGCCCTCCATGCCGGTTGAAATAATGGGATGGTCTGGTGTACCAGAGGCCGGGGGCAAAGTTCAGGTTTGTGACGAAAAGGTAGCCAAGGAAATCATCGGTCTTAGATTAAGCGAAAAGAAAATTGAAGAACAAAAACAAAGCAGCCGGGTTTCTCTGGATGAATTTTTCCAGCAGATGAAGGATGCTGAAGTCAAGGAACTTACTTTGATTATAAAGGGCGATGTTCAGGGTTCGGTTGAAGCTCTCCGGCAATCGCTTTTGCGACTGGCCACCAATGAAGTCAAAGTAAATGTAATCCATTCAGCGGTAGGTGCTATTACGGAAACTGATGTTATGCTGGCTTCGGCTTCCAATGCTATAATTATTGGGTTTAATGTAAGGCCGGATAGCAAGGCAAGAAAATATGCAGAAGACGAAAAAATAGATGTTCGCATGTACCGGGTGATATACGAGGCCATTGATGATGTCAAAAAAGCCATGAGTGGATTGCTGGATCCGGAATACAAAGAGAAATTCCTGGGCCGGGCTGAAGTGCGGGCTCTTTTCAAGGTACCCCATGTGGGAGTAATCGCCGGGTCTTATGTTATTGATGGAAAAATTCAGAGAAATGCCAGTGTACGGGTCCTGCGGGACGGGGTAATTGTATACGAAGGCCAATTATCTTCTTTAAAACGCTTTAAGGATGATGCCAAAGAAGTAGTGGAAAACTATGAATGTGGTATTGGAATTAAGGATTTCAATGATGTTAAGGAAGGAGACATCATCGAAGCTTATACCCTGGAGGAAATACCCAGAGAATTGTAAACTTTTCTTCCAGGCATGGAGATTAGTAAGAAAATTTGGTTTAGACGCGAAAGGACACTGACCCTTCGGGAGCAGCAACCATAATAGCAACCGCAGGGAACATCAGTGGTACCCGCAGGGTGATTTGCGCTGATACTATCTTATGAAATCTTAATAAATCAGCGTCATTCAGCGTCAAAAAAATGGCACTTGTTGCTTCCCCTATTTTCATCGGTGGTTGTGGCCCCCGGTCATGGGTATTTAGTAAAAAAAGTGAGGGATAGATATGAGTAAACGCCGGCAGGAAAGAATGTCTGTAGAAATCATGCGCGTTTTATCCCAGATAATACAGGAGGAGATAAAGGATCCTCGTATTGAATTTAAGAATCTCTCCATAACTCGCATAGATCTTAGTAATGATTATAGCCATGCCCGGGTAAATATAAGCATACTGGGTGATGAAATCCAGAGGGAAGAGGCGATGAAAGCCCTGCAAAAGGCCAAAGGCTATATTAGAAGCGCTCTGGCCCAGCAGCTAAAGGTGCGCCATGCGCCGGAGCTGGAATTCCGCCTGGACCGCTCTATAGAACATGGAATAAGGATTTCTTCCCTTCTGGAAGAAATTAAAGAAGAGGCAAAAGGCAGTAATGAATAAACTGAAGGAAATTGCCAGTAAAGTAATGGATAAAGATGACTTTTTGCTGGTGGGACATAAAGCCCCGGATGGGGATTGTATTGGTTCTATGCTGGGTTTGTACCTGGGACTGAAGGCCATGGGCAAAAGGGTCGGGATGCTTTTGTCTGAACCTGTTCCTCCTGTCTACCACTACCTGAGCGCGGCGGAACAGGTAAAATTACCTGGGGAAATACAATTTATACCCAAAAACCTCATTTTTCTGGATTGTTCGGATGAACAGCGGGTAGGCCAGGAAGTATTCTCCCTCATACAGGAAAGGAACTGCAGCTTCAATATCGATCATCACCAAAGCAATGGTCTTTTTGCTGATTTTAACTATATCGATACCAGCGCTGCGGCAACTGCCGAAATCATTAGTGAATTACTACTGCTTATGCCAATAAATATTAGCGCTGCTATGGCGGATGCTCTTTTGGCCGGTATCATCATGGATACGGGATGTTTTTTAAATGCCAATACCACGGCTAAAACCTTGAGAATAGCTGCGGAACTACTAAATTTTGGCGCCAGTGTTAATCTCGCCAGAATAAGCCTTTTTGAATCCAAGTCTAGAAAAGAAGTGTTAATATTGCAGCATGCATTGCAACATTTGGATTTCTCATCTGATGGTAAAATAGCCTGGATGAGCTTGCCCTATCATGAATTAGTGGCTATAGAGGCCGAAGACTTGTATCCGGAAGGGCTTATAAACCATACTCGTATGATTGAAGGTGTAGAGGTAGGGATTCTATTTCGCGAAATGCCGGCAGGAAAGGTTAAAGTTGGTTTCCGTTCACGAGGGCAGGTTGATGTTGCTGCACTTGCTGCACAATTTGGCGGTGGCGGGCACAGGCAGGCATCAGGTGCCCAGTGTGAAGGTAAGCTGGAGGAAGTAAAGTCAATAATTATTCAAGCGGTTGAGGATGTGATTTGATTTTTGCACGGGTTTCTTAACATCAACAAACCCCAGGCTATGACTTCTTTTGATGTTATTAAAAAGCTTAAAAAGGTTTTACCGCGAAAATACAAGTTGGGGCATTTGGGTACCCTGGATCCTATGGCTGAAGGTGTTTTGCCCGTGGCAGTCGGCTGTGGCACCAGGATAATTCCTTTTGTTGAAGATGAGACCAAGGAATATATAGCCACTATGACCCTGGGAGCATCATCCGATACCCAGGATGCCTGGGGAGTGATTACATACCATACACCAAGAAAAATAGAGCCTGCCCAAGTAGAAAAAGTACTGGCATTGTTTCGGGGTAAGAGCAGGCAAGTTCCGCCTATGTACTCAGCTGTTCACCATGAAGGGAAAAGACTTTATGAATTAGCCCGCCAGGGTCTGGAAGTGGAGAGGAAAGCAAGAGAAATTGAAATCTTCGAGTTGGAACTGCTGAATGCCGATTGGGAGCAGGAATTACCCCAATTGAGCTTGCGGGTAAGCTGTTCCCGGGGGACCTATATTCGCACACTGTGTCATGATATTGGCCAGGAATTAGGTTGCGGAGCCTATTTATCCAGTTTGCGCCGAAGTCGCTCTGGTTGCTTCAAAATCGAAGAGGCAGTAAGCCTGGATTATATTATAGAGAAGCGGGAGAATCTGAGTCGAGCCTTGCTGCCCCTGGACTATCCTATAAATAACTTACCGCTTATAAGCCTAAAAAGTGCGGAATTACCAGCTATAATAAACGGAAGACAGATAAGCCGGACAGGAAAGCTGGCTAGTCCCCGGGTAAGGTTATATACGCCGGAAGGACAACTGCTGGCTATTGCTGAAGCAAATAACTATAATGAAGATACTGTACTCCAGCCCTGCCGGGTTTTTAAGATTAATGAATAAGGGAGAGTAGCATAAGGGTACCCCTGATGAAGGAACAGAAGGAGTTGCTGTATGGAGGTAGTAAGAGAAATAGATAATTTTACTAATAGTGAAGGCTCGTTATTTTTAGCCCTGGGTAATTTTGATGGAGTACACCGGGGGCACCAGCGTTTGATTGGTGATTTAGTAAAGAAAGCCCGGGCCAACAATGGAATCGCGGCGGCATTTATTTTTGAACCCCACCCGGCTATGGTGCTTAACCCCAGTCGGGCTCCCAAACTTTTGGTAACTGCGGAACGAAAAGCCGAGTTAATGAATAAACTGGGTTTGGATAAACTGATCTACAATACCTTTGACCTGGCCATATCCCAGTGCTCTCCGGAAGAGTTCGTAAAAAGCATCCTGGTCGAGAGATTAAAAATTAGAGAAGCGTTTGTGGGATTCAACTATTCCTTTGGTCACAAAGGAAGTGGTACGCCTCAACTATTAAAAGAGCTGGGGAAAAAATATGATTTCCAGGTTAATATCATTCCCCCGGTGGAAATCAAGGGGCAGGTGGTATCCAGCACTATCATCCGCCAAGCCCTGGATGCCGGCGATATGGAATTGGCCCGGGAAATGCTGGGTTACTATCCCATGATAGAAGGAAAGGTAATTGAAGGGGAAAAACGAGGAGCAACTATTGGTTTCCCTACAGCCAACCTGGGGATTGGGGCAGAATTAAATATACCGGTGAAAGGGGTATATGCGGCTCTGGCAGTGCTGGAAGGCGAAAATTTCGGGGCCGCCGTCAACATAGGCAGCAAGCCCACCTTTCATCAGGAATATCCAGTTTCGGTTGAGGCTCATTTAATCGATTTTAACCGACAGGTTTATGATCAGGATTTAAGGCTGTTTTTCCTCCAAAAAATCAGGGACGAAAAAAGATTTAGCAGCGTTGACGAACTAATTAAGCAGATTGGGCTTGACCGAAAGCAAGCTGGGGAAATATATGAGTCTCTGGAAAGCAGAGGAAAGATAGATATAATATGAGAAGACGGAAGTCGGAATGGTTGCCGGACGCCGGTGATTAGAAGGGGTATTCGGAAACTACATCTTATTATGCAAGCACATACTACCCACTTTTTATCGGTTGTTATGGCTCCCCCGAGCAATGGGTGGTTAGTTTAGAATATCGTAAATCAAACCAAACAGGAAAGGCTCTTGCTTATCAAGTCATGATTGTATAAAATTAGGATTGGATTTGTTAAGACATTAGAACCTCGGGCTAGGGATGACGATTCACCAGCGTTTTCCTTGGCCGGTGGCGATTATTTGGTAGAGGAGGTGAAAAACTTGGCATTATCTCTAGAAAGAAAAGGGGAAATAATTAAGACCTACCAAATTCACGAAAATGATACCGGCTCGCCGGAAGTCCAAATTGCTATATTAACGGAAAGAATAAATTACTTGAATGAGCATTTAAAAATAAATTCTAAAGACCATCATTCGCGCAGAGGCCTGCTGAAAATGGTAGGACAGCGTCGTTCACTCCTGGACTATCTCAAGAAGAAAGACTTTGAACGCTATCGGAGCATTGTTACCCGATTGGGCCTGCGCAGATAAAGAGCGGTAATCCGCTCTTTATCTTTATGGCTAGAGCTCTTACGGGAAACGAGTATGTCCATTTATTGGGTCTGCTCGTTTTCCCCCAATCGCTATACCTTTAAAACAGGCTTAAACGAGGCGCTGCGTTGAAACTGCTTCGCAGTTTCTTCCGATGCTTAAAGCGAATAGAAAAAGGTAACAATGTTCTTGTAGGAAGTAAGAAGTATAAAATCAATCTCATTTTGAAAGGAGGAAAACGTGATAGTTAAGAAGTATCAAATGGAGGTAGCAGGGCGACCATTAATTGTGGAAATAGGACAAGTTGCCCAGCAGGCCAATGGAGCTGCTCTTATGAGATATGGCGATACAGTTGTATTGGTCACAGCTACAGCTGCCAAACAGCCCCGCGAAGGAATTGACTTTTTCCCGCTAACGGTTGATTACGAGGAGAAACAATATGCGGTAGGGAAAATACCAGGAGGTTTCATTAAAAGAGAAGGCCGGGCTACAGCCCAGGCTACCCTATCTGCTCGCTTGATTGACCGGCCTATCCGCCCACTTTTCCCTAAAGGTTTCCGGAATGAAATACATGTAGTAGCCACTATTCTATCGGTGGAGAAAGATAATGCACCAGATGTTACCGCTATAACCGGAGCCTCTGTTGCCCTTTCTATTTCTGATATACCTTTTGCTGGTCCAGTAGCGGCAGTAATAGTGGGACTGGTGGATGGGGAACTGATTATTAATCCTACAGTGGAGCAACACCAGAAAAGCGATCTACACCTGGCGGTAGCGGGAACCAAAGAGGCTATCATGATGGTTGAAGGAGGAGCCAATGAGGTTCCTGAGGAAACTATGCGTGATGCTATTTTCTTTGCTCATGAAGAGATTAAGAAAATAGTAGATTTTCAGGAAAATATCATAAGAGAAGTTGGCCTGTCCAAAATGCAGGTGGAAATTCCGATTTTGGATGAGGAAATAAAAAAGGCCGTTGTCGAATTTGCTACTCCACTATTTGAAGAAGCGGTCAAGAATCCAGATAAGAAGACGAGGGAAGACCAGATGGATTCCTCCCAGAAATCTGTTTTGCAGCACTTTACCGAGAGCTATCCGGAAGAAGAAAAATTGATTGCCGATGTATCGGACGAGACCATGAAAGCCGTGGTTAGAAAGATGGCTCTGGAGGAAGGGGAACGGGTTGATGGGAGAAAGCTTGATGAAATCAGGAAAGTAAGCTGCGAGGTTGGTTTCCTGCCCCGGCCTCATGGCTCAGGTCTTTTTACCCGCGGTCAGACCCAGGTTTTGTCGGTTACCACCCTGGGAGCCATCAGTGAAGAACAACGGCTTGATGGTCTGGGAATCGAAGAGAAAAAAAGATATATTCATCACTATAATTTCCCTCCCTATAGCACTGGTGAAACCAAACCTATGCGTGGTCCGGGAAGAAGGGAAATTGGTCACGGAGCCCTGGCTGAACGGGCTTTGCTGGCAGTAATACCATCGGAAGAAGAATTCCCTTATACTATAAGGGTAGTTTCTGAAGTTTTGGAATCAAATGGCTCCAGCTCTATGGGGAGTGTATGTGGTAGTACGCTATCTCTGATGCACGCCGGTGTTCCCATTAAAGCTCCGGTATCTGGTATTGCCATGGGACTGGTCAAAGAAGGCGAGCGTTTTGCCATTATGAGTGATATTCAGGGAATAGAGGATGCTCTAGGAGACATGGATTTCAAACTGGCTGGAACCGAAAAAGGGGTTACCGCCCTGCAGATGGACATAAAAATTACCGGGGTTAACCGTGAAATAGTCGAAGCTGCACTTAAACAGGCCCGTGAAGGCAGAATGTTTATCTTAAAGAAGATGCTCGAAGCCATCGATAAGCCTAATGAGGAACTTTCTCCTTATGCCCCGCAGATGATCCGTATGCAGATAGACCCGGACAAAATCCGGGAAGTTATTGGACCTGGCGGCAAAACCATTCATAAAATAGTCGATGAGACCGGTTGCAAAATTGATATTGAAGATGATGGTAGCCTGTTTATAATGGCTACAGATGAAGAGGCCGCGAAAAAGGCCCGATTTTTTGTGGAATCCATTGTGGCTGAAGTTGAGGTGGGCAAGACCTACATGGGAACCGTTAAGCGCATAATGGATTTTGGGGCTTTTGTGGAAATCATTCCCGGGGTATTGGGAACATCAGGAAAAGAAGGCCTGGTACACATTTCCCAGCTGGCCGAGGAAAGAGTAAACAAAGTCAGAGATGTGGTGGACATCGGGGATCAGATACTGGTCAAGGTTACAGAAATTGATAGACAAGGCCGGGTAAACCTTTCCCGTAAAGCTGTATTAAAAAGCGCTGTTAAAAAATAATTAAGTTACCATGGCCCGAGGCAGCAACCACCAATGAAAAATGAGTTGTTGTTAGGCGCTTGAATAGTAAGATGTGTTGGGAAATAACTTAAACCCCTCACCCCTTACCCATCACTCCTCACTTCTATTGGCAACTGCATAGATTATTCCAAGTAAACCGAGTAACCTCGGTTTATTTGCATTTAATGCAGTAATTTTCTTTTTCAAGCAAAAATTGAATAGTAGTAGATGCCAAGGAATATTAATGTAGAAAAAAGCCGGGAGGAGTGAGAACGATTTTTTAGGATTCCATACCATCAAAGTGAACAGCAGGGCTTTATTTCTCTTATGCTTTTTTATCAGCATTTCGCTATTTACTGCCTGGCTTGACCGGGTGGAACGAAAAATATATGGAGTTAAACCAGGAGTTACTATGGCCGGAGAGAAGCTAGAAGGCTTGCTTCCAGGCGAACTGCGTTTGCTGGTGGAGAATATGGCTCTTAAGGAGCAGAAACTACCTTTGGAACCGGCTTTAGACAAAGAAACAGGAGAAGTAATTCCCGAGCAGGAAGGCTGCATAGTTGATATTGAAGGCAGTGTGAGTAAAGCTTTGCAAGCAGAAGAAGGCGACAAGCTGGAATTGCTGATGCGGGCAATTCCTTCCCGTTATTCCAGCCGGGACCTGCAAAAAATAACCTTGAGCCGGGGCTACTACGAAACCTGGTTTACCGGGACTTACCAGCGTTATACCAACGTTTCCCTGGCCTGCAGCAGTGTTAACAATAGCCTGCTATGGCCCGGGCAGGAATTTTCTTTTAATGAAACAGTAGGTCCCAGAACTCCGGAGAGAGGTTATATGCCGGCACCGGTGTTTTTAATGGGGGCCAGCGAACTGGACTATGGAGGGGGGGTTTGCCAGGTAGCAACAACGGTTTTTAATGCGGCTGGAAAGGCCGGCCTGAAAATAATTGAGCGTCATCTGCACAGCCGGAGGGTTCATTATGTAGCTGAGGGTAAAGACGCTACGGTAAGCTATGGAGATCTGGATCTCAAATTTTCCAATAATACAGGTAGTCCATTGATCATCAAGGCCGGAATCAACCGGGGTAAGGTATGGGTAAATATTTTGGGGGAGGAAGATTAAACTGAAAATATATTTTGTTTCCCGGAAAAAACTAATAGTAATGCTGATGTCCATTTTGCTGCTGGGCGTATTCACCACAATCTTACTTATGCGCGGGGATGACAGCAGTGTAGCTTCCAGGGTGCTTGATCCCATATATCAGGGCAACAGCGGAGAGAAAGCGGTGGGCATAACCGTCAATGTGGATTGGGGTGAGGAATATATCCCTCAGATGCTCAAAAGTTTTAAAGAAAACCAGGCTGAGGTCACCTTCTTTGTTAGCGGAAAGTGGGCAGAAAAAAATCCGGAGCTTTTAAAAGAAATGAAAGCTGCCGGACATAGTATCCAGAGCCATGGATACAAACATTTGCATTTTAATAATATCTCAGCGGAAGAAGCCAGTGAGCAAATAAGAAAAGCCGAGGAGATTATTAATAAGACCGTAGGTGAAAAACCCCGGTTTTTTGCTCCCCCTTATGGGGAATATAACCAGCAATTGCTGAATGTGGTCGCTGCTTTGGATTATGAGCTTATTATGTGGAGCATTGATACGATAGATTGGCAGCGCCCTGATCCGGCAACCATTGTTAAAAGAGTCAGCAACAAGTTGCATAACGACGCCATTATCTTGATGCACCCTACAGACCCCACCGTTAAAGCTCTTCCTGCCATCTTGGAGAAAATTAAGCAAGACGGTTATAAAATGCTTACTATCGATAAAATTATCAAGCAGAGTAAAGGAGATAATAGTAAAGGAGATAATAATTGAGGGGTTTTAGCAAGGGAATTAGATTTATTATACTATTACTGTTATTTATGGGGCTAATAGCTTCTCCCGTAAATGCGGCTCCTTATATCAGCTCCCCCTACTATTGCTTGATGGATGGGGGAAGTGGGCAGTTGATACTTTCCAGTAACGGGGACGAAACTCGTCCTGTTGCCAGTACGGTAAAGATGATGACGGCCATCCTAACAATCGAATATGCCGGCATGGATGAAGAAGCCACAGTAAGCAGCAAGGCTGCCCGAACCCCCGAATATAGCATTGGTTTGAAGGCGGAGCAAAGGATTACAGTGGGTGAACTGCTGAAAGTGGCCCTTATCCGATCTTCCAATGATGCGGCTGTGGTCCTGGCCGAACATATTGCCGGGGATGAGAGCTTATTTGCTCACTTGATGTCTAAAAAGGCTTTCTTAATTGGCGCCTCTAATACCCGTTTTAGCAATGCCTCCGGTCTCCCGGGTGGTGAACAATTCAGTACCTGCAGTGATCTGGCTCAGATTGGCCGTTATGCTCAATCCCATCCCCAAATCAAGGAACTGGTGGCTACCCGGCAAAGCGATTTTAAGCACCCCTCTTATAGTCAGCCTTTAAGGATAAGCAATACCAATCCCTTGCTGGGCAGCTATCAGGGAGCTGATGGTATTAAAACCGGTACGGCCAACGCTGCGGGGAAATGTCTGGTGGCTTCCGCCACCCGGGATGGACGCCATTTAATAGCCGTTGTTTTAAAATCCAGCGATAGAGCAGGCGATTGTGCGCGTTTACTTAATTATGGATTCAAGGATAGCTATTATCAGCAAATAATCAATGCTTCTACTCCGTTTAAAGAATTACGGGTATTAAATGCTAAAACTCCTAAGGTTAAGATATATCCAGCTCGGGATCTCTATCTCTGGGTAGGAGATAATAGCCCCGATATCGAGAAAAAAGTAAATATGAAATATGAACTGCAAGCTCCGCTGAGCAAGGGGCAAGAAGTTGGCAGCCTGGTGGTTTATGCTGATGGAAAGCTGGTTGAGAGTATACCGCTGCTTTGCGGGGATAATATTACCCGGCAGGCCAATCTCTTCCAAAGGATAATTAAGGACTTTATTTTACCTTAACTGATTTGTAAGGAAAGTGAGGAGTGAGAGGGCACCCTTCTGCATCAAAAGGAGTTTTTGCAGTTGAGCCCTAAACTGCTATAGTGAAAAAACTTGCTCTGCTATCTTTTTTGTCCTGGAATCGGATAGAATAAGATTATATGTTTTACATGGAGGTATGGAAGTGATAAATACATGGTTACTGGACAAGCAGGCCAGGCTGATAGTGGAGGAGATTCCCTATTTGAAATCGGCCGCCCTGGGGGTTTATATCAAACTGGGTTCCCGACATGAAAAGGAAGAAATAGCGGGAGCCAGTCATTTTATCGAGCATATGCTTTTTAAGGGTACCGAAAGCAGGTCAGCCCGGGATATTGCGGAGAGTTTTGAAGAGATAGGAGGGCAGCTGAATGCCTTTACCTCCAAAGAATTTACCTGTGTTTATGCCCGGACCCTGGATGAAAATATTTCATCAGCTATGGAGATAATTTTTGATATGCTCTTTAATTCCACCTTTGCTACCCGGGATTTTGCTACGGAGAAAGAGGTAATTATCGAGGAAATTAATATTTATGAAGATACCCCGGATGATTTAATACACGATTTATTTGCCCGCAACCTCTGGCAGGGGCATCCCATGGGTTCCCCCATACTGGGAACCCTGGATTCGGTATCTGCTTTCAGCCGGGACGAAATATTTGATTTCTATAAAAAATGTTATGTTCCTTCTAATATGGTAATAGCTGTGGCCGGCAATGTAGATAAAAACCTCATAAAAGAGCAGGTGGAAAAATGTCTGGTCCGGCAGCCATTAACTCAGGTAAATTGGCCTGAACCCAAGCACTCGGAGTATTCCAGTTTTGTAAGACTGCTGGAAAAGGAAACCGAACAGGTGCAGATTTGCCTGGGAGTTCCCGGGATATCATATTTTGACCAGAATCGCTATGTGCAGAACGTTATGAACAGTATACTGGGAGGAGGGATGAGTTCCCGCCTCTTCCAAAAAATTCGTGAAGAATTGGGCCTGGCTTATTCTGTTTATTCCTCGCCCTCCACTTATTCCGATACCGGCTCTTATTCATTCTATATCGGTACCGGTCCGGGTAAGATAGCTACTTTTTTTGAGGCTCTGTATCATGAACTGGAGTTTTTTGTGAGCAGAGGGGTTAGTGAGCGGGAAGTAAGCCGAACCCAGCAATTGATCAAGTCCAGTATGTACCTGGGTTTGGAAAGCGTAATGAATCGCATGAGCCGCCTGGGCAAGTCTTTTTTGATGTATAACCGGGTGATTCCCGTAGAAGATGTAATCAAGGAAATCCTTGCGGTTGATGCTGGCAAGATACAGAGCTTCTCTTCCAACATCTTGCAAAAACCGGCTTTTTCCCTGGCGGCTATTGGACCGGCCGAGGTTCTTCCTCAGGTGGAGAAGGAATTTCACAAATGGTGGGGCTAGAAAGGAGAGGAAAAGATGAAAGTACTTTTTAACCGCTTGCACTCCCATGACTTGCCTTTGCCCCGTTACATGACCCCGGGTTCCTCCGGTTTGGATCTCTATGCGGCTGTAGATGAGGAAATTTTGATCCCCAGCGGTAAAATCGTGCTGGTTCCCACCGGCCTGGCCTTGGCCATTCCGGAAGGATATGAAGCCCAGATACGCCCCCGCAGTGGATTGGCCTTGAAGTATGGCATAACTCTCTTGAACACCCCCGGTACCATCGATGCTGATTACCGGGGAGAGATAAAAGTGATTGTCATAAATCTGGGGGACAAAGACTATATTCTAAAAAGGGGCGAAAGGATTGCCCAAATGGTCTTTTCCCGGGTGGAAAAGGCCGAATTTATGGAAGTTAAATCCCTGGATGAAACTTTGCGTGGAGCGGGGGGATTTGGTCATACCGGTATTTGAAGGAGGGTTTTTGGTGCGGCTTAATGAGCTGGTGGGAAAAGAAATGGTCAATATATATGACGGGATGCGAATGGGAACAGTAGGGGACTCGGATATGCTTATTGACGAAGAGAGCGGTTTAATTATTTCTATCATACTTCCTAACCGCAACAATGCCTTAAGCTTTTGGGTAGACCGGCAAAAAATGGTTATTCCCTGGGAGGCGGTAAAGAAGATTGGTCGTGAGGTTATTGTAGTTGATGTGAACAATACCCACATGCGGCTGAAGAACAACTCGCTATAACAAGATTAATAGAAAGTTAGGAGTAATGGGTAAGGGTTTAAGGCTTATTTATTCTCGCCAGAAATCAGGGAGGAAGAGGAGGAGCAGGGGATAGATTTCCAGGCGGCCGATTAGCATCAGGAGGCTTAGGAGGTATTTACCGCTATCGGCGATAAAAGAGTAATTGTCCATAGGCCCTACCTGTCCCAGGCCGGGACCGATATTGCCCAGGCAGGAGGCGGCGGCGGTTAAGCTGGTAATCAGGTCGACATCCAGGCAGCTCAGGCCAATGGTTCCCAGGGCCAAAAACATTATGTAGAGAAAGAAAAACTGCAGGACATTGATCAAGAGGCTATCACTTATTATCCTATCGTTAAAACGCAGGGAAATCACCGCTTTAGGGTGGATAATCCTTTTTATTTCGATAATTGACCGGTGCAGCAATATCAGGTAGCGCCCTGGTTTGATGTTTCCACCGGTTGATCCCGCACAACCTCCCACAAACATCATAAGGAAGATAATACCCAGGGCCATATTAGGCCAGAGCTCAAAATCAACACTGCTGTATCCCGTGGTGGTAACGATGGTAACCACTTGAAAAAAGGCCGCCCGCAGTTTGCCTTCGGTAGAAAGCTCACTCCCGCCAAGGCTAAGGGAAAGAGTTACTAAAAGACTAGCAACAACGACAATGGCGGTATAAAATAGGAACTCCCGGTTTTTCAGGTAAACCTGCAAATTGCGTTGTTTAAACCCCAGATAGTGCAGGGTAAAATTGACCCCGGCAATGAACATAAATAGGGTAAGGGTCCACTGAATGAGGGGGCTGTTATAATAACCGACGCTGGCATTGCGTGTAGAAAAGCCACCGGTAGCCATAGTGGCAAAAGTGTGGCAAAGGGAATCGAAGATATTCATGCCAAAGAGGTATAGCAAAACCGTACAACAAACACTCAAGACGATATAAGTTATCCAGAGCTTTTTGGCGGTTTCCCGTACGCGGGGGCTGATTTTATTGGCAACGGGTCCGGGAACCTCAGCTTTAAACAAGTGGTTGGCTTGGGCTCCCATACCGGAAATAATAGCCACGAAAAGCCCGATTATACCCATGCCTCCCAGCCATTGGGTAAGGCTCCTCCAGAACAAGAGGCCTTTGGGGGTTGCTTCCACATTGCTTATTACACTGGCTCCGGTAGTCGTAAAACCGGATACGGTCTCAAAAAAAGCGTCGGCAAATGAAGGCAGACAGCCGGTAAAGATGTAGGGGAGGCTGCCAAAGAGGGAGGCCAGCAGCCAACCTAGGCTGACAATTACAAAGCCTTCTTTATAATGAATGGCCTGCTTTTCGGCAGAGAAAACCAGTAAGAGCCCGGTGACAATAGTTACTCCAGCAGCCAGGCTAAAGGGGATTATTATTGATTCTCGGTAATAAAGGGAGCAGAGCACACTCGACAGCATGGAGATACCGATAATCAAAATGATTCTTCCCAGGTAGCCCAGTATTACACGAGTTCTAATCAAAAGAGCCAGGCCCCCTTGAGAAAGAGTTTTTCCACTTTAGGCAGGTCCTGGGGCAGGGTAAAAACAATAACCCGGTCAAAGGCATCAATCTTGAAATTGCCATCGGGGACTATAACCTGCTCTCCTCTTACCACTGCGCCTACTACTGAACCGCGGGGAAATTTAATATCCTGAATCTTTTTGTTAACCGCTATCGAACCCGGCTGGGCAAACAGTTCCAGCATTTCCGCCTTCTCTTCGCCCAGAACCGTTACCGAAACAATATCCCCCCGGCGGATATATTTTAATATAGCACCAGCGGTAAGAATACGGGGACTGAGGACAATATCGATGTCAATTTGTTCAACCAGGGGAATAACCTCAAAGCGTTTGAGCTGGCAGATGGTGGTTTTAACTCCCAGGTTTTTGACTATAAGGGAGCAGAGCATGTTAATTTTGTCGTCATCGGTTACCGCCACAAAGATATCGGATTGGCCTACATTTTCCTCATCCAGCAATTGATAGTCGCTGCCATCCCCGTGAATTACCAGGGCATTATTTAATTTCTCCGATATTTTTTCGGCGCGTTTGAAATCCTTTTCGATTATCTTGATACCGATTTTTTGTTCTTCCAGGATCTGGGCCAGGTGATAACCGGTACGGCCTCCTCCCAATATGGTAACCTGGTTTATTGTTCGACGATAAAAGCCCAGGAGCTTTTCCACTTCAACAATGTTAGTACTCTGAGCCATTAAATTGATATGGTCACCTGGGTAAAAAGTGTCCTGACCCCGGGGGACTATCGTCTTATGGTTACGAACTATAGAAACGATATTATAGGGCAAAGAGCTATCCACATCTTTTAGCTTTTTCCCTACCAGAGGCGAATCTGATTGGATGCGGAGTTCTACCAACTGCACCTTGCCCTCGGCATAGTAATCCACATTCAAAGCCTCTGGATTTTTAACAATCTGAGCAATGTGAAAGGCAGTAACCCGTTCCGGATTTATGATGAGGTCGATACCCATAAGCTGGTTTAAGGAGATGTGTTTGAGCTCCAAATATTCAGTATTGCGCACCCGGGCAACAGTAACCCTGGTACCGTACTGCTTGGCCAGCATACAGGCCAGCATGTTTAATTCATCAAACTCAGTTACGGCTAAAAGAATGTCAGCTTCCCTTACCCCGGCCGCCTCCAGCACCGAAAAGCTTGAAGCGCTGCCATTGATAACCTGAATATCCAGAGTGTCTTCAAGAATCTGCTGCCTTTCTGGGGATTGCTCGATTACTACTACATCGTGATTCTCTTCGGAAAGCATCTCCGCCATACTGAATCCTACTTTTCCTGCACCAATAATAATTGCCTTCATAAGCTTACCCACCTGTAAAAGGAATTTTGATTAACAATCCTGCTTCATATCACTCATTTCACTGCGATTCTATCATATTTTAATACTTTGGGCATCTTTTTATTATAAATACATGGACGGAAGACGGAAGGGGGAGGACGAAAGGGGGAATGGTCGTTTGGTACATGATAAAAGACAATAATGGCATAATAAGAAAAGTAAGGGGTGAGGGGTGAGGGGTGAGGGGGATTATTGGTCGTCAGTCGTTGGTCATCAGACATCAGAAGGACAAGTTTAGGAGGTGCGATAGATGGAGCAAAACAATGGACAGGGTTCTTTTCCGCCCTGGAGCAGGATACCTTCTTTGGAGGAAATGAGCCGGGAAGCGGGAGTTGATTTTGATGAACTATTGGATTGTATAAAAAACGGAAAAAGCAAAGAGGAGATAGCGGAGGAATTTCGGGTTAGTGAAGAAACAGTGGAGTCTCTTCATCAACACTTCCTTCACTATGGAATTAGTTCGGTAATGGGTGGAGATTGAGCATATTATTCAGGGTTCACCTTGAAAAATGCTGAATAATAGGATACTATATTCTAAATTTCTAAAGGGGGCCAGACAATGAGTGAGAAATTTGGCAAAGAAGGTCTCACCTTTGATGATGTGCTGCTCGTTCCGGGAAGGTCTGAGGTTCTCCCCCAGGATGTTGATGTCTCTACTATGCTAAGTCGTAATATAAGGCTAGTGATTCCTATTTTAAGTGCGGGGATGGATACGGTTACTGAAACCAGAATGGCTATTGCTGTGGCCAGGGAAGGCGGCATTGGCATAATTCACAAGAATATGTCTATCGAAGAACAGGCTAGAATGGTGGATCGGGTAAAACGTTCCGAACATGGTATTATAACAGATCCGTTTTTTCTGTCGCCGGACAATATTATTCGGGATGCTCTTGATATTATGGAGCACTATCATATATCGGGAGTGCCTATTACCGAGGGGAGCAAGCTGGTTGGAATTATTACCAACCGGGATATACGTTTCGAAACCGATTTTAACCAACCTATAAAAAATGTAATGACCAGTGAAGGTTTGGTTACAGCGCCGGTAGGCACTAGTATGGACCAGGCTATGGATTTGCTCAGGAAATACAAGATAGAAAAACTCCCCTTAGTCGATGACAGTTTTAATTTAATGGGATTAATAACCATCAAGGACATCGAAAAAACCTCAAAATATCCCAATGCTGCCAAGGACCAGCGGGGACGATTGCTGGTGGGGGCAGCTGTTGGCATAGCCCATGATACCCTGGAACGGGTGGAATGCCTTAAAAAAGCCGGGGCGGATGTGATTGTAGTGGATACGGCTCACGGCCATTCGCTAAGCGTAATAAGAATGGTAGCCACCATAAAGAAACAATTTCCGGATATTGAGCTTATTGCCGGTAATGTAGCTACCGCGGAAGCCACCGAAGAATTGATAAAAGTGGGGGCTGATGCCATAAAGGTGGGAATTGGTCCGGGCTCTATTTGCACCACACGGGTAGTAGCCGGAATCGGTGTTCCTCAGATAACCGCCGTTTTTGATTGTGCCCAGGTAGCTAAAAAACATAATGTACCTATAATCGCTGATGGCGGCATAAAATATTCGGGGGATATCGCCAAGGCCATTGCCGCCGGTGCAGATACGGTAATGTTAGGTAATCTTTTGGCGGGAACTGATGAAAGTCCAGGCGAGACACAAATATACCAGGGCAGAAGCTACAAAGTTTACCGTGGAATGGGGTCTTTGGGAGCTATGGTGCAGGGGAGCAGTGATCGTTATTTCCAGGAAGATGCCCATAAGCTGGTACCCGAGGGTATAGAAGGTCGTATCCCCTATAAAGGTTATGTATCTGAAACCATTTTCCAACTTATCGGGGGGCTGAAAGCCGGTATGGGTTATTGTGGAGTGAAGGATATCGAGGAAATGCAAAGCAAGACCAATTTTATTCGTATTACCAATGCAGGTTTGATTGAAAGCCACCCACATGATATATCCATTACCAAAGAAGCTCCAAATTACCAGGTAATATAGTAGGAAGACGGAGGACGGAATGGTCGTCAGGGGTAAGGTGTAAATTGCAGTGTTAAAAGGACCGTCCCCTTGACATGCTAATCTGACACAAGAACCGTCCCTGTGGCAGGCCCGGAAAACGGAATGGCTTGCTTTTCATCGGTGGTTGTGGTTCCGGCTAGGGGGACAGTATGGAGATTTGGGTCGGGCGCATAGTACTGGCTGCTATTATGGGATTTATTTTGGGTGTAAGTACTGACAGGTCGATATCTACTACCCGCACTTATGCCATCACCTGTATGGTGGCAGCTCTGCTTACGATTGTTTCCAATGAGTTTTTTAGAAACCTCGGCAATCCATTTTACAGCGATCCGGGTAGGCTCTCTGCTCAAATCATATCAGCTATAGGATTTATTGGCACCGGGTTGATTTGGATGGCTGAAGATAAACGAAGCGGCAGCGGGCTTTCTCTGGCGGCCAGCTTATGGATAACGGCTATTTTAGGAATGTTGATTGGTGCAGGATTGCAACAGGCCATGGTTCTGGCCACATTTTTGGTTATAATTATTTTTTGCTTTTCCGATCGCCTGATTAGATGTAAGAATTATTTATGGAAAATACTATCGGAAAAACATAGAATAGATAAGGGGGAATAATCCCCCTTTTGAATGCGGGTTATTTCGATTCTATTACAGCTGGTTGGAGATACTCCTTTCGGCCATTTCGATTGCTTTACTTACCATGCTGCCACAGTCTCGGGAAGATACAGCACCCCAACCTTGAGTTGACACCAACTGGTCAACTCCAAGTTCACGGGCAATTTCATATTTGAGCTGTTCGGACATCAGGCCTTTTTTACGGCTCAATCGAAAAACCTCCTTAATTCCCGCACCCATTTAGTATTTTGTGATAATATAATTAGAATTATGGCTAGATTTTAAAGCTTTATTTGTAGAGTGTTTCACAAAATACGACTTATTGTATAAAATTAAATAAAGCCAAGGAGGTAATAATTCATGAGATATGAAGGAAGTGTTTACCGTCCACCCAGTGAGGCCAGGAGTTATATACTGCAGGTCACTATAGGTTGTTCTCATAATAGATGTACATTTTGTTCCATGTATAAAGACAAGAAGTACCGGGTCAGGTCGTTGGACGAAGTAATGGCCGATATTCGTATGGCTAAATTATACTATGGAGATCTGGAAAAGGTATTTCTGGCTGATGGAGATGCGCTGGCGGTTGAAACCGGTGATTTAGTAAAAATAATTGCTGAGCTTAAAAAGAATTTTTATAGCCTAAGGCATATTGGGATTTACGCCAGTCCCGACAGTATCCTCTCTAAAGATATCGAGGAGCTTAAAAGATTAAAAGAGGCTGGGCTTACTATTGCTTACCTGGGTGTGGAAACCGGAGACCCCGAGCTACTAAAAGATATAAAAAAAGGGGTAACTTACGAAGAAATGGTTGAAGCAGGAAAAAAGATTCGGGAAGCTGGTATTCTCCTGTCGGTTACAGTTTTGTTAGGTTTGGCAGGAAGAACTCCGCAGGCAGTTGATCATGCCCGCAAAACAGCTCAGATCCTGAATGAAATGAATCCCGACTATGTTGGTGCTTTAACCCTGATGCTGGAACCGCGTACACCTCTGTACCGGAAAATGCAAAGAGGGGAATTTGAACTGCCGGGTCCTTTTGAAATCCTGGACGAAATGCGTATCATGATAGAGAATTTAGAACTTGAGGGAACAGAATTTCGCAGTAACCACGCTTCCAATTACCTGCCTATCAAAGGAAGGTTCCCGGAAGATAAAGAAAATATCATGGATTTGATCAATACCATAATTAACCGGAATGATGCCCGTTACCTTCGCCCCGACTATTTAAGGGCACTCTAAGTATTAGGGCTAATAATAATTAATCTTCTTTTTATGTAAAATTCAAATCAGGGGGTGGAACAATTGCGTTTATTCGGCACCAAAGACGAGCAGCTGTTTATGTTATTCAGTGAAAGCGCCCGTGTAGTAGTAAGAGGTGGGGACATACTGCAGAATGTGGTCAATGATTATAGCGACCTGGATATTAAGATGGCGAAATTAACCGCCATGGAACATGAAGGAGATCGGATTATTCAGGAACTGATACGGCGCTTGAACACCAGTTTTATTCTTCCCTTTGATCGGGAAGACGCCTTTCAACTGGCACAGAAACTATCCACAACCCTTGATTATATCACCGGGATTATTGACCGTATGATTTTATATAAAACCGGACGGCCCAACAAGAGGGTAAAAGAAATGGTAAACGTTCTCTGTGAAGCTTTGTTTCTGCAGGAAAGAGCTTTAAACCTGCTGCAGAGTTTAGAGCACAATAAGAGAGAAATTTTGGAATGCTGTGAAGAAATAAGACAGTTGGAAAGAAAACAGGATAATCATTATCGCCAGGGCCTGGCCCTTTTATTCGAAAATGAAGAGGAACCAATTGTTATAATAAAATGGCGCGAAGTCTATGAACATATTGAAATGGCTCAGGATTATGTTCAGGATGTGGCGGAATTAATCAGTAATATTTGTGTCAAGTATTCTTAATATTCTTATGGCTCCAAGGAAGGCAGAAGGGGGTCATCAGTCGTCGGTAGTCAGACATCGGAAGGGGTAGGTAGTTGTTTCCTATCCCTTCTTTTTTTAGCATCGGAAGAAACTACGAAGCAGTTTCAACACACCGCTGCAACGAGGCGGGGGGATTAGAACCCACTGCCTGTTTTGTAAATAGGCGTTCGCTTAGCGGGGGACATATTTCGCCTCGTTATATTACAAGCTTACAAGCGCGATTCCATTGCGTAAAGTAATAATTATGCATTGGCTTGTGCAAGTATACCGCTCTACCTCAATAACGACCAGAGGGAGCATCAGGCATACCTGCCCCGTTCCCTTTTTCTTTGCCGTAATTTTTTCTTCTTCTATCCTCCGCCTTCCGCCCTCCGTCTTCTGTCCTCCGTTTGCCAGGGATAAAGATTATAAAACTGGGGTATTTTACTAAAAGGAGGGATACCATTTGCGTAAATTTATCCTTAGCAGCATAATTTTGGCCCTAATAACTTGCCATATGGGCTTTACATGGTCTTTGCCCCGAATCGAAGTACCCCAGGCATCAGTGGTATATGATGTTAATGGTGAAGCAATAAAGGGACTGGGGGAGCAAAACCGGATTAATATTGAGCTGAGTGAAATGCCGGACTATTTTATCAAAGCCATAATCGCGGTGGAAGACAAGAATTTTTACCAGCACCACGGTATTGATATGGCAGGGATTTTTAGGGCCATTTATGTAAATATCAGGGAGAGAAAGATTGTAGAAGGCGGAAGTACTATAACCCAGCAGACTGCCAAGAACCTTTTCTTGAGCAATGAACGCACTTTTTTGCGTAAGTTTAAGGAGCTTTTTTATGCTCTGGAATTAGAGCGACAGTATAGCAAGGATGAGATCTTAACCATGTATTGCAATACCATCTACTTCGGCCAGGGAGCCTATGGTATCGAAGTGGCCGCCCGCACCTTTTTTGGTAAAAGCGCCCGGGATTTAAGCTTGGCGGAATCGGCTCTTCTGGCCGGTATTCCCCGCTGGCCCAGCAACTACGATCCCTATATCAATCCCGAAGCAGCAAAAAAGCGTCAGTTGGTCGTGCTGCAACGGATGCAGGAAGAAGGCTATATTGATCAAGAAAGCAAAGCCCGAGCCGCGGAAGAGAAGCTCCAATATGAAAAAACCACTTATATTAAAGGGGAAGCCCCCTATTTCATTGCGCTGGTAAAGGATTACTTGAGTAAAAAATATGGAGAGCAAATGATATATCAAGGGGGTTTGAAGGTTTATACCAGCCTGGATCTATATATGCAGCGGGCTGCCAACCAGGCTTTGCAGTCAGGCTTAGAGGCCTATGATCCCAATTTACAAGCGGCTCTGGTAGCAGTGGATTCCGGTAACGGAGGGATTCGAGCGCTCATTGGAGGAAGGGACTATGCCAGTTCAACCTTCAACCGGGTTTTTTCCAAGCGCCAACCAGGTTCGACCTTCAAGCCCTTTATGTATTCACTGGCTCTATATTCCGGTTTTACTGCGGCTGATAAAATAATGTGTGAAGAAGTGGAGTATGAATTACCCAATGGTGATATTTACCGGCCTACCGATTATGGGAAAGAACCCTATCACTGGCGCGAGTTTACTTTGAAAGAGGCGGTAATGAAATCGGATAATGTGGTTGCGGTTCGGGTAAACAGTATCTTAGGTCCAACAGCTGCCGCCAGCTACGCGGAAAAATTTGGTTTCAGTAATATTCAGCCGGTGCTTTCTCTGCCTTTGGGTGCCAGTGAGGTCAGACCCATAGATATGGCTTTGGCCTATGCGGTTTTTGCCAACCGCGGCCTATACAGTAATGCCAACTACATATTAAAGGTAACGGATAGAAACGGAAAGGTCTTAGAAGAAAATCGCCCCCAGCAGAGAAGGGTAATTGGGGAGGATAATGCCTATATAATTACCAATATCCTGGAAGGAGTACTGGAAGCGGGTGGTACGGGGGCACACCTGCGCAACGTTTTCGGAGATAGGATTGCTGCGGGGAAAACGGGAACTACTGATGAATTCAAGGATGCCTGGTTTGTTGGCTTTACTCCCCGTATTTCTTGTGCGGTTTGGGTGGGTTATGACAAAAACCGGGATGTTAATATTTCCGGTGGGGTAATTGCCGGGCCGATCTGGGCTAATTTTATCGAGGGAGCTTCCCGGAGGCTGGCCGAAGGTGATTTTTATCGTCCGGATAATATAAGACTGCTCAATATCTGCCTGGATAGTGGGCTGGTTGCCAGCGAATCCTGCCCCCGGCAAGTGGAAATGGCTTTTGTAGAGGGGAGCGAGCCCGAAGATATATGTTATGAACACCGTGAAGAAAATGAGGGGAGCCTTGATGACGGTATCTTTCCCTGGTGGCAAAGCTGGTCTCCATAAAGGTGGGAGATGCGGGAAGTATCTAAATATATCCAAATCTTTTGCCGTATTTCAGGTAGCCCTGAAATCATGCCTTATCCATACTACGATTTTCTCACTTGCCAAATTATTGCTGGCTAGCTCTGGCCCTTAATGGTAGAATTTCCTTAGCTGTCCTTTTGCATTAAGGGCTTTTGCTTATTCCAACAAGGAGAGAAAAATGCGTAATATGGAGCTCCGGGAAGGTATAAAAGATTCAATACCCATTGTTTTAGGTTATTTGCCTCTGGGCTTCGCCTTTGGTGTTCTGGCCACGGAAGCCGGAATGAATCTGCAACAAGCCACTGCTATGTCTGTTTTGTGCTTTACCGGTGCCGGGCAATATATAGCTATTGGGGTTATGCAGGCGGGAGGAGCAGTAATTACGGCTATTTTAGCCAACCTTTTAATAAACCAGAGATACACTCTCTTTGCTACTTCCATGGTTCCCTATATAAATAAGCTCCCTACCCGCTGGGCGGCTTTTTTATCCTATGGCCTCACGGATGAAACCTATGCCGTAGCCATGAACCGGTATAGGCAACGGGAAGCCAGTATCTCATATATGGCGGGACTGAACCTGACTTCACATTTATCCTGGATTGGCAGTACTATTTTAGGAGCCTGGCTGGGCAGCATGATTAGCAATACCGAGCGTTTTGGTCTGGATTTTGCTTTACCGGCTATGTATACTTGCCTTCTAGTTTTCATGGTGAACAAAAAAAGTGATGCTCTGGTAGCAATTATCGCTGCTGTCATATGCCTCTTAACTGGCTACTTGCTGCCTGGATCCATGAAGAACCTGTCTAACATTATTATTGCTACCTTAATCGGGGCCAGTTTGGGGATGTTGATTGATGAGCGCAACTAGCATTTACTTAATGATAATCGGGGTTTCCCTGGTCAGTCTTTTACCTCGTATATTGCCCGTAGCCATATTATCACGCTTTGAATTTCCTGAAGCATTAAAGAAATGGTTATCTTTTGTCGCTCCGGCGGTTCTGGGAGCATTGACTGCCTTGAGCATAATCGCCCCCCGGGGTAGTATAGATATTAGTACCGGAAATATTTACTTATGGGCTTTTATACCTACATTTTTGGTAGCTATAAAAAGCAGAAGCCTGTTCTTCACCCTGGTCACCGGTATTTTAAGCATGGCAGTTTTATATAATTATTTTAGTATATGAAGTAAAGCATAAACGATAAGAATATCTTATCGAAGGAGGAGTCAAATAATGAATGCAGTTATAAGCATTCTGGTGGAAAATACTACTCCATCTCCGTCCCTGATTGGAGAGTACGGCTTTTCCGCTTTGGTAGAAGTGGATGAGAGAAAGATCCTCTTTGATACTGGCAGCAGTGATGCCCTTTTTAAAAATGCAGAAAACCTGGGAGTAAAGCTGGAAGAAGTTGAAGCACTGGTTATCAGTCACGGTCATTTTGACCATACCAGCGCGGTAATTCCTTTTTTACAGAGATTCGGGCCCAAAAAGCTCTATCTCCATCCAGGTATTTTTTCTCAGCGCTATTTGCAGGGGAAAAAGGGTTTGGGTCCAAATATCGGCTGCCCCTTTGAACCAGAGGATCTGGTGAAAAATGGCGCTGAAATAATCTTTATTGATAGTTTTAGCGAAATCATGCCCGGGGTTTTCATCAGTGGAGAAATACCACGGAGAAACAGCTTTGAAAATACCGGAGGCAATTTCAAAGTCGCTACCCACCATGGCTTACTTGAAGATAGGTTGCTCGATGATATGGCTTTGCTGGTAGATCATCCTGAAGGCCTCATTATAATCAGTGGATGCGCCCATTCGGGGATGATAAACACCATAGAATACATCCGGGAAAAAACGGGCCGTTCCAAGATACTGGCTTTTATTGGAGGAACCCATTTGATAACGGCTTCCGAAGATAGACTGGCCCAAACCATAGCTGTTTTGAAAATGATGGATATTGAAAAAATTGCGGTTGGCCATTGTACTGGTTTCTATGCTGCCGCCCGTTTATTAAATGAGCTTGGCCCCAGGGTAATTAAGGCAGATACGGGTATGAGCTTCTCTTTCTAACAGGTTGCTGCAAGTAAATTATACGGGGGTATGATTTCTGAATCTGAATAAATATAAAGTAAAAACCAAAGATTTAAGAAAGAATTGCAATCCGTCTATTTTTAAATTCAATTCTACCGCTGAGATTGAGCCCTTGCTTGGAATCATCGGGCAGGAACGGGCTTATCGTTCCCTGTCGATGGGGGTAGATATTGAAAAGCAGGGTTATAATGTATACCTGGCTGGAGCCATGGGGACGGGCAAAACCACCCTGGCCTGGGAGATATTGGAGAGAAAAGCTAAAAATGAACCTCCTCCCCCTGACTGCTGCTATGTGCATAATTTTAAAAATCCGGATTGTCCACAGGTTTTACTCTTGCCTGCAGGCATGGGGAGCAGTTTTAAAAAAGACCTGGAAGCTGGAATAGACCGGGCCATAAAAACCTTGCTCAAGGCTTTTGAAAGTGAAGAATACGAGTATGAAAAAAACGCTATATTGGGTGTTTTTGTTGACGAAACCAATCGAATGTATATGCAGTTGGATGAAGAAGCACACAGCTATGGTTTTACCATAAGCCGTAACCAAAACAGCATCAACAGCGTTCCTCTGAAAAACGGGGAGCCCCTCAGCCAGGAAGAATTCATCTCTCTACCGGAAGAAGAGCGGGCCGAGATAATGAAGAAAAGTGCCATCATTCAGGAAAAACTTAACCAGGCTTTTCGTCAATTTAAGGAGTTGGAGAAAAACATTAAAGTAAAGGTCAAAGAGCTGGAAAATGAAACTGCCAGGTCGGCACTGGCACCATTTTTCGCTGAATTGTTTGAAAAGTATCGTTTATGCAAAGAGCTGGTGGAACATATCGAAGCCATACAAGAGGATCTCCTGGCCAATTATGAAGTTTTTGTTCAGCCGGAAGAAAAATCCCCTCTAAGCCTGTTCCGGCTAATTGACCGCAGGACTTCGTTGCGCCGCTACCAGGTAAATTTAATAATTGATAATTCGGAATTGAAATACGCTCCCGTAATCTTTGAAAGCAATCCTACTTATGCCAATCTCTTCGGACAGATAGAATACGAAGGAGAATTCGGTATTCTAGCTACGGATTTTTCCAAGATTAAGGCCGGAGCCATACACCGGGCCAATGGTGGCTATCTGATTCTACGGGTTTATGATGTAATTAAAAACTACTATGTATGGGATGCTCTCAAGCGCTGTCTTATAAACCAGCAAATTGTGGTGGAAAACCTGAGCCGAACGTTGGGTTTAAGTAATACAGAGACTCTGCAACCGCAACCCATTCCCGCCAAACTTAAAGTGGTATTGATTGGGGAGCCACTGTATTATTATCTCCTTTATAACTGGGATGAAGAATTCAGGCGACTTTTTAGGATCAGGGCAGATTTTGATATTGAAGTGAAAAAAAACCGCAAGCGGATTAAAGAATACGCCAGCTTTATCAGTTCCGTATGTCAAAAGGAAGGTCTGAAACATTTTACCCCGCAAGCAGTTGCTGCTGTGGTTGATTATGCTACCCGCCTGGCGGAAGATAAGAATAAAATATCTACCATGCTGAATAAAGTGGTGGAAATAGTGATTGAGGCTGACTGCTGGGCCAATTATGAGAGAGCGGAATTGGTTGGCCTGGAACATGTAAAAAAAGCCATAGTGGAAAAAAAATATCGATCTTCCCTGTTGGAAAATAAAATTCAAGATATGATGCTTGAAGAAAGCCTGATAATTAATGTGAATGGTAAAAAGGTGGGAGAACTTAACGGCCTGGCAGTATATGAAATAGGGGACTATGCTTTCGGTAAGCCGGTGCGCATCACCGCCAAAACCTTTATGGGAGAAAAGGGATTGGTAAATATTGAACGAGAAATCCGTATGAGTGGGAATATTCATAGCAAAGGAGTTCTTACCTTAAGCGGCTATCTGGGAGCTAAGTATGCCCGGGAAAAACCTCTAACCCTATCGGCCAGTTTAACTTTTGAACAGAGTTATCAGGGAATAGAAGGAGATAGTGCCTCCAGTGCCGAATTATTTGCATTATTATCCAGCCTGGCGGATCTTCCTATTAAACAGGGAATTGCAGTAACTGGTTCCGTCAATCAAAATGGTGAAATTCAACCAGTAGGAGGCATTAACCAAAAAATCGAAGGATTTTTTAGACTTTGCCAAATGAAAGGTTTGAATGGAGAACAGGGAGTTATTATACCCAGGAAAAATTTATCCCAGCTAATGTTGGAGGAAGAGCTGGTTGAAGCCGTAAAAAAACGACAATTTACCATATGGGCTATTGAAGATATTGATGAAGGTCTGGAGATACTTATGGGCAGGACAGCCGGAAAAAGGGAAGAGAACGGAAGATTTTCGCCGGACAGTGTTCATGCTCTGGTAGACCAAAGATTAAAGGAATGGAACAGCAAAAAAAGACAAGGAATGATGTACTCGGATAGGGCTATTAGTGAGGGTCGCCGCACTCAAAAGAGTAGAAGGAGGAAAGGCCATGAGTAAAGGCAGAATCCTGGGGGGAATATTGCTTATTCTTCTTTTACTGTTTAACAGTGGCTGCAATTTTGAGGGCAAGAAGCTTTTCCAGTCCTCCTCAGCTCCTGAGGAGCAACTTATTAAAGTACGGATAGTTTTTACTGACGATCAAGAATTGGAAACCTATATAAAAAATTTGGGTATTGATGAAAAGGGCAAGGTTTATGTAGGAGGCTCTTCTTTGAGCTATTTCTATGATGCTAATGGTAAGGTTCTGGGTTCTTACAACTATCAGCGGGTATTATATATAGAAATAATCCCGGAGAAAAACAAGGAAAAATAAGATTTTTGTGGAATAGTGTCAAATAAAAGAGCGGCACATCAAGTTAATTAGAAAAGGTGAGGTATAAGGAGTAAGGCGCGGGGGTATCTATGTAGCTGTTGCTGTCTTGCAAGCAAGGGAGTTGATAAGAAACCAAGGAAAGAAAATTGGAAGGAGCGGGGATATTGTGAGTTTAATGGCTAGAGTGGAAAGGCTGCTGCGATTATTAGATGTGCGCCTGCGATTGATGCTGGCTTTTACCCTGATAGTAGCAGCAGTTACCGGCTTAATGGGAGTTTATGCCACCTATGTAATGTCAGATAAGATTGTATTTACCGCCCAGGAAAAGCTCAAGTCTGACCTGGCCCTGGGGCGGCAGATTATTGAACTTAACTTCCCGGGGGAATGGGAAGTGATTGATGGCAAACTATACAAAGGCGATGTATTGATGGAGGAAAATTACGAGGTTGTGGATAGAATAGGTAAATTGACCGGGGATACGGTAACTATTTTCAAAGGAGACACCCGAATATCCACCAATGTTATGAAGGACAATCAGCGGCAGGTAGGAACCCAGGTATCGGAACAGGTGGCCGAAGCAGTTTTGAAGAGAGGGGAAACATACATAGGCCGGGCCAATGTCGTAGGAACCTGGAACGAAACGGCTTACGAACCGATAAAAAATAGTGCCGGACAAACAATCGGTATATGGTATGTAGGGGTTCCGGCTACTCCCTATGATGAAGCGGTGGGGCATTTTCGCAATTCTATGGTTACTTACTCCTTAATCGGAATATTAATTGGTTTTATAGCGGCCTTCCTTATTGCAGCCAGCGTACACCGGCCTTTAGATAGAATAAAGAGTGCGGTGAGTGAAGTAAGCCAGGGCGACCTGACCCAGAAGGTGCCGGTTTTTGCTAAAGATGAACCAGCCCAGTTAGCTTTAATGGTTAACTTAATGGTAGAAAAGATATCTGAGCTAATAGGTAAGACCCGGCAACTGGCGGAAAATGTAGGGGAAGCTAGTGGCATTTTGCTTAAAACCTGCGAAATGAGTACCAGTCAAATGCAGGATATGACTATAAAGGCTAATGATATGAATAATAGCGCCACCAGCCAGGCTGATTTAACTGGTCGCTCCAAAGTGGTTATAGGAGAAATGTCCGAAGTTATCCAACAGGTGGCACGGAACTCCCAGGAAGTGTCCTCATCAACCATGGTGGCCAATGCCAAAGCTCAGGAAGGGGAGAAGCAGGTAGAAAAAGCGATAGAACAAATGGGAGTAATCAGCCATACCGTTAACTCTACCGCCCATATAGTTCAGGGCCTGGGTGAAAAATCGCAAGAAATCAATCAAATTGTAGATTTGATAACCAATATAGCCAACCAGACCAATCTTTTAGCCTTAAACGCTGCTATTGAAGCGGCCCGGGCGGGAGAGCAAGGTAAAGGATTTGCCGTGGTAGCGGAAGAAGTCCGCAAGCTGGCGGAAGAATCCGGGGAGGCGGCCAAGCGTATTGCCGGTCTCATTAAGGAAGTACAGAATGAAGCTGTTCGAGCCGTCAAGGCTATGGAAGAAGGAACTAAAGAAGTAGCTTACGGGACAGAAGCGGTAGCCAGTGCTGGTGAAGCTTTTGAAATGATAATCAAAGGGGTCACCGAAATTAGCGAAGAGATTCAAGAGATGTCTGCGGCCAGTGAAGAGATGGCAGCCAGTGCGGAAACTGCTTTAGAGTCCATAGAGAAGACCAGTGCAGCTGCCGAGGATAATCTGGGCTATACCCGGATGATTGGCCAACTGGCCGAAGAACAAATGGCCAGCGTGGAGGAAGTCAACGCTTCTATTGAAAGCTTGAACAAAATAGTAATAGAAATGGAAGACGCCATTTCCTATTTTAAAGTTTGACTTTGTTCGATTAGTAAGAAAAGTGAGGTGTGAGGGGTTTAAGTTATTTCCTACTACATCTTACTATCCAAACGCCTATTAACTCACTTTTCGTCGGTGGTTATGGCCTTTGGCCGGTCATAGAGGGTTATATCGAAAAATGCTAGATTTTGCGGCCCGTTCTTATGTTTAGAATGGGCCATGTTTATTGGAGAGTAATCTTGGCGCAATTTGCAGTTGAAGAAAAACAGAAAGGCTGAAGGGCAGACTTACGAAATAGTCTCTTCAGATTTAATGAAAGTTCTGTTACTATAGATTTAGGGAGAATGAGATGGGGATAAGCTCAGCAATAATGACCATAGGGGAAAGAATAAGCAAGAATACCCCAGATTGAGCGTTTTTTTGTTCAGAGATGCTTATCACACAGACTATAATTCAGGGGAGGTAAAAACTATGAAGCAAATTGCGGCAAGATGCCTGCTCTGTGGTAAAACCTATGATGTAGAGGAAGACCACAAGGATTTTAAAAAACTAAGCGAGGCTAAAGAAGTCCCTAGTTTTATCTGTGATTTTTGTAGTAACCGGGTTCGTCATGAATCGGATGAAAAAAGAAAAGAAAAGAAGCCGATTTAATTTGGAGGATAGCTTTGGAAAACCTCAGAATAAGAAAATATGATGGTCAAGAACTGGCTGCCCTGGCTTTTGTCCCCGTGGAGCCAATTATGGTATTGCTGGTATCTCACGGTTTTCGCGGAGCTAAGGAAAACGGGGGTAAGATTTACTCTTTTGCTTCCCGCCTGCAGGAACTAGGGATAGCAGTGTACGCCTTTGATTTTATAGGCAGCGGGGCCAGTGACGGCAGTTTTGCTGATATAACTCTCTCTCGCCAGGGCGATGATCTGGCGGTTGTAATGGATTATGCCTATAACAGACACCAACTCCCCCTGCTATTATTAGGGAGGAGTTTTGGGGGCAGTACGGTTCTGGCCGGGGGGAGCAAAGACCAGAGGGTAGCTGGCTTCATACTCTGGTCTACCCCGGTGATGTTAAAGGATTGCTTTGCTCGTATTATGGGCTCTGATTATAATAAACTGAAAGAAGGGCAGGCCTTACGCTTTCAGGATGAAGCCGGGGAATTTGCATTAAATCCTGGTTTTATAAAAGATTTCGACTTGCATGATATGGATCAATACCTGGCCACAATTGCCTCCCGGCCAGTTCTTATAGTACATGGAAAAGAGGATGAGGCAGTAGACTTTACTAATGCAGAGTACGCAGCCCGCCAGCTCCCTAATTCTCAGTTATATCTGGTAGATCAGGCTGACCACCGCTTTACCGGGATGACGAGAGAAAGGGAAGACATAACCATCAACTGGCTTCGCGAAACATTCCCCCACTTATCTTGACAAAGGGGACGTCTTGACAAGGGGACGGGGTTGTTGATACACCCGCAAGCGGGTGTATCAACAACCCCGTCCCCTTCACCTTTTTCGAGTCCCTTGTCAACCCTAACTCACTTTTCATCGGTGGTTGTGGCCCTCTGGACCATGGGTGGTTAGTTTGGCAATGAAGTCCAGGGCTTTTTCCAGCCGGGAAATACATTTTTCCTGTCCCAGCACTTCCATCAGCTCAAAAAGCCCCGGAGTGGCCGTACGCCCGCTTAATGCCAGGCGGGTAGGGTGAATCAAATCCGCTGCCTTTATTTTCAATTCCTGAGCCCGCTGCCGGAAAGCTTCTTCCAACTCTGCCGCCGAGAAGGAACCCATGTTGGAGACGATTTCCAGAACTTCGCTCAGCATGGTTGAGGCTTTTTGCTGTCCGAAGTGCTTCTTAACGCCCTTTTCATCATATTGCTTAACTTCCTCAAAAAAATAGCCAAGAGCATCCAAAAGTTCATCCCGAGTTTTAGCCCGGTTGCGTACTAGCTCTACCGCCTGCTGGAAGTAATCAAAGTTATCTTCATTTAGCCATCCCTGTTGTTGGGCTTGGGGCTCAACTAAGGCCATCAAGCTTTCTATATCAAGCCGCATCATATATTGACCGTTCATCCACGCCAACTTCTCCAAGTCATATATAGCCGGGGATTTGGAGATATGCTCCAGGGAAAATTCCCGCATCATTTCTTCACGACTCCAGATATCAATATCCTTACCAGTTGACCAACCCAGAAGTGCCAGGTAATTTACCAAAGCTTCAGGAAGATAGCCCTGGTTTTCGAATTCCTGAACAGAAATCGCTCCATGCCTTTTAGATAGTTTGCTCCGATCCGGGGCCAAAATCATGGATAGATGAGCAAAAGCAGGTTCTTTCAATCCCAGAGCTCGATAAATGAGCAATTGGCGAGGTGTATTCGAAAGGTGTTCCTCAGCTCTTAACACATGGGAAATCTGCATGCTAAAGTCATCAACGACTACGGCAAAATTATAGGTAGGCCAGCCATCAGATTTAGCTATTATGAAATCATCAAAAAGGGCATTGGAAAAACTTACATCTCCACGAATAAGGTCCGGAACTACTGTATTACCATCTAAGGGAACTTTTAGACGAATAACCGCCGGCTTTCCCGCCTGCAGCATTTCGCTGGCTTCTTCCGGTTTTAATGCCTTACACCTGCCCCCATATTTATAGTCCCGTTTTTCCTGGGCGGCCTCTTCTCTCTCTTTTTGTAAATCCTCTGGGCTGCAGAAACAATAATAAGCTTGACCAGAATCCAGAAGTTCTTGTAGGTAACGGGAATAGATATCACCCCGTTCACTCTGGCGGTATGGGCCCAGCGGGCCACCAATATCCGGTCCCTCATCCCAGTCCAGACCCAGCCAGCTTAAGCCTTCCACTATCCCCTGGGCTGAATCTTCGCGGGAGCGCCTGAAATCAGTATCCTCAATACGTAATATGAATTTCCCTCCATTTTGGCGGGCAAACAACCAGTTAAAAAGGGCTGTGCGGGCTCCTCCCATATGTAAAGCCCCCGTTGGACTGGGAGCAAAACGAACCCTAATATTACTCATAAATCAGCATCACTCCTTTACCAGTATAGTCTAGTACAAAGCCCCGCAATTTTCAAAGGGCTAACCTTATCTAAATTGTTAACACTTCAGGCACCAAATGTAACTACTTTTCATATATTTATAGAGCGGGGTGATAAAATGTTTGGACCCAGAATCAATTGGCCTCCTATAATATTGGTATTAATTCTTTTAGCTTCAATAATAATGACCCTGGCTTTACTGGATTTTGAGCTGAAGTCCAGCATTTTAGCTATTGCCAGGTCCAAAGCCCAGATTCAAGCTGTGGAAAGTATAAACCAGATAGTCGCTAAAAAGATTGTTACCCAGATCCAATATACCGATATTGTTTATGTTCACAAAGATGAACAGGGCAGAGTGGTTTTAATTCAGCCCAATACTATAGAACTTAACCGACTCATGACCGAAACCATGGTAGAGGTTACGCGGGCTATGAGTTCAATGCAGGAAAATACTATTAGTATCCCTTTAGGCCAGCTTACCGGCTCAAGAATCCTGGCTGGTTACGGACCTAAAATTAAAGTAAAAACCATTCCGGTTTCCCAGATAAATGTAAATATATTAAACAAATTTGAACAGGCTGCTATCAACCAGAGCCGCCATCTAATATATTTTCAGATTGAAGGGAGAATAAAAGTAGCAGTACCTTTCCTGGATGATGAGGTTAAGATTTCAACCACCATACCCCTGGCAGAAACAATAATAGTGGGCGAAGTACCCAAGACCTATGTAAATTTTTCAGGATCGGGAAGCGGATTAAACTCCCTGTTGGGAGAATAGTATTAGCATTAAATACGGTAGCGGGACGATTTAAAAAAATTACGATTTCTAAACTTGACAGAGCAAATGGGGCATGATATTATAATTCTTGCGCGCAAGCGGGGAGCTTGAAAGCGCAAAGCTCTTGATAAAACTGAACAGCAAGACTAGAAGTGCGAAAAAGTTAGATAAGTCTTAATGATTTAACTAACGGCTCAACGAGAAAAAAAGCCAGACGATGGCTAGGATAGACTTTTATTGGAGAGTTTGATCCTGGCTCAGGACGAACGCTGGCGGCGTGCCTAACACATGCAAGTCGAACGGATTTGGGAGGTGCGAGGTTAGAGGTTAGAAGTGGGAATTAAGGTAGAAATCGGCTTTGCCGATTTCATCAAAGGAATCTCACATCCAACTTCTCACCTCACACTTCTCAGATTAGTGGCGGACGGGTGAGTAACGCGTGGGCAACCTACCCATAAGCGGGGGATAACAGTTGGAAACGGCTGCTAATACCGCATAAGCTGTACAATACGCATGTTAAGTACAGTAAAGATGGCCTCTTGACAAAGCTATCACTTATGGATGGGCCCGCGTCTGATTAGCTAGTTGGTAGGGTAGTGGCCTACCAAGGCAACGATCAGTAGCCGGCCTGAGAGGGTGGACGGCCACACTGGGACTGAGACACGGCCCAGACTCCTACGGGAGGCAGCAGTGGGGAATATTGCGCAATAGGGGAAACCCTGACGCAGCGACGCCGCGTGAGCGAAGAAGGCCTTAGGGTTGTAAAGCTCTGTTGTAAGGGAAGAAGAACTTAAGCGAGAATATTGTTTAAGAGTGACGGTACCTTACTAGAAAGCCCCGGCTAACTACGTGCCAGCAGCCGCGGTAAGACGTAGGGGGCGAGCGTTGTCCGGAATTACTGGGCGTAAAGAGCACGTAGGCGGATATTTAAGTCAGATGTGAAAGACCGCAGCTCAACTGCGGGGTTGCATTTGAAACTGGGTATCTTGAGGGCAGGAGAGGGCAGTGGAATTCCTGGTGTAGCGGTGAAATGCGTAGAAATCAGGAGGAACACCAGTGGCGAAGGCGACTGTCTGGACTGACCCTGACGCTGAGGTGCGAAAGCGTGGGTAGCAAACAGGATTAGATACCCTGGTAGTCCACGCCGTAAACGATGGATACTAGGTGTAGGAGGTATCGACCCCTTCTGTGCCGCAGCTAACGCAATAAGTATCCCGCCTGGGGAGTACGGTCGCAAGGCTGAAACTCAAAGGAATTGACGGGGGCCCGCACAAGCGGTGGAGCATGTGGTTTAATTCGATGCAACGCGAAGAACCTTACCAGGTCTTGACATCCTACGGATTTCTATGAAAGTAGAGAGTGCCTTCGGGAGCGTAGAGACAGGTGGTGCATGGTTGTCGTCAGCTCGTGTCGTGAGATGTTGGGTTAAGTCCCGCAACGAGCGCAACCCCTGCTATTAGTTGCTAACATTAATGATGAGCACTCTAATGGGACTGCCTGTGACAAGCAGGAGGAAGGTGGGGATGACGTCAAATCATCATGCCCTTTATGATCTGGGCTACACACGTGCTACAATGGATGGTACAGAGGGCAGCGAAGCCGTGAGGTGAAGCGAATCTCAAAAAGCCATTCTCAGTTCGGATTGCAGTCTGCAACTCGACTGCATGAAGTCGGAATCGCTAGTAATCGCGAATCAGAACGTCGCGGTGAATGCGTTCCCGGGCCTTGTACACACCGCCCGTCACACCACGAAAGTCGGCAACACCCGAAGCCGGTGACTCAACTCGCAAGAGAGAGAGCCGTCCAAGGTGGGGTTGGTAATTGGGGTGAAGTCGTAACAAGGTATCCGTACCGGAAGGTGCGGATGGATCACCTCCTTTCTAAGGAGTAAGGAGAGGAAGAAGCAATGCTTCCTCCCGGACAAGTGGAAGAGAGGAATTGGCGAAAGACAATTCCAACAAATTGTCTAACCTCCAACTTCCCACCTCCCACTTCTCCTATCGGTCGATCCTTCTGGTCTTGACTGTTCGTTTTATATATAACGGTAGGTTTCAACAGTTCATCAGCGCCTGCGGCTTGATTCACTGGAAACCGTCGCATGGGACACACCATAGTTCATCTACGCCCTATCGGGCTTGATTCACCAGGTCGTGTCTCCAACAGTTCTTTGGAAACTGCATAGAGGGAAAGAAAGTAGGAACAATTTCATTGCCGCTTTAAAGAGATAATGCAAATTATTTCGCAAAGCAAAATGAGAAAGTTCTCTCGCAAAGGTCAAGATAAAAAGAGCGTATGGTGGATGCCTAGGCGCCAGGAGGCGAAGAAGGACGCGGCAAGCGGCGAAACGCCACGGGGAGCTGCAAGCGAGCATAGATCCGTGGATATCCGAATGGGGAAACCCGGCAGAGGCGAACCTCTGTCACCCTTACCTGAACACATAGGGTAAGAGGAGCGAGACCCGGTGAACTGAAACATCTTAGTAACCGGAGGAAGAGAAATCAAGCGAGATTTCCTAAGTAGCGGCGAGCGAAAGGGAAAGAGCCCAAACCATGCAGGTGTAAAGGCTGCAGCCGTTGCCTGTATGGGGTTGAGGGGTCTGCAGGACCATACTGCAGTATGGTCACAGAGTAAGAAAATATATGTTTAGCTGAATGAGCTGGAAAGCTCAGCCACAGAAGGTGAAAGCCCCGTAAGCGAAAAGCATATATCTCTGAGCAGAAACCCCGAGTACCGCCGGACACGTGGAACCCGGTGGGAAGCAGGGAGGACCACCTTCCAAGGCTAAATACTACCTGGCGACCGATAGAGAAGAGTACCGTGAGGGAAAGGTGAAAAGCACCCCGGGAGGGGAGTGAAAAGAACCTGAAACCGTATGCTTACAAACAGTAGGAGCACTATTGGGAAGTGAGAAGTGGGAAGTTAGAAGTGAGAAAAGGGAAGAAATCGGCACAGCCGATTTCATCACAAAATCCCACCTCCCGCCTCTCACCTCTCACTTCCCAAGTGTGACTGCGTACCTTTTGTAGAATGGGCCAGCGAGTTACTGTATTAAGCAAGGTTAAGTTCAAAAAGGATGGAGCCGCAGCGAAAGCGAGTCTTAATAGGGCTATATAGTTTAATGCAGTAGACCCGAAACCGGGTGATCTATCCATGGCCAGGGTGAAGCGATGGTAACACATCGTGGAGGCCCGAACCAGAGTGCGTTGAAAAGTACGTGGATGAGTTGTGGATAGGGGTGAAATGCCAATCGAACCCGGAGATAGCTGGTTCTCCCCGAAATAGCTTTAGGGCTAGCGTCAGGAAAAGAGCCTTGAGGGGGTAGAGCACTGGTTAGGCTAGGGGCCTTACACGGTTACCGAACCTTCCCAAACTCCGAATACCACAAGGTGCTACCTGGCAGTCAGACTGTGGGTGAAAAGGTCCATAGTCGAGAGGGAAACAGCCCAGACCAACAGCTAAGGTCCCCAAATCTATGCTAAGTGGGAAAGGATGTAGAGCTGCACAGACAGCCAGGATGTTGGCTTAGAAGCAGCCACCATTGAAAGAGTGCGTAATAGCTCACTGGTCAAGTGGCTCTGCGCCGAAAATGTAACGGGGCTAAGCATAGTACCGAAGCTTTGGATTCGACAGCTCCATGAGATGTTAGAAGTCAGATTGCCTTAAGGATGCGGCTGAGCCGTGCAAGGCAGTTAAGAGACATAAGCAGAATAGTTTGGAGCAAGAAAAGCAATTAGCTAAGTTGATTTAGCGAAGCCGCTAAATCGCCCAAGCTAAGCATAGTGGATTTCTAGCATGTCATGGAGCTGTTGAGTGGTAGGGGAGCATTCCTAATGGGCAGAAGCTGTACCGAAAGGAGCAGTGGACTGTTAGGAAGAGAGAATGCTGGCATGAGTAAGCGAGAAGGCAGGTGAGAATCCTGCCCGCCGTAAACCTGAGGTTTCCTGGGGAAGGCTCGTCCGCCCAGGGTAAGCCGGGACCTAAGCCGAGGCCGCAAGGCGTAGGCGATGGACAACTGGTTGAGAATCCAGTGCCACCTGAAGCCGCTATAAGCGATGGGGTGACGCAGGAGGATAGGTGAAGCGCACGGATGGAAGAGTGCGTCCAAGCACGTAGGGTAATGGGCAGGCAAATCCGCCCATTGAAAAGCCTGAGGTGTGATGGGGAGTGAAATATAGTAGCGAAGTCACTGAGTCCAAACTGCCAAGAAAAGCCTCTAGCAAGGTAACAGGTGCCCGTACCGAAAACCGACACAGGTAGGTGAGGAGAGAATCCTAAGGCGCGCGAGAGAACCCTCGTTAAGGAACTCGGCAAAATGACCCCGTAACTTAGGGAGAAGGGGTGCTCTATTAGCGTGAGTATGTTTAACATATATGAGCGTGAGAGAGCCGCAGTGATCAGGCCCAGGCGACTGTTTAGCAAAAACACAGGTCTCTGCCAAATCGAAAGATGAAGTATAGAGGCTGACGCCTGCCCGGTGCCGGAAGGTTAAGAGGAAGTGTTAGCGCAAGCAAAGCACTGAGCCGAAGCCCCGGTGAACGGCGGCCGTAACTATAACGGTCCTAAGGTAGCGAAATTCCTTGTCTGGTAAGTTCAGACCCGCACGAAAGGCGTAACGATCTGGGCACTGTCTCGACGAGGGGCTCGGTGAAATTGTAATACCGGTGAAGATGCCGGTTACCTGCGATAGGACAGAAAGACCCCGTGGAGCTTTACTGCAGCTTGATATTGAATTTTGGTAGTTGATGTACAGGATAGGTGGGAGACTAAGAAGTGAGGTCGCCAGGTCTCATGGAGTCAACGGTGGGATACCACTCTTTAATTGCTGGGATTCTAACCTGGGCCCGTAATCCGGGTCAGGGACAGTGTCTGGCGGGCAGTTTGACTGGGGCGGTCGCCTCCCAAAGAGTAACGGAGGCGCCCGAAGGTTTCCTCAGCGCGGATGGAAATCGCGCGAAGAGTGTAAAGGCATAAGGGAGCTTGACTGTGAGAGAGACATCTCGAGCAGGGACGAAAGTCGGGCTTAGTGATCCGGCGGTACCGAGTGGAAGGGCCGTCGCTCATCGGATAAAAGCTACCCCGGGGATAACAGGCTTATCTCCCCCAAGAGTTCACATCGACGGGGAGGTTTGGCACCTCGATGTCGGCTCATCACATCCTGGGGCTGGAGAAGGTCCCAAGGGTTGGGCTGTTCGCCCATTAAAGTGGTACGTGAGCTGGGTTCAGAACGTCGTGAGACAGTTCGGTCCCTATCCATCGCAGGCGCAGGAGAATTGAGAGGATCTGTCCCTAGTACGAGAGGACCGGGATGGACAGACCGCTGGTGTACCAGTTGTCTCGCCAGAGGCATCGCTGGGTAGCTATGTCTGGGACGGATAAGCGCTGAAAGCATCTAAGCGCGAAGCCAACCTCAAGATGAGTTCTCCCACTCCGAGAGGAGGTAAGATCCCATCAAGAACAGGTGGTTGATAGGCCGGGTGTGTAAGTGTAGTGATGCATTAAGCTGACCGGTACTAATAGATCGAGGTCTTGACCTTAAAAACTTTCTTTCCCCTGCAGTTTCCAAAGAATTTCATAAAGCAATAAAATTTCCTGGTGACAATGGCGGAGAGGCCACACCCGTTCCCATCTCGAACACGGCAGTTAAGCTCTCCAGCGCCGATGGTACTGCGGTTAAGCCGTGGAAGAGTAGGTCGTTGCCAGGAATTATTATTTTCTGGAGTGTAGGGAAAAACCTTACCCCTAACCCCTTACTTACTTTCCGGGTGTGCCCCACCCGTTCCCATAGTCGCCAGTCAGTCCTTCGGACTTCTATTTGTCGACACTAGGCGAGACATCGTCGCCGTCGTCGAACACGGCAGTTAAGCTCTCCAGCGCCGATGGTACTGCGGATATCCGTGGAAGAGTAGGTCGTTGCCAGGAATTATTATTTTCTGGAGTAGAACATAAAAAGCAAGCAAAAATACAACATTCTGTTTTGTTCCGGGTGTGCCCCACCCGTTCCCATAGTCGCCAGTCAGTCCTGCGGGCTTCTATTTGGCGACACTAGGCGAGACATCGTCGCCGTCGCCGAACACGGCAGTTAAGCTCTCCCGCGCCGATGGTACTGCGGTTAAGCCGTGGAAGAGTAGGTCGTTGCCAGGAATTATTATTTTCTGGAGTAGAACATAAAAAGCAAGCAAAAATACAACATTCTGTTTTGTTCCGGGTGTGCCCCACCCGTTCCCATAGTCGCCAGTCAGCCCTGCGGGCTTCTATTTGTCGACACTAGGCGAGACATCGTCGCCGTCGCCGAACACGGCAGTTAAGCTCTCCCGCGCCGATGGTACTGCGGTTAAGCCGTGGAAGAGTAGGTCGTTGCCAGGAATTAATTATTTTCTGGAGAAGAACATAAAAAGCAAGCAAAAATACAACATTCTGTTTTGTTCCGGGTGTGCCCCACCCGTTCCCATAGTCGCCAGTCAGCCCTGCGGGCTTCTATTTGTCGACACTAGGCGAGACATCGTCGCCGTCGTCGAACACGGCAGTTAAGCTCTCCAGCGCCGATGGTACTGCGGATATCCGTGGAAGAGTAGGTCGTTGCCAGGAATTATTATTTTCTGGAGTAGAACATAAAAAGCAAGCAAAAATACAACATTCTGTTTTGTTCCGGGTGTGCCCCACCCGTTCCCATAGTCGCCAGTCAGTCCTGCGGGCTTCTATTTGGCGACACTAGGCGAGACATCGTCGCCGTCGCCGAACACGGCAGTTAAGCTCTCCCGCGCCGATGGTACTGCGGTTAAGCCGTGGAAGAGTAGGTCGTTGCCAGGAATTATTATTTTCTGGAGTAGAACATAAAAAGCAAGCAAAAATACAACATTCTGTTTTGTTCCGGGTGTGCCCCACCCGTTCCCATAGTCGCCAGTCAGCCCTGCGGGCTTCTATTTGTCGACACTAGGCGAGACATCGTCGCCGTCGCCGAACACGGCAGTTAAGCTCTCCAGCGCCGATGGTACTGCGGTTCAGCCGTGGAAGAGTAGGTCGTTGCCAGGAATTAATTATTTTCTGGGAATGCATTGGAAGTTAATTAAATGTAGTGGAATACCACCGCTTGTTTTTTAAATAGGCGACCGCTTAGCGGGGGACATATTTCACCTCGTTATATTGCCTGAAAGTCCAGTAATTAAGCCGTTCTGCGTTTTGTGGAACGGCTTTATCAGTGCGCCCGACATGGGCGAAGTCTAACGGGTGAAAGTCCCTGCTGCGGGTTGATAATAAGATGAGGGCGCACCATCATAGTTTATAGCTATGACAAAGCATACAAATCAAGTATTACACTATGGCTAAAGCCGCATGGTATATTATTGCCACTATAGTTGGAAGGTGGGAGATATCATGAAAACAGCAACAATCGGTTACCCGAGAGTAGGGACTTTACGGGAACTAAAATTTGCAAGCGAGAAGTATTTTGAAGGCGTTTTATCAAAAGCGGAGCTTCAAGACACGGCTGTTCTTCTCAGGAAAACACACTGGCAAATGCATATTAATAATGGCATTGATTTTATCCCATCCAATGATTTTTCTTTTTATGATAATATGCTGGATACGGCAGTTTTGCTTAATGTGGTTCCCAAACGCTACAGCTCTTTACAGCTAGATCCCTTGGAAGAGTATTTTGCTATGGCTAGAGGTTATCAGGGACTTAATGGTGATGTTAAGGCCTTGGTAATGAAGAAATGGTTCAATACCAATTACCATTATATTGTGCCCGAGATCGAGGATGACACCGAAATTTCACTGGTTGGAACCAAACCGTTTGATGAATTCTTAGAAGCAAAAAAAATGGGGATCGTAAGCAAACCGGTTATTATCGGAGCTTTTACCTTTTTAAAGCTCGCAAGATTTACCGGCAATAAAACAGCGATTGATTTTACCAAAGATATTATCGTGGCATACTCGGAGATGCTTAAGAAGTTTAATGATTTAGGTGCTGAATGGATACAGTTTGACGAGCCTGCGCTGATTATGGACTTAACCGCAGATGACATTGCTCTTTTAAAGAAAATCTACGGTGAGATCCTTTTAGCAAAGGACAGTACAAAGCTGCTTTTACAAAGCTATTTCGGCGATCTGCGCGACTGCTACCAGGAGGTCACCACGCTGCCGTTTGATGGGATAGGACTCGATTTTATTGAGGGTAATCATTCGCTGGAACTGGTCAAACACTTTGGTTTCCCCGCAGATAAAACCCTTTTTGCTGGTGTTGTAAACGGCAAAAATATCTGGCGCAACAACTATAGCCAAACCCTGCTTATCCTCAATGAATTAAAGAAAACCCGCGCGACTATTGTTTTGAATACCTCCTGTTCGCTCTTGCACGTTCCGTATACCATAAAAAATGAAGGGTTCCTAACTGATGAGTTTAAGAAACATTTTGCCTTTGCGGAGGAAAAAATGGGGGAACTGGCCGACCTGAAGAAAATTACCGCAAGCAATACCCCGGCTGAAATTACTGAATATATTAAAAACACTAGGCTTTTCCAAGAAAGCAGATTCTGCACGGACGTATCGGTGCAAGCTGCGGTTTCCTCACTTACACCGGAGGATTTCGTCAGACATCCTGCATTTCATAAACGTGAAAAGATACAGAAGGCGGTATATAATCTGCCCTTGTTGCCAACCACAACCATCGGTTCATTCCCGCAGACGGCAGAGGTCAAAGCGAAGCGCTCCGTTTTTAAAAACGGTAAAATTACAGCAAAGCACTATATCAAATTTAATAAAGAGAAAATTGCGGAATGTGTTGCGCTGCAGGAAAAAATCGGGCTTGATGTGCTGGTTCACGGTGAATTTGAGCGTAACGATATGGTTGAGTATTTCGGCGAATGCCTTAACGGGTTCCTTTTCACACAAAAAGCATGGGTACAGTCTTACGGTACCAGATGCGTTAAACCACCTATTATATGGGGTGATATTTCCCGTTCCCAAGCAATGACGGTCGATTATATCGTATACGCGCAATCGCTTACCAAGAAATACATGAAAGGGATGCTTACCGGTCCGGTTACGATTTTGAACTGGTCGTTTCCCCGCGAGGATATTTCATTGCAAGAATGCGCCTTGCAGATCGCTCTGGCCATCAGGCAAGAAGTGCTTGAACTTGAAGCTAACGGTATAAAAATTATTCAGATTGATGAAGCCGCTCTGCGTGAAAAGCTCCCGCTAAGAAAAAGTGATTGGCACTGCGAATACCTGGACTGGGCGATTACTGCATTCAGGCTGGTACACAGCGGGGTTAAAGCCGAGACGCAGATTCATACCCATATGTGTTACAGCGAATTCAGCGATATTATAAAAGATATTGACGAGATGGATGCGGATGTTATCACCTTCGAGGCTTCCCGTTCCGACCTGGTAATTATCGATGTATTGAACCGGTGCGGATTTAAGACGGCAGTCGGTCCGGGGGTTTATGATATCCACTCACCTAGAATCCCCGGTACTGAGGAAATCAAGGAAGCAATTCTTAAGATGCTTAAAAAGATACCCAGGGAAAAGCTCTGGGTAAATCCCGATTGCGGACTCAAAACGAGAGGAAATGCGGAAACAATTCCGAGCCTGCAAAACCTGGTTGATGCCGCCCAGGAAGTAAGAAGGAGCTTGCAGCTATGAGAACATCAGAAATCTTTAATAATAAAACCGTGCTGTCGCTGGAGATTTTTCCTCCCCGGCGCACAGCCTCAATTGGAATCATATACAAAACGCTGGAAGAGTTGCAAGGATTAAACCCGGACTTCATCAGCGTAACTTATGGTGCCGGCGGAAGCGAAACCAACACTGCAACCTTGGAAATTGCTTCAGCAATCAAAAACAATTACGGAATTGAGAGCGTGGCGCATCTTCCATGCATCAATCTTAACAAAGATGAAGTGCTGAATATGCTGGAAGGCTTTAAACAAGCAGGAGTTGAAAATATTTTGGCTCTGCGCGGTGATGTGAATCCTGCCCGGGTGCCCAAACAGGATTTTCGCTATGCCAGCGACCTGGTTTCGTTCATCAAGGAAAACGGCGATTTTAATATTATTGGAGCATGTTACCCGGAGGGGCACAGTGAGAGCCCCAGCCTGCTTGACGATATACGCCATCTTAAAATCAAGGTGGATGCCGGGACGGACCAGCTGATCACCCAGTTGTTTTTTGACAACAGTTACTTTTATTCATTTCGGGAACGAGCCAGCGTTGCAGGAATAAATGTAGCGATTGAAGCTGGAATTATGCCGGTGGTAAATAAAAGACAGATTGAAAGAATGGTAGCGCTGTGCGGCGTAAAGCTTCCGAAAAAGTTTGTAACCATGATGGAGAGATATGAGAATAATCCTGAGGCCATGCGTGATGCAGGGATTGCTTATGCCGTTGATCAAATTGTCGATCTTATAGCGCAAGGGGTTGATGGAATACACTTATATACGATGAATAACCCATATATTGCCAAGAAAATCTATGCAGCCATAAGCACCCTGCTAGTGGCATAAAGCGGGGTTATGATAATACAGTATAACCGTATTCAGAAATCAGCCGCTTTAATTCGGTGATATATTCAGATGCGATCGCACTCAGATGGGCCTTCTCATTGGCTATCCAACCCACCAGCATTTTTTCTTCAGTTTCCAGCGGCACGGAAATAATATTATCACCGTTTAGATCGCTGTTTAGAACGCCTGTGCAAATAGTGTATCCATTCAGACCGATCAGCAGATTGAATAGCGTTGCGCGGTCGCTGACATGGATGGTTTTCTTATGTGGAGCGGTGCTCAAGATCTCCTCTGAGAAATAGAATGAGTTATATTCACCTTGCTCAAAGGCCAGGAAAGGAAAATCATCCAAATCTTCAAGAGTGACCGAATTTTTATAGGCAAGCGGGTGAAGCGAACTGATAAAAACATGTGGGTCAGCTTCAAAAAGAGGGTTAAAGATCAAGTGATTTTCTTTTAAAAGCTTTTTAAGTACTTTTTCATTAAAGTCGCTTAAATATATTATGCCCAGCTCGCTGCGAAGATTCTTGACATCTTCAATGATTTCATAGGTCCTCGTTTCACGAAGGGTAAATTCATACTCATCCACATCTAATGCCAGAAGAAGATTCACAAAGGCGTTGACAGCGAAAGCGTAATGTTGAGTTGAAACGGAGCATAGCTGTTTTGAGGGCTTTTTGCCCAGATAACGCTGTTCCAGAAGTTCGGTCTGCTCTACAACCTGTCGCGCGTAAGAAAGAAATTCCGTACCGTCAATGGATAATGATATACCTTTCGTTGTGCGGTGAAATATCTCTATTCCTAGTTCGCTTTCAAGCTCTTTGACAGCATTTGAAAGGCTTGGCTGTGAGATGAAAAGCTGCTTTGCGGCTTCGGTAATTGAGCCACATTCAACTATTTTGATAATGTATCTTAATTGTTGAAGTGTCATAGTCCCACCTTCTTACTATCATTTTTATAATAATTGTATCCAGAAACCGCTTGTAAACAATGAGTTTGACGAGAGCTTGTGGTTGGTAGTCACTGATAAAATCATAATCCATGATGCTGATGATATCCATTTTACTTTTAGAGACGGTACGGTAATTATAGTTTTTAATAATTATAAACTACTAACCGCAGGCTGGATACAATTCCGGTTCTGCGGGTATTTTTTATGAATTAATTATCATGACATTGACAGATGTCGATATGCTTGATACACTATAAACATATCGAAATGTTTGAATGTAATCGAGACATATAAATATGATGGGAGTGAGGTTTGATGAACTCTTATGCCGATTATGTTCCAGTATTTAAAGCGTTATCAGATGAGACGCGTTTAAAGATAATTGATATGCTGTCATGTGGTGAGATGTGCGCATGTGACATATTGGAAAAGTTCAGTATTTCTCAGTCAACGCTCAGCTACCATATGAAGATACTGACTGAAAGCGGCCTGGTTAATGGTGTTCGCGATGGGGCGTGGATGAGATATACGCTTAAAAGCGTAACAACAGAGGATGCTATTAGTTTTATCAACTATATAACTAATGAAAAGGACGATTGTATCTGTAAGCAATCTAGCTGCAAAGTATGCACTGAAAATAATGAGGAGGAATCCTAACATGAGAAAAATTGAGATTTTTGATCCGGCCATGTGCTGTAGCACCGGGGTGTGCGGTCCGTCAATTGATCCAGAGCTGATGAGAATTGCTACAGTGATTAATTCCTTAAAAGATAAAGGAATAATCATTAAGAGACATGGCTTGTCAAATGAACCGCAGGACTTTATTACGAATAAAGTAATCAGCGATCTTCTGCAGAAAGAGGGGGCAGGAATATTACCCGTAACGCTGGTGGATGGTGCGGTGGCAAAAACCAAAGAATACCCCACTAATGAAGAAATTGAAAAATGGTTGGAAATAGAAATAGACTCGAAACCGGCAGTCATCATAAGCAGTTGCTGTGGCCCAAAGGGGTGCTGTTAATTATGAATACCAAATTTGAATCCTTTGATATAGATAAAATTAATCTTACCCAATACTTGTTTTTTACCGGCAAAGGTGGGGTGGGAAAGACATCTGCAGCATGTGCTGTAGCAGTAAATTTGGCAGACAGCGGCAAAAAAGTGCTGCTTATAAGCACCGACCCGGCTTCAAATTTGCAGGATGTTTTTAATACCGAATTAAACGGCAAGGGCGTGCAGATTGAGGGTGTTCCCGGACTGGTAGTTGCCAACCTTGATCCGGAAGAAGCAGCCAGAGAATACCGGGAATCGGTTATATCTCCATATAGGGGGAAACTGCCCGACAGCGTAATTAATAATATGGAGGAACAGCTCTCAGGTTCTTGTACCATTGAAATTGCGGCCTTTGACCAGTTTTCACACTTTATTACCGACAATACAAGCGAAAATGAATTTGATTATATCATTTTTGATACCGCCCCGACCGGGCACACTCTGCGGATGCTGCAGCTGCCTTCAGCCTGGAGTAATTTTATTGCGGAAAGTACCCATGGAGCCTCATGTTTAGGCCAGCTCGCAGGATTGCAGGATAAAAAAGATATGTATAAAAATGCGGTAATAAACCTTGCCGATAAAGCTAAGACCACACTTATCCTGGTTTCCAGGCCGGAAGAAACACCTCTGCTGGAAGCTGAACGGTCCAGCCGGGAATTGAGCAATTTGGGGATTAACAATCAGCTTCTCATTATCAACGGGGTACTGGGTGGAGCATCAGATGATCTGTCACAAAAAATATTATCCAAGCAGCAGCATGCCCTTAAAAACTTGCCGCCCGGATTAAGAGGATTTAAGACCTATACGATCCCCTTGCGCTCCTATAACATATTAGGGCTGGATAAAATAAGGGCGTTCTTGAATAGCGATGATTATATAAGTGCAGATGCAAAAAGTAAATTAACGGATTTGAAACCAATAAATGTTCTGGTTGAGGATGTATATGCAGCCGGTAAAAAGGTCATTTTTACGATGGGCAAGGGCGGCGTAGGTAAGACATCTGTTGCAGCCACGATTGCCGTGGCGCTTTCTAAGAAGGGTGTTAAGGTGCATTTAACTTCAACTGATCCAGCCGACCATCTGAGCTATGTTTTTGCCGGGGCAGAAAATATAACCGTTAGCCATATTGATGAAAAAAAGGAACTGAAAGACTATCAAAATGAAGTACTGGCTAAGGCCCGCGAAACCATGAGCGAGGACGATGTTGCATATATTGAGGAAGATTTGAGATCACCCTGCACCCAGGAGATTGCCGTATTCAGAGCATTTGCAGAAATTGTGGATAAAGCGGAAAATGAGGTTGTCATTATAGATACGGCTCCAACCGGTCATACCCTATTACTTCTCGACTCAACCCTCAGTTACCACCGGGAGGTGCAAAGGACCAAAGGCGAAACTCCTATATCGGTACAGAGATTATTACCAAGACTGCGGGACGAAAAACAGACTGAGGTGGTCATCGTTACATTGCCGGAAGCTACCCCTGTGTTTGAAGCGATACGATTGCGCGAAGATTTAAGCCGAGCTGGTATTAATAACAAATGGTGGGTGGTCAATCAGTCTCTTTCCGTAGCAGATACAAGTAATCCCATGCTTGTTGCGCGGGCTGAGGCTGAAAGAACCTGGATCGAGAAAGTGCAACAAATTAGTGATGATAACTTCGTGGTTATTCCCTGGTTACAGGATCCCTCCATCAAGAGTATTGGCAACTTTAAAGATTAGGGTATATGAAAATGATCTGGCCAGTTTGGCTGGCTAGATATTAAAAGCTGGGTTCCCGGTAAAAACATAGAGGAACTAGTGGCATCCTATATAATTGAAGCTGATAAATACGAAAATAATATAGCTTAAAATAACTCGAATAGAGAAGGTGATATGTTGGAAAATGAAGCTCGGTTATCCTTTCTTGATAAGTATTTAACATTATGGATCTTCATAGCAATGGGTATTGGTGTCTTAGGCGGATATCTATTTCCAAATTTAGCCCAATCGCTGAGTCAATTTAGTACCGGCACCATATCCTGGCCGATTGCCATCGGCTTGATCATTATGATGTACCCTCCTTTAGCCAAGGTAAAGTACGAAGAAATAGGAAAAGTAGCCCAGAATAGAAAGGTATTCTCATTCTCTTTGTTACAGAACTGGGTCGTAGGACCTATTTTAATGTTTATTTTGGCCATAATTTTCCTTGGTGATAAACCTGGTTTTGCCATAGGTCTTATCATAATTGGTTTGGCCCGTTGCATCGCCATGGTCATTGTTTGGAACACTCTCGCCAAAGGAGACAATGAATATTGTGCCGCCTTAGTGGCGCTGAACTCAATCTTTCAGATACTTTTGTATACGGTGTATATCTATATCTTCGTTACGCTTATTCCTAAATGGTTGGGACTTTCTTGGGGAGGGCAGGTTGTCGATGTATCTATGATAGACGTGGCCAAGAGTGTGCTTATTTATTTAGGTATTCCCTTTGCCGCCGGATTCCTCACCAGATTTAGCTTAATCAGAGTGAAAACCAAAGAATGGTATGAAAAAGTATTTATCCCCAAGATTTCACCTTTGGCACTCATTGCTTTGCTGTATACGATCGTGATTATGTTTATAACTAAGGGTGAGCAGATTATTCAGAATCCGTTTGATGTCATAAATATTGCCATTCCGCTTCTTATCTATTTTACAGTTATGTTCTTTGCCAGCTTTTTTGCAGCCTATCGCTGGGGATTTAGATATGATCAGACCGTGACATTAGCATTTACCGCTGCAAGTAACAATTTTGAGTTAGCTATTGCCGTCGCTGTCGCGGTTTTCGGAATTGCCTCTGATGTGGCGTTTACCGCTGTTATAGGTCCATTAGTTGAAGTACCGGTTATGATAAGCTTAGTAAATTCAGCTTTGTATTTTAAGAGAAAATACTTTGATGATAAAGGTTTGCCAAAACTTTACGAGGTGGCTTAAGTTGTGCCGGACAGATACAAGGCCTGTGCTTATTCTTTATAGTAATTTTCGGATAATATCGTCACGCTGGCCATACATAAAGTCAATGATGGGAATTTCTATAAGGGTATAGGCGCCAGGCTTTTGTTTGATGCTGGCCCGGGCAGCAGCTACCATAATCTGTGCGGTTAAAGCCGGATTGTTGACCTGCATGGAAAAGCGCAGTATTTGATTATGGGTCGAGCCCGAACCCCCTTTTCTTACCATATCAACCCCGTGTCCCATATCAATTAGCTGTTTGACATCCGCTACCGGGATAACATGGGTTTCGTCTTTGATGAAATAGGGGTCTGTTTTGATGGCTTTTTTAACCTCTGCCAAATTAGCCCCGTTTTGTAATTGAACATAAACGATACGGCGATGGATGCCGGTACCCAGGGGGATGGTCATAGATAAAGCATCCTCAACACCATCCAGGGCTCGCACTGCTGCTGTGTGCCCCATACTCATTCCAGGTCCAAAATTCGTATAGGTCAGGCCTTGGGGAACCATAAACTCATACATACAGCGAAGCATGGAATCTGTCCCGGGATCCCATCCTGCAGAAATGACTGCCACCGAATGGTTAACCATAGCGATTTCATCCAATTCCAGGCGCAAATCAGCCAGTTGGCCGTGAATATCATAGCAGTCTATACTATTAATACCCAGACTTAGTATTTCCCGTGCCATAGAAGGCACAGCGCGGGTAGGAATGCATAATAAGGCCACCTGCACCCCGCTTAATTGATCAAGGGATTGTACCATTTTTATATCCCTGGCGGCGAGCAACCGGGCGCTATCTGAGCAATACGGCTGTTGAACTACGCCAAGCAATTCCATATCTGTTGCAGATTGCAGAGCCTCCACTGCCATCCGGCCAACATTTCCGTATCCAATTACCGCTACTTTGATTTTTTCGTTCATAACTGCATTCCTTTCATAAATCTGTTACTTTGTAGCGTATACAATCTAAAACAGAATTGCAATAAAAGTAAAGAGAGTAGATTGTATACATGCAGTAGAAAAAGGAATGCGAAATTTTTATTTAAGGATAGGCTGAAAAATCGTATAATGGGACTAGTGCAAGAAAAATTGCCCATTATTGTATATCTTATAAAACAATTATAAAAAAGGGAGGGAAGAGCATAAAAAACAGTATTGAGATTCGTAATCTGAGAAAGGTCTATAAGCTGGGGAAGGAAAAAGTAGTGGCTCTGGATGATCTGTCTCTGGATATATTGTCAGGAGAAATATGCTGCATTCTGGGAACCTCCGGCTCAGGCAAATCCACCCTCCTGAATCTTCTGGCCGGCTTAGAGAAGGCGAGCAGGGGCAGCATTCTAATGCGGGGAAAAAACGTTGGAAAAATGAATGAACGTCAACTGGCCCTGTTCAGGCAAAAGAACATCGGCTTTGTTTTTCAATCGTATAACCTTTTGCCATCCCTGTCAGCTCTGGAAAATGTGAGCCTGCCTTTAGTATTTCAGGGTGTTAAAAAAGAAAAAAGAGAGCAATTGGCCCGCGCCCTTTTACAGGATGTTGGTCTCAAAACCCATCTTAAACATAAACCGGCGGAGATGAGCGGGGGACAGCAACAACGGGTAGGAATCGCCCGGGCTTTTGTCGGCAGTCCCCCTATTGTCCTGGCGGATGAGCCCACCGGGAACCTGGATTCCAAGACCAGCCTGGAGGTAATTCAGCTTATGTTAAAGCTGGCCCGGGAAAAACAGCAGACTCTGGTAATTGTAACTCATGATAGCGAAGTGGCCAGTTTTGCTGATAAAACCGTATTTATACGGGATGGAAAGATAGCGGAAGTCATAATGAATAATACAAATGTAGGGGAGAGAAGAGATGAAGTATAGGAGTGTTATTTTTATTGTTTTCTTGAGCATGCTTTTTAGCTGCTATAACCTGGGCTGGTATAAGTCGCAGTCGCTGGAGGCGGCGGATAACCTCTCCCTGGAAGAACCCAAACTGGTGATTGGGCGCAGCAACTCCATGCCGGTATTTAAATCCGGAGAGGAAAGCCATTTGATAATTCCGATACAAAATATCCATGATGGTGAGGCGCAAAACATAAATGTCTCCCTCCTTATTGATGATGTAGCCAAGTTCCCCTTCGAATTAGAGAAGATGTCGCTGCAGACCGGAATGAGTTCCATCGGTGGTCATCGTACGGAAAGTGCCATTTTTTTTGACGTAAAGGTAGCCTCAACAGCCGAATCCAAAATCTATCCCATTGGGGTAAAAGTTGACTATACCAGTCAAAATGGCAATCAAGGCCAATCTTCCGGTAATATATATGTAAAAATAGAAAATGAGCAGAAAACCCCCGGGCTTATACTGGCCGGAATCCAAATGGAAAATGAGCAGATAGACAGCGGGGAAAGCCAGACCATAGAGCTGAAGATAAAAAATGACGGGCATCTCACCGCCCGGGATATTGCTATAAAACTGGCCGGGTTTACCGCCAACGGTCTACGGTTGGACCAGCCCCTTGATACCTTCCACCTCAAGGAGTTCAAGGGCCAGGAATTCAAATACATACCTTTTAAGATTTATGCCGATCCTGCTATGGAGAGTGGAACCTATCCCCTTGATCTGATAATGAAATATAAAGACGAGTTCAATAAGGATTACAGCAAGGAAGAGAAGCTTTATTTGACGGTAGAAGGCAGTGGACCGGAAGGCAAAAACAAAAAGGCCACCCCCCGTCTTATTATTAACAACTACTTCTATGGCGGCGAATATGCTGTAGCGGGAGAAGTCTTTTCCCTGTCCATGTCTTTGTTTAACACTAGCCAGGTCAAAGCTCTAAGTAATATCAAACTGAGTTTGAGTTCGGAGGAAAATATCTTTTCCCCGGTAAACAGCAGTAACTCCATTTTTATTGACAATATTCCCGCAGCCGGAACTATGTCCCAAAGTATAAAACTAAAACCCAAAATGGATGCAGCCAACAAGACCTATAATATTACCGTTGACATCGAATATGAAGATGAAAAAGGCAATAAATATACGGCCAAGGAATTAATCGGCATACCAGTAGCTCAACCGGTAAAACTTATTTTTTCAGATATTGAAGCACCGCCCCAGCTTTTTGCTGGTACACCGGTGGGGATTTCGCTGGACTTTTATAATACTGGTCGTACCTTAATACGAAATCTGATAATAAGTACCGAGGGAGATTTCGATATCCAGGATGGCAATGTCTTTGTAGGGAATTTGGAAGCCGGGAAAAGTGATTATTATGATGTCACCATAACCCCCAGTAAAGAAGGCAAATTAACGGGGAAAGTCTTATTCGATTATGACGATGATACCGGCAAGCACTATCAAGTCGAAAAAAGCTTCAAGTTGGAAGTGATGAAAGCTGCTCCCCCGCCGGCTGATATCCCTCCTCCCGATATGGAGGAAGCCGGCGCTGCCAGGTGGAAGAAACCGGCAATAATCGGCTCAGGCATACTTGTAGTGGCTGTTACTGCTTTCATTCTTCGCCGCCGGCAGCTTCGGAAGAAAGAGGAAGTGAGCCTGGATGAATAATTTTGATTTGATCAAGATGAGTATCAGCAGCCTCTTGCGCCGAAAACTCAGAACCATTCTTACATTACTTGGGGTGGTGATTGGAACCAGCTCCATTGTGGTAATGATTTCCTTGGGAATAGCTATGGATCTCAGTTTTAAAGAAAGCCTGAAACAAATGGGGAACCTTAATGTAATTGATGTATATCCCTCTTATGATATGATGCCAGCAATGGGCTCACGGGGGAGTGAGGGAGTAAAGCTGGATGACCAGGCGGTCAGAACCTTGGAACAGATCCCCGGAGTGGAGGCGGTTATGCCCAGCAAGAATGCCTATATGCGCATCAGTGCCGGTAAAATGGTGGGTGATGTGAATCTTATCGGCATTAACCCGGAAGTGATGGAAGCCTTTGATTTTGAAGTACAGAAAGGGAGATTGTTGAGCAGTTTGGATAAGGATGCCATCGTATTTGGCCAGCAAGTGGCCTTTAATTTCCGTAATCCCAGGTCCAGAAATCAGGAACCTATGCATCATATGATGTTCGGTCAGGATATGCCGCAGGAACCTCCCCTGGATTTAATAAACGATAAGATGCTGTTGACCTGGGATATGAGCTATGGGGAAAGGCGAGCCAATAAACCCGATACGGACAGCGACTATACCCCGCCCCCGCCGCGTAAGGTAAAGGGAGTAGGCATACTGGAAGGCAGCTTTAGCGAAAAGGCTTACAGCGCCTATATCAACCTGAACACCCTGGAAGAATTGCTGGAAGAAGAAAACAAGGCCCGGCATGTGGACAAGAGCAAACAAAGAAAGGAAGATAGATACCAGAATATAAAGGTCAAGGTGAGCGATATACAGCAGGTGGAAAGCGTGCAGGAAAAAATAAAAGCCCTGGGTTTTCAAGCCTTCAGCCTGTCAGATATGGTTAAATCCATGAAGGAAACATCGCGCAAGATGCAGGCCATACTGGGAGGTATCGGGGCGGTAAGCCTGCTGGTGGCGGCCATCGGCATAACCAATACCATGGTTATGAGTATTTATGAAAGAACCCGGGAAATAGGGGTAATGAAAGTTTTAGGGGCCAGGCTTAACGACATCAGGAACCTTTTCCTGCTGGAAGCGGCGATGATAGGATTGGGAGGTGGTTGCGTCGGCTTGCTTTTCAGTTATCTGGTTTCTTATATATTAAATCGGGTTACAGCTGGTTTTATGGGTAATATGGGAGGCAATATCGGCATCTCCGTAATCACCTGGGAATTGGGTCTGACTGCCGTTGTCTTCGCCACCATGGTAGGTATCATTTCCGGTTATTCACCGGCCCGGCGGGCCATGAAATTGAGTGCTCTGGAGGCCATCAGGACAGAATAGGAAAAGACACAGGCATAAATTAAACGCTTGTTTTATTAGCCCGCCATAGGCGGGCTTTTATTTGACCCCATTTTTCCTTTTAGTCCCGGCGTATTAATTAGTAAGAAAAGTGAGGAGTGAGGGGTGATCATACGAAAACCACTGGCATTAATGTGGTAATCTAAATACATGAAGTTCCCATGGGCTTAGCGAGTTTAAAGCTTTAGCTCGGGTTAAATTAATTGCTGAAGCATTTGCTCACGGGACTAAGAAAAGACGCAGGAGTAAATCAATATGCCGGTTACCGGGGTATCAGAACTGGATAAACGCTTGAGACTGGTGTGGGAGAAATATGCGGCCGGGCAGAAAACAGCTGTAGATGAGATATATGATGATATAATGCCATTTTGCCTGAAAGTTTGCTCCCGGGTATCAGGTAAATTTGTAAACCCTTATGATGATGAAGCAAGCATAGCTCGCCTCGCTATTTTGGAGGCCATGGCCAGATATGAACCGGATAGAGGGAGTATTCTGCTGTTCCTGGCCCAGGTGGTTAAATCACGGGTGTTGGATCATAAACGTCGTGAAAAAAGATGGTACTCGCTTTCGTTTTCCTTACTCAAGCAAGTGGAGAACTCGGTGGATCGACAAGCCGATGATGATCTGCTGGAGATATTGAATGATATGGACCGAAAGCAAGAGATAGAGCACTTGCAGCTTATGCTGGCAGACTATGGAATAAGTTTTGCTGATCTGGTAGCAAGTAGCCCCAAACATCGAAAAACCAGAGAGGAAACCAGGCAAATTGCACTATTGTTAGCTCAAACAGAGGAGTTAAAGCAAGACTTGCGTGAAAAAAAAATGCTGCCCGTAAAGCAACTTATAGAAATGGGTCGATTCAAGCGGAAGACATTGGAACGCTACCGAAAATATATCATCGCCAGTGCCATTATATTAGCCGGCGATTTTCCCAATATTCAACCCTTTATTTTATCACGGGAATTATCCCGGGAAGGGATGGAAGAGCCCCCTTCTTGCAGGGGAATCAAAAATAGCCCTGGGAAAATGCTTTAGGGAAAGGAAGAATAGGATGTCCGGAAAGAAAGGTATAGTAATGGAAAAGGGTGAAGGTTGGGTTATTGTCTTGTTGGATAATGGAGAATATAACAAGTTTTATACCCGGGAAAATTGGGAAGTAGGACAGTTGTATCGAAGGAAGACCCCGGTTAAGATACTAGCCGTAGCCGCCGTTTTTTTGCTGGTATTCCTGGCTACTCTGGACTTTTTCACCGTGCTTACCTATGCCCGGCTATCAACTGGGGTAGAATTGGGTTTCAACCGCTGGGATCGGGTAGTTAAAATAACCGCCCAGGATGAAAACGCCAAAGCAATAGTAGCCGGTCTGAATCTGAAGGGGGCAACGGCGGAAACGGCTGTTGCCGAGGTGCTTAAAAAATCGCTTAATGACAATAAAGGGTTGAGAGATAGTCAGGCTGCCACTTATTCCCTGGAAATGAAGGGAAAGGTCCAGGATGAAGATAGAGACAGACTCTGGCAGAAGATGGATAGAGGAGTAAATAAAGCCATAAAGCAACAGAAAGGACAGGAATATAGTTGGAAAGTGGTGGGGAAAAACAAGAAGATGCTTGTGCCTCAGACCAAAGCATTACCAGTGAAGTCCCGTGGATTCACAAGCGAAACGCCGCAAACTGAGTCAAGAGCCAGGGCCATAATTGAGAATAACGGTCAGGCAAAAAGTGAGGCAAAAGGCAGGATGAAAAGTGGGTTTGAAGCTAAAGCCAAAAATGAGTTAAAAAAAGACGAAATAATGGATGAGATAAAAGATGAAACAAAAGATCGCGGAAATAAGCCAGAGGAGATAAAGTATTCCGAGCCGGAGAAGAGAGAAGAAGGGGTTCCCTCTTTTACAGATAAAGACAAGAACATCAAGCCTGAGGGAACAACGGAGTCAGGTTTTAACAAAAATAATTCAGCTAATAGTGAAGGTACAGAAATTAAGGACAAAAATAAGGCTGAGAAGAAGATTGAGAATAAGGATAAGGAAAAGGACAAAAACAAGGACAAAGCTAAAGATGAGGCAAAAGATAAAGATAAGGATAAAAAAGAGGATAAATACCGGGGGCGGAACCAGGAGCTTAAATCGCCCGGGATGAACACCCCTGACTCTAATTCTTCAGGTAAGAACAAGATTGAGCGGCCGTAGGAAGAAAATTCCCCTGCGAAGCCCCTTATTCTGCATTTAAAAACTGCCTGTAGAAGCAGCTTCTAAAGCTTTTGACTGAGCTGACGGAAGATTATATCCGCCAGACCGGTGGAGTTGCTTTTACTTATTTCTTTAGCATATTCTTCAAAGAGCATGGATTCCCATAATTCAGTGGCATAGCTGTGACCGGTAAAATCTGATTTGGGGATGGTGTTACGCATGGACTGCAGTATCTGGTTTAAAAAAACTGACTCCAGTTCCTGGCAGGACTTATAAAGTTTAGCCTGGTCCTTTTTGTTCTGAGCATATTCTAACTCCCGGGCAAATTTTCCGGCCTGGCTTTGTTCTTTGTTAATGTTTATTTGATTTTGCTCCAGGCCCATGCTTATGGGTGAGGAGGCAGTCGTATGGTCTACTCGCATTCTAATATTTCCTTTCTAACCACCCATGGCCCAAGGCCCACAACCACCGATGAAAAGTGAGTTAGTAGAGGTTTGAATAGTAAGATGTAGTATAAAATAAATTAACCCCTCACCCCTTACTCCTCACTTTCCTTTCTAAATCCCTTTAATTAGGGAATACAACCGGTGAAAATAAGTCATTGTAAGAAGATTTTGACGCTGCAACCTTAATAGTAACACCGCAGGGTGGAACAGCAGGAGTACCCGCTTGATATATCAGAAGAACCGTTTCCATGATATATTAGCGGCGCAGGTTGGCTGCTGTCTGCAACATCTCATCTGAGGATATGATAACTTTGGAATTAATTTCATAGGCCCGCTGGGCGGTAATCAGGTTTACCATTTCCTCGACAATCTGCACATTGGACATTTCCAGGTAACCCGCTTCCAGGGATACGCTGTTGTCACTATCGGGTTGCCATTCTTCCGCTTCGCCCGAGTTGGGTGTGGCCCGGTAGAGATTTTTGCCTATTTTCTGCAGGCCCGCAGGATTGATAAACTTAAAAAGCTTAAGCTGTCCCGCTTCCTCCGGCGTCTCTTGCCCGGGTATCATGTAGCTAATCTTGCCATCACTGGCAATTTGAATATCATAGGCCCCCTCATCAAAAGTCCCGGCTCCTTCCAGGAGATTGCCATCGGCAGTTACCAGTTGCCCATTAGCATCAATTTTAAAAGCACCATCCCGGGTATAAAGAAGTTCGTCATTTCCTGCCACCTTAACCCCGAAAAAGGCTGTTCCATTTATGGCTACATCCAGCGGATTCTCGGTTGCCTGCAGGTTGCCGGTATTAAAAATGGTGTTGATGGCGGCAGGTTTTACCCCGAGCCCCACCAGCAAACCAACCGGTTCATTCCGATCCTCATCTGCTGCCGGGCGTCGGATGGTCTGATAAAGTAGATCCTGGAATTCAAGCCGTTGCTTTTTAAAACCTACGGTGTTTACATTGGCCATATTATGGGATAAGGTGTCGATGTTGAGTTGCTGGGCGTACATGCCTGAGCTGGCAGTATAAAGAGACCGCATCATAAGCGCTATTCCTCCCAAAAATAGAATTAGGAAACGACAGCACATCAATCGTTCTGTGCTGTGACGGGCCTCTCCAGGTGAGTCCAGCCCGTATGAAAATTAGTTTATCATTAATTTTATCGAAGAGCTGGGAAAAAACCTTGAGCATTTTCGTAAATAATTTGGTTTTTTCTGCTGACTATGTAACAAGACAGGGGAGAGAGCAACGGAAACATTTCCGGCTGTATTTCATATATTAGAATTGTACACAGTTGGTAGATTGCTTGAGCAGTTGTCGTTGGAATCTGCAAGCATGGAGTTGCTTAGGTGGTCAGTATATTAGCTAAATCGAATAAAGCAGCCTGATTTTTTGGGAATTAGCATTATATGGAGAGGTAAAAAGTCTGAAGGGGATTCCTTCATGACCTTTTGCGTTTCAAGAAAGGAATGGTTCAACAATGATTAAAGTGTCGGATTTAAGAGCCCGGGATGTGGTAAACATCCTGGATGGTAAGAAGTTGGGCAATATTATTGATATAGACCTGGATCTGGACAACGGTAAGGTTACTTCCTTGATTTTGCCCGGACACAATCGCCGCTATAGTTTTTTTTCACGCCGGGAAGAACTAGCGGTACCCTGGAATAAGATTGTCAGAATAGGCCGGGATGTAATCCTGGTGGAAATGCCGGTAGCTAACGAGATTGACCCCTACCGGAGGGATTACCTCTTGGATGAAGAACATCTGTAAAGACCCGGCAAATGCACGCTTAAAGCTTGAATTCTATCTTGCTTTTGTTCATAATAAGGGCAGGCAGGACTTGGTCTTCAAGGGGTGATGAATAAGTGCGCTGTCCTTATTGCCAGGAGTTCGAAAGCCGGGTGGTTGATTCCCGCTCCGGTGATGATGGTTCCTTTATCCGCAGGCGGCGTGAGTGCAATGCTTGCAAGAGAAGATTTACCACCTATGAAAGGCTGGAAGAGAGAGGCCTGTTGGTAATAAAAAAAGGTGGCAACCGGGAAGCATTTGACCGGAAAAAAATACTTGATGGTATTGCCCGGGCTTGCGAAAAGCGGCCGGTCAGTATGGAAGAAATGGAAAACATGGTAGCCAGCATCGAAAGAGAATTAAGAGATCTTTATGAGCATGAGGTCAGCAGCAAGGCTATCGGTGAAATGGTTATGGACAGGCTGCAACGCAGAGATGAAGTAGCTTATGTTCGTTTTGCCTCAGTATACCGGCAATTCACTGATCTGAATAGTTTTATCAAGACCATTGACCAACTTAAACAAAGGTAGAAAAAGAAAATGCAGGATATTATTTTCCTGCATTTTCCGATTCCAGAAGATCACGGGCCTCATCTACCATCTCTTCAGGCACTGCAATAATCACTTCGGCCAATGGTCCGGTAGTAAAAGGGAACTGAGGTATTTCGCGTCGTGATATTCTAACCGGGATACCATAGAACTTGAGCATGCTTTCAATCACTATATCATCGGGAGGATAGACTTTGCTGATGGTAATCCAGGAATTTACCTGCTTGTCGGATAGGCGCTGCAGGGGTCCAAGACCTTTCTCATGGCTGTTGCTGTCGGGAGAATCCATCATTAATGCACCTCCTATTAATATTCTATGCTAAAATTAAAAAATCAACAAACAGAGCTAACGGGAATAATTATCTGTGTTTAGGATGGAGGTGTCAAGATGCAGAATGCCAAAATCCTGGTAGTAGATGACGAAACTCATATCGTTGAACTGGTAAAATTCAACCTGGAAAAAGAAGGGTATAGGGTGGCTGTGGCCTATGATGGGCAGTGTGCTCTGGAAATGGTTAAAGATGCCCCGCCTGATCTAATATTGCTGGATATAATGCTTCCCCAAATGGATGGCCTGGAGGTATGTCGAACTTTGAAACAACATTCAGAGTACAAGACTATTCCGATAATAATGCTTACTGCCAAAGGGGAGGAGATAGATACTATTCTAGGTCTGGAAATGGGGGCTGATGATTACATTAAAAAACCGTTCAGCCCCAGGGAAATGGTTGCCCGGGTTAAAGCCCGGCTCCGGGCCTTGCGTATCCTCAAGGCGGAAAAGGCCATGGGCCAGAAAGCCTATGTTTTTAAGGAGTTGACCGTTGTTCCCGAAAAATATGAAGCCTTTATTGGTGAAGAAAAGCTGGAGCTGACTCCCAAGGAATTTGAGCTTTTACGGCTAATGGCATCGAATCAGGGTAAAGTTTTCACTCGGGAAGTATTGCTGGAGAAAGTTTGGGGCTATGAATTCTCGGGAGATACCCGAACGGTTGATGTCCATATCCGCCATTTAAGGCAGAAGCTAGGGGATGATTCTACTTATCCTGACTATATTGAGACGGTTAGAGGTGTAGGATACCGTTTTGTAGAAGGACAGGCCAAAAGCTAGAAAGGTGAGTTGAAATGGACATTGCCCAGGAGAAGAGAATGATGCAGTCCATTTTGAGCTGTATGGTTGATGGGGTACTGGTACTTAATATTGATGGGTGCATTATTCAGGCCAACAAGGCAGCAGAAAGCCTGTTTCTGGTACGCGAGGGTGTATTGTTGGGGAAGCGTTTAACCCAGATAAGCGAAAACCGGGAAATCAGCGATATGATTGACGAAGTACTGACAACCGGGAATGAAAGCTTTACTGAAACTACTATCAGCCCCAGTACCTTAGTTTTTCGGGTTCATGCTGTTCCCAGGAAGGATCACCATGAGAGAATTGAAGGTGCTATCGTAGTATTCCATGATGTTACCGATGCCCGCAATTTTGACCAGATTAGATCGGCTTTTGTGGGTAATGTGTCCCACGAACTCAGAACCCCTTTGACTTCTATTAAAGGTTTTGTGGAAACGCTTTTGGATGGTGCCATGGAAAACAGTGATACCTGCAGGCGTTTTCTATCTATTATTGATACCGAAACCAACCGCTTGACCCGTCTGATTGAGGATCTCTTAACCTTATCCTCAATTGAATCCCAGGAACGCATAGTATATTTGAAACCGGCTTGCCTTTTGCGTTCTATTCGCAATGTAATGAATATGTTTGGACCACAGATTAGTGAAAAAAGCCTGCATGTTGAATTTATACACCCCTATCCCATGCCACTGATTCAAGCTGATGAGGATTTGCTGGGCCAGGTATTTATCAATCTTCTGGATAATGCCATAAAATATACTCCCCGACAGGGAAAAATCGTAATCCAATGCCAACGGCGGGACAGCCGTATTATCACAACCGTAAAGGATAGCGGCATGGGGATTCCTCACGAGAGTTTGCCCCGGGTTTTCGAACGATTCTACCGGGTTGACAAAGCTCGCTCCCGACAGCAAGGGGGAACCGGTTTAGGTTTATCCATAGTCAAACATATTGTGGAATCCCATGGAGGAGAGGTGTTTGTGGATAGTGAGATTGGCAAGGGCTCCACTTTTGGGGTAAGCTTCCTGGTAATCTAGCTTTTCCATCCTCCAGCATGACAGCAAGGCCTAAAATATGCTATTATCACATAAGGTCCTAAATACTGTCTTAGCTGGGATCAGGGAAGATGACTTGCACCCGGGGGTGATATGATTATGGAAAAGATAAAAAATAACTGGGAAAGCATAAAGAACAAGATAGAGCAGGCAGCGTTTAAGAGCGGCCGGAAAGCCAGCGAAGTTACCCTGGTAGCGGTCAGTAAAACCGTGGATATCGAGACAGTTAGGCGGGCACATAGTCTGGGAATAAATGATTTTGGAGAAAACCGGGTAAACGAGTTATTGAGCAAAAGGGAGAGCCTGCCCGGTATTAACTGGCATTTGATTGGGCGATTACAAACTAATAAAGTTAAGGATATTGTGGGAAGAACCACTTTGATTCACTCGCTGGACCGCTGGAGGCTGGCTCAGGAATTGGACAAGAGGGGATTGGTGTTGGAGCAAGAGGTGCCGGTTCTGATTCAGCTGAATATATCCGGGGAAGAGCAAAAGGCTGGTTTTAAGCCGACGGAACTGGGAGAAGTACTGGCCGCTGCCGAACAGTTCAAGGCTCTGCGCATTTATGGCTTGATGACCATGGCCCCGCTGGATCCTGACCCGGAAAGAGCCCGGCCGCTGTTTAGAGAATTATTTCAACTGCGGCAAAAGTTTATCGATAGGAATTATAAGAATGTGAATCTGAAGTATTTATCCATGGGGATGTCCCAGGATTATGCTGTGGCTATTGAGGAAGGCGCCAATCTGGTTCGGATTGGCAGTGCCCTGTTTCACTAAAGGGTCTATGGTTTCATATGTAAAGGAGGCTTAAAAATGGGTGTAATGGATGGACTGTGGAGATGGTTAGGAGTGGAAAGAGAAGAGGTAAGAGAGGAAATCATCGAATTGCCAGCTTATAGTGAAGAAAACCAGCGGGGTCCGACCAATGTTGTCAGCATACATAGCAACAAGACCTTTAAAGTGGTGGTATGCGAACCCGAAAGCTTCGATGAGGTGCAGGTATTGGCAGATCACTTGAAAAGCAGGAAACAGTTGATTTTGAACTTTGACAATACCCCTCCCGAGGTTTCCCAGCGGATTATTGATTTTATCAGTGGGACTACCTATTCACTGGAAGGTCATAGCCAGCAATTAGGGAAGAATATATTTATCTTTACCCCCAGCAATGTGGAAATAGCTAAAGACCACCGCTCCCTCATGCGCAAGCATGGATTCGCCAATCCTTTCGGGGGTGAGAAATAGTGTTGCGAAGCCTGGGGCTGATTGGTTGTGGGAAAATGGCTTATGCCTTGATGAAGGGGATAGGGGGTGCTGAGTTTCTGGGTTTTGATTCTCTGCTGGTAAATGATATTGACCCGGAAAGGGGAGTGCTGTTTCAAGAGGAGTTTAATGCCGTTCCAACGGAAGCCGCAGAAGTTTTGCAATCCAGTCGCGTAATAATCCTGGCAGTAAAACCACAGCAGGTAAGGATGGTCCTGGATGCCAACCGGGCTTTGTGGACTACGGAGCATCTCTTGATATCACTGGCTGCCGGTATTAAAACCGGAAGCTATGAGAATGAAATAGGCCTGCATTTGCCGGTGGTAAGAGTAATGCCCAATACCCCCTGCCTGGTGGGACAGGGAGTATCAGCCATCTCACCTGGGCGCTACGCTACCGATAAGAATCTTCAGCTGGTTGCAAAAATGTTTGAGCAACTCGGTACTTGTGTTATGGTGGAAGAAAAACATATGGATGCCATTACTGCTATATCGGGAAGTGGTCCCGCCTATGTCTTTTTGGTGGTGGAGTCCCTCATGAATGCTGCTCTCCAGGTAGGATTAGATTTAAAGCTGGCGCGACAACTGGTAGTGAATACCGTTAAAGGCAGCATGGAGATGATGGAGCAAAGTGGGGAACATCCCGCGATCTTACGGGAACAGGTTTGTTCACCCGGGGGCACGACTATAGCGGGCATACGCCAACTGGAAGAAAACGGATTGCGCCGAGCATTTTTTCAAGCGGTTGAAAAGGCTTATGAGAGATCAATCGAGTTGGGTAAAGATTAGTAAGAAAAGTGAGGAGTGAGGGGTTTAGTTATTTCCCACTACATCTTGTCATTCAAGCACCTACTAACTCACTTTTCATCGGTAGTTGTGGCCCCCGGGCCATGGGGGGTTAGTGAGGTATTAAGACAGGGAGGAATATGAGCATTGGCTATTTATCAGATTGTACAGATTGTCAATATGGCTTTCAATGTGCTGGTATGGTTGATAATCGCGCGCTGTATTTTATCGTTTGTTAGGCACAATCCCTACCAACCTTTAATTAAGTTTGTTTACGATGTTACAGAGCCGATTATGGCTCCTTTCCGCAGGCTTATTCCTGCTGCCGGCGGGCTGGATTTTTCCCCCATTATCGCTGTCCTGGCGGTTACTTTGATACAAAAAATAGTGGTTGAATTACTATATGCTTTAGTGTAAAGGAGATTTTTGATGCCTGGCAATTATGTAGAACTGCTGGCTCCGGCGGGCAGGTGGGATGTTCTGGAGCAGGTAGCTGCAGCAGGTGCAGATGCGGTTTACCTGGGGGGCAAACGCTTCAATATGCGTATGTTGAGGCAAGACTATAATTTTTCCGATCAGGAACTGCGGGATGCAGTCGATTTTTTACATCAGCAAGAGAAAAAAATCTATATAACCTTAAACAATCTTTATTATGATGCAGAACTAAACGAACTCAAGGATTATTTATTCTTCCTGCAGGATATCGCAGTTGACGCCTTAATAATACAGGACATGGCCGTGTTAGATCTGTACCGGGAACTGCAGCTGAACTTGCCCTTACATGCCAGTGTACAGATGGGTATAGCCAATCTGCAAGCGGCTCGTTTTTTGGAGGAGCAGGGTTTTAGCCGGGCTATATTATCCAAGAATCTTTCTTTGGAGGAAATCCAAGAAATTCATACCGGCTCGAAACTGGCCCTGGAATTCTTCGCTTTTGGCGACCTTTGTATCGCCCATGCCGGGCAGTGTTATATGAGCAGCCTGGTAGCTGGTGAAAGCGGTAATCGAGGGCGCTGTTTGAAGCCCTGTCGCTGGCCCTACCGCCTGGAGGGGGCGGGGAAGAGCGAGATTACGGCCTATTACCTGGCCCACAATGATCTATGTCTTTATCCGCAGCTCTCAGCTTTACTGGCAGCCGGGGTTACTTCCCTGAAAATAGAAGGCCGCATGCGCAGTGGAGAATACCTGGCTCATATTATTGGGATATATCGCCAGGCCCTCGACAAGATAATGGAAGACCCTGAAGCTTATAAGATTAATGAAGAGGACTACCAGAAGCTAACGGAAACACGAGTACGGGACTTCTGCAGCGGCAATCTTTTTAGCCGGCCGGGAATTGAATCCATTGGACTGAGTGGAGAAAGGGAACCCCTCTTTCCTACCCGGGCCGTGAAATTGAAAAAACTGGCCACCAATGAACCCCCCGAAGTCACGGAAGGTCCGGGAATTGCCTTGCTGGAGCAGCAGCCTTGCTGGAGGGTTAAAATTGGCGATTTTAAGAGTCTGGAAGCAATGGCGGCTCTGGGAGTAAAACGACTTATACTGGAATATGCAGCCGATAATCGCTGCCCCTCAGGCTGGAGACCGGAGGAGATAAAGGCGGCTTTGTCCATGGTGGTTGGCAGTGATATAGAAATATGGGTGGAGACACCCCGGATAGTTAGCCAAAGTGAATTAGGGATGATGGAAGAGGACTTGCGGACCATAAGCCAGCTTTCCGGTCTGAGTGGCTTTATTGTGAACGAGCCGGGAAGCTTTCGTCTACTCCAGAGCCTGGGACAGGCTATCTGGGGTGGTCATGGTCTAAACACAAGTAATTACCGGGCAGCGCGTTTCTGGCGGAAACAGGGTATGAGCGGCGTCACTGCCTCCCTGGAATTGGAGTGGAGCAGGGTCAAATCTTTACTTAGCCAGGTAGAGGAAACGGAACTGCTGGTTCATGGTCCTCTTGCCGGAATAATTACTGATTTGTGCCTCCCCCGGGCGGTACAGCCAGCTGCTGCCAATGATGTCGGTGAAGACTGTCCGCTTCACTGCTTGCAGGAGGATTATTATTTACAGGATGAGTGGGGGCAAAAATATCGGGTACGGGCTGATGGCAGTTGCCGAAACCAGATATTTTATCCCTATGACCTGGCTCTTATTCAGCGGCTTCCGGAACTGCTTATAGCCGGACTTAAATATTTGCGGATTGACGGACAATATTATCCGGCTGAATTGCTGAAGCAAACAGTTGGGCTTTATATGGAAACAGCGCAGGACTTGCAGGCAGGGAAATGGAATCCTGAACGAGTCGGCAGCTTACTCAAACTCTTTCCTGCCGGGCTTGGCAGCTCGCCTTTGTTTGCTGAAAAGGATTAAAGTACAATCTTTAAGCAACTTTAGGGATTTATGCAGTGGCCCCCCAGCTACTCAGCGTATTGATAAATATCGTGAATCAATAAGCTTCAGTGCCGGGTGAAAAGTGAGTTAGTAGGTACTTTAGTAATAAGAATAATAGGATACTTTAACTCTCACCCCTTACCCCTCACTTTTCTTATCAATCCTTTGTTATTTTACAGTAATTTGAATCAGGGAGGCTTGCTTATATGATTACTGCCATGGAAATACGCAACCAGCAATTCCCCAAGTCGCTGCGAGGCTTTAACCAGGATGAAGTGAAAAAATATCTTTTAAACTTGGCCCAGGATTATGAAAGCCTGTACAGTGAGAACGCCAGCCTTAAAGAAAAGATTCAAAACCTGGAATATGAACTGAGCAAATACCGCAAGCTGGAAGAAACCATGAACAATAGTCTTATACTGGCCCAGCAGACTGCCGAAGACTTGAAATCCAGTGCCCGCAAAGAAGCCGATCTGATGTTGGAGGAATCTAAAAAACGCATAATTGAAGTAATGATGGTATATCAGGAAATAATAAAACGAATGAACATATTCAATGTGGAGTTGAAATCCCAGGTAAGTGCTGAATTAGAACTTCTGGAAAAGAATCAGAAAAAGATTGAAGAGCTATCTAATTTTTTTTATAGTAAGGATTTCAAAGAAGTAATGGAGAGTTTGGAAAAGGTAAACCTGAAGGAATAAGTCTATGAATAAGCCTTTAATAAGAACGGAAAGAAATGGCGACTGGCTCCGCTTTGGAGTCAAGGTGCAGCCGCGCTCGTCCCGCAATCAAATTGTGGGCGAACATGAAGGCGATTTAAAAATCAAAGTCATGGCTCCGCCGGTAGAGGGCGCAGCCAACCAGGCCCTGCAAAAGTTTCTGGCTGAGTTGTTCAAGTTGCCCAAAAAGGATATCCGCATCGTCCGGGGCGAGACCTCCCGCCATAAAATTGTTGAAATTCGAGGAATTGAAGCCGAAAAGCTGCTTGCTTTTATCCCCCAGATAACAAAGTGAGGGGTCAAGGATTTCCTACTACACCTTGCTGTTCAAACACAACTGCAAATCACTTTTCACCAGTGCTCTTGTTTTTGAAACCTGGGATGTATGTTCGAAAATATTATTAAAAAACATTCCTGTTTCCCTTCTTTACGCATTAGCTTCTATAAGGTTTTTGCTTTTTCGGGTAAGGATCGAGATTAGCATAGAGACTAAAATTAATCCAGCACCGAACATCGCCCGGTGGGATAGAATTTCCTCTGCCCACAAGTAACCGGCCAGGGCTGCGAAAATTGGCTCAGTAGTTAAAACTATAGCAATACGGGTAGGTGTACTGTATTTTTGCAGAGCATTTTGCAGTAGGAAGGCCAGTGAAGTTGCGAAAACGGCAGTGATAAAAAGAGCAGTTAAAAGGTTGGCGGAAAAATGCTCGGGCCACGGTTCGTTTATTAGTCCAATCAGCAAGGATAAGATACCCACAAATAAGATTTGCACTGCGGTTATAGCAATGGCATTATGCTGGTGCGAATAGCGGTCAACAAAGATAATATGAAAAGCAAAGCCAAAGGCACAGATGAGCACCAGGAAATCACCATAAGCCAGCGAAAAAGAGTTGCGGGGGAAGGACAAGAAAAACAGGCCGGTAGCCGCCAGGATCACGGTAATTGTAGTACTGACAGTTGGCCGTTGACGGTAAAGCAGAGAAAAGATTATAGGAACCAGAACCACGCTGATTCCGGTGATAAAACCAGCGTTGGTGGAGGTCGTATATTTTAAACCAATGGTTTGAAAGACATAACCAATAAAAAGAAACAGGCCTAAAAGCCCTCCGGCGAGCAAGGTATGGCGATTGGTTTTTTTTATACAGGGAAAAGACAATATGAGCAGTATTAAAAAAGCCAGCAAAAAACGCAGGCCCAGGAAGAGAAAGGGGCCGATTTCCTGCAAGGCGTTTTTTACTACCACAAAAGTGCTGCCCCAGATAGCTGCTACTAAGAGCATACTCACTTCCGCCTGCATACGTTTTTTTGCCGCTGACATAATCCAATACCTGCCTAACTTTTTTTACTTACTAACCAGCCATGGCTGGGGGCTACAACCACCGATGAAAAGTGGGTTAGTATGAACCCGCTATGCCTGCCCCACACTGGTTCTATCACCACATTTTAACCAATAAGCCTGAATGAGTCAAAGAACCTTCTTCATATATGGGGACGGTACTCTTATGGGGACGGTACTCCTGATATATCGTAATATATCAAAAGACCCGTCTCCATGATATACCTTGTCAGCAGGGCTCTGCATTGTATAATAAAATGAAGGGTTGAAGGGTCAGGAGGTTAGAATTGCAGCGTAGTATTGAGATAATTAAGTGTTTAAAAAAGGAATATCCTGAGGCCGGCACTCTGCTCCAGCATAGCAGTCCCTTTCAATTTATGGTGGCGGTGGTTCTTTCGGCACAGAGCACCGATGAACAGGTAAACCGGGTTACGGCGGAGCTGTTTGCTGATTACGGAACCCCTGAAGCTCTAGCGGCAATCGATTTGTCTCTATTAGAAGAGAAGATTCGGGGAGTGGGGTTGTACCGGAACAAAGCCCGTCATCTCAAAAAGATGGCGCAAATAATAGTGGAGCAATACCAGGGAGAGGTGCCTTCCGATTTCGATGAATTATTGAGCCTTCCCGGTGTAGGGCGCAAGAGTGCTAATGTGATAAGGTCGGTAGTGTTTAAAAAACCCGGTCTGGGCGTGGATACCCATGTACACCGGGTGGCCAACCGCCTGGGCTTGGTGAACAGCAAGCTCCCTGAGCAGACGGAAAAAGCCTTGAAAGAGCAAATTCCGGAAAAATGCTGGAGCGAAGCCCATCATCTTTTGATTTTCCACGGGCGTCGGATTTGCCAGGCCCGCAAGCCGCAGTGTAATAATTGCGTATTAGAGGGGCTTTGCGAGAAAAGGTTCGAGAAGTAGGCCAAGGAACAGGGATAGAGCTAAAAAACCCGGCAGAAGTTGTCTTGCTTGCAGCTATATGCTAAAATTAATAAGATTTTTAGAGATACAGGCAAATCTGCACTTTGGGATACCTTTCACCCCCTGGGAGAGAGGTATTTTGTTTAAGCAGCGGGAGAGAGTTTCAACAAACCGCTGCAACGAGGTGGGGGATTAGACCTGCTTCCTGTTTTATTATAAAAGCCCGGTTGTTTAAAGATGCGGGGAACATATTTAACCCGGTTATGATGTCACTGCAAAAAGTTATAAATATGCATTAGCGTGCATAAATATACCGCTCAGCTACATTAAAAGCGACCGAAGGGTGTGTAGGGAACGACCCCAGTGTCGTTCCGAATCAGGCTTCGCCAGCGCTTTGTATATTTATGCAACCCTTATGCAACAAGAGGGGTTTTTGTAGTAGAGTCAGTTATATATTACAAAACAGTAAGGTGGTAATTCAGATGGCTAAAGGAAAGTATGACGGAACCTTGAATCTTCCCCAAACCGGTTTTCCCATGAGGGCCAACCTGCCCCAGAGGGAGCCGGAGATATTGAAGTTCTGGGATGAAATTGACATATACCGGCGCATACAGGAGAAAAACGCTGGCCGACCCCAGTTTATTCTGCATGACGGACCGCCGTATGCTAATGGGAACATTCACCTGGGACATACCCTTAATAAAGTTTTGAAAGATATTATTGTTAAATACCGCTCCATGAGCGGTTACGACTCTCCCTATATCCCGGGCTGGGATACGCATGGCCTGCCTATCGAGCAGCAGGCCATAAAGAATCTGGGTATTGACCGGCATAAGACGGATGTGGTAGAGTTCCGCGAACACTGCCGCGACTATGCCCTTAAATATGTGGAAATACAGAAAGAACAATTTAAACGACTGGGGGTGCGCGGAGACTGGGAAGATCCCTACCTCACCCTGAGTCCAGGTTTTGAGTCTATACAAATCAAAGTATTTGGAGAAATGGCTAAAAAAGGTTTCATTTACAAAGGTTTAAAGCCGGTATACTGGTGCGGGGACTGTGAAACGGCCCTGGCCGAGGCGGAAGTGGAATACAATGAAAAGGTCTCCCCTTCCATTTATGTCAAGTTCCCGGTAAAGGATGGAAAGGGGGTTTTACCTGAAGATGCCTTTGTTATCATCTGGACCACCACCCCCTGGACCCTGCCGGCCAACACCGGAATTTGCCTGCATCCGGGCTTTGATTATGTTTTGCTGGAAGTAAAAGGAGAAAAATACCTCCTGGCTCAAGGATTGCTGGAAGCAGTAGCCGGAGAGCTGGGCTGGGATAATTATCAGATTCTGGACAAATATAAAGGGGAAGAGCTGGAACGGGTGATTTGCCACCATCCTTTCTTTGCCCGCGATTCCCTATTGGTATTAGGTGAACATGTCACCCTTGAAGCTGGTACCGGCTGCGTACATACCGCTCCCGGACATGGTGAAGACGACTTTCATGTAGGCCAGGAATACGGATTGGAAGTGATTTCTCCGGTGGACGACCGGGGTCGATTCACCGCAGAAGCCGAAAAGTTCCAGGGGCTCTATGTTCATGATGCCAATAAAGCGGTTATAGAAGAGCTGGAAAAACGGAATATGCTGCTGAAGGCGGCAAGTATTGAACACCAGTATCCCTATTGCTGGCGCTGTAAGCAGCCTATAATCTACCGGGCTACGGAACAATGGTTTGCGTCCATTGATGGTTTTCGCCAGGATGCCCTTAATGCTATTGATACGGTTAAGTGGATTCCATCCTGGGGCCGTGACCGGATTTTCAATATGATTAGAGACCGGGGGGATTGGTGTATCTCCCGGCAGCGTACCTGGGGAGTACCTATTCCCATATTTTACTGTGAATCCTGCGGGGAAGCCCTGATAAACGATGAAACCATCCAACGGGTGAGCGAGCTCTTTGCTGCGAATGGTTCTGATATCTGGTTTGCGAAAACGGCGGCAGAACTTATGCCGCCAGGCTGCAGCTGTGAACACTGCGGCGGAAGTACTTTCCGCAAAGAGAGCGATATTATGGATGTGTGGTTTGATTCCGGTTCCAGCCACATGGCTGTTTTAGAACCGCGCCAAGAACTGCGCTGGCCGTCTGATATGTATCTGGAAGGCAGCGACCAGCACCGTGGCTGGTTTAATTCTTCCCTTTCGACAGCGGTGGCAATCAGGGGTGCTGCCCCCTATAGAGAGGTTTTGACTCATGGATTTGTGGTAGATGAGCAGGGCCGCAAGATGTCCAAGTCCCTGGGTAATGTGGTGGACCCACTGCGGATGACCCGGGAAATGGGAGCAGATATACTGCGCCTGTGGGTATCATCCGCCGATTACCGCAATGATGTTTCGGTTTCGCCCAATATAATAAAGCAGAGTGCGGAGGCTTATCGCAAGATTCGCAATACCTGCCGCTTTATCCTGGGTAATCTTTTTGATTTTGACCCCGGGAAAGAGCGGGTAAGCTATGATAAGCTGAGTGAACTCGATCAATGGGCCTTGCTCAAGCTGGACAAATTAATCCGCCGGGTCACCAAAGCTTATGAGGATTATGAATTCCATGTGGTATTTCATTCCATGCACAATTTTTGCACGGTTGACCTGAGCAATATCTACTTTGACATTTTGAAGGATAAACTATATTGCTCACACCCGCAGGATGCGGAAAGGAAAGCAGCCCAGACCGTACTCTATGATATAATTAACGCCCTGGTGGTAATGCTTACTCCCATACTGGCCTTCAGCAGTGAGGAAATCTGGAGCTATCTCAAGAAGGAAGGGCAGGCGGAAAGTGTCCAATTGTTGGAATGGCCGCAAGCTAATGATGAGTATCTCAACCAGGCTATCGAAAACCGTATGTCAAGGGTTCTGGAATTGCGGGAAGTGGTTACCAAAGCCCTGGAAGAAGCCCGGAGCAAGAAGGTAATAGGTCACTCCCTGGGAGCATGGATTACCATCTATGCCAGCCCCGAATGGACGGAACTTTTGAAAGCTACCGCCGGCCTGGAAAAAATATTCATTGTTTCCCGGGCGGAACTGAAGCCGGAAACGGAAGCGCCGGCAGAAGCCCTGGCCCTGGAGGGGGTTGAGGGAATCCGTGTTATGGTTCAAGCCGCCGAGGGCAGCAAGTGTGAACGCTGCTGGATAATTGAGAATTCAGTAGGCGAAGATTTAAAACATCCCACATTATGCCAACGCTGTGCAGAGGTTGTGGCCCAACTGCAAGGATAGGATGCTAAAAATCATAAAAGCACTATAGAAAAAGAAGAGAAGGAAGAGGAAAAGGGGAGGGCTTGCTTTCCCCTTTATTTTAATGAGGGAAGATATATAAACTATTGCTATGGATATCATTATCCAGGACTGTTGGGCTCTGAAAATGTATTTAAACCCCGCAATCTGGAATAATAATAAGAGAGTGGAGGGGGAGTTATGCCAGAAAGGGAACCGGGTCGGGATGATAGCCATTACCTTCAGGAATTAAACCGGAAGATGGACGAACTATCTTTGAATATGGAGAAATTGGGCATTGCTGAGTATCTGGAAATGCTTAGAAATCCGCGCCGCCTCTTTTTTATAAATTTTTGGGCCGGCTTATCCCGCGGCTTTGGAATGGCTATAGGTTTTACCATTCTGGCAGCTATAGTAATATATTTTTTGCAAAAGTTGATTATACTAAATGTACCGCTAATTGGAGATTTTATTGCGGATCTGGTAGCAATAGTACAAAACCAGCTAAGGGTGCAATAGAAGTTAGTTTTTATGCAACCCTTATGCAACAAAAGGGTTTTACAGTGAAGTCAAGGATTATTTTGTGAGGAGTATGGGTTAATATATGACATGCGGCATGGGAGGCAGTTTACATAAATTGAGGTGATAAGATGGACTACCAGGATAATTTAATGCAGCGCAAAGCTGAAATAGAGCAGGTTATTAAACAAAAACGGGATGAACTGATTATTCCCCTGGGTGAGTGGAGTGATGAGCTTTCCCTTTATGACCAGCACCCGGCTGATATTGCCAGTGAGGTAACCCAAAGGGAAACCAATCTGGGTATATTGGAAATGTTGGAATATGAGCTGGAGAAAGTAAATGATGCCCTGTCCCGCCTGCAAAATGGCCAGTATGGTGTTTGTGAAGCTTGCGGGCAAAAGATCGAGCCGGCTCGTCTGGAACGCCTGGTGAATACCACTCTCTGTACCAACTGTGCCCGGAGCCAGCAGAAGGGCTTCAAACGGCCCGCCGAGGAAGGAGTCATAGCGGCAGGTCAGATGTCAGACCTGGGCGAAGGAATACAGATCGCCGGTTATGAGTTTTATGAGTAGGGCAGGAATGCCTGTAAATAATTGATGGAAACCTGACCCCTTGAGCCGCGAGACGAGCCGCAGGTGTTGCCCACGCGTAGCGCCCTGTTGGGCGCAACTATACTCCCTTCGGTCGCTTTTATGTTTGCTGAGCGGTATATTTATGTAAGCTAATGCATATTTATAACTTTTTGCAGTGAATCAACCTTAAATTGAGTAAATTCAGGGGATATTATTAGCGCTCATAATCAAGAAAAATTGTCCCTGGCTAATAGACTCGGATTTACTAGTTCTGCAAGCCGACACTTTAGTTAACGGTGGATTTTGGAGAGTCTGGGCGTTTACCATATCTTGCTAAAAAGCAGTGAAGAGTATATATTGATTGGTAGAGGAACATTAGGGGATGGGGATTTAGGAGCAATCACAGGAATGAAGGAGGACAGGTATATTGAGAATTGGCATTTTCACTGACAGCTTTATTCCCTACACTAGCGGCGTGGTTACCTCGATTTTAACTTTCCAGAAAGAATTGAGCCGCCTCGGACACGATATCCATATCTTTGCCCCTAGCTATCCTAACTTCCAACAAGAGGAAGAACAGGTATACCGCTTCTTTTCTTTACCGGCACCAACCAACCCTGATTTTTCTCTGGCCATTCCCATTTTTCCTGGCATGAATATGCTGGTCAGGAGACTTGACCTGGATATTATCCATGTTCAATCACCATTTACCATGGGGCGGGTCGGCCTTCACTATGGCCGCAAGTATCACACTCCTGTAGTCTTCACTTACCATACCCTTTACGACCAATATGTTCATTATGTTCCCATTGCTCAGGATCTAGCGCGGGAAATGGCAATCAAATACAGTGTAAGCTTCTGCAACCAGTGCAGCCATGTGGTAGTACCAAGCAGTGAGGTACAGACAATACTAAAACAAAACGAGGTTAAGACTCCGCTTAGCGTAATCCCTACCGGCGTACCTCTGGATAAATTTGAGTCAGGAGATAAGGATTGGCTGCGGAGGAATTACGATATCCCCGCCGAAAACCGGGTGCTGCTTTTCGTGGGACGATTAACCCGGGAAAAAAATCTGGAGTTTCTCATAAAGGCCTTCCAGCAGGTAAAAAAGCGGGTAGCAAACAGCACTCTGGTTTTAACCGCCCAGGGACCACTGGAGAGCGAGCTTAAAAAACTGGTGTTGGACTTAGGTCTTTCGCTGGAAAAGGATGTTGTTTTTACGGGAGCACTGCCCTTTGACACTTTGGTAAATGTTTATTACTCTGCTGATCTTTTCGTTTTTTCTTCCGTAACCGAGACCCAGGGATTGGTTTTAATTGAGGCTATGGCTGCTGGGCTTCCAGTGGTAGCGGTGGGAGCTTACGGAGTCCAGGATATGGTGGATCATGAGAAAAACGGACTTCTAACCCCTTTGGATATAGAGGCCTTTAGCGATGCTATATCTAGCCTGCTGCTTGACAATCAACGCTATCGCCAATACCAGCTCAATGCCCGCCAAAAGGCGGAAAGCCTTTCTGCCAGCAAAATGGCCTTAAAATTGGAGCAACTTTACCAAACCCTGTATGATCAGTCCCCTCCTCGTTATTACCGGGGATTCGACCTGGGCAGGTGGCTGGGGTCCTAAATACCGAATATGAGGGCCTGTTATTGACAGGCCTTTTTTTAATGGGGCGAACAAAGCCCTCCTTTTGCTTTGCCCCTTGCTATTATCTTGTGTTAGATTATTAAGAAAAGTGAGGAGTAAGGGGTAAGGTGTGAGGGGTTAATATACCAGGTGCATCTCCCCGTTCAAGCGCAATCAGATTCACTTTTTATTATTGATGACTTTTTATTGTGAGATCAAATAGAGCTAATCTCTTAATAATTTCTTTAGGAGCTGGATTAAGATGAAAAACCTGCGCCTCACCCTGGCCGTTATAGCCGGGAAGATATTAATCTATATAAGCCGCCTGCTGGGTCATCAGGGAACTTCTTTACCCGGCCGGATAGCCCGTAAGATTTATCCCCGGATATTGCGAACCCTGTCCACCAACATCCGCCGGGAGATTGTAGTAATAACCGGAACCAATGGTAAGACTACCACCAGCAACATGCTGGCGGAAATTCTCCAGCAGCAAGGCTACAGCCTGGTGCATAACCGACTTGGAGCCAATATGCTTTCTGGAATTACTACCGCTTTTATTGAAAAGAGCGATATTTACGGCAGCAGGAGATTTGATTATGCCTTGCTGGAGACCGATGAAGCTACAGTCCCATTGCTCTTGCGGGAAACCCGGCCTCGCCTGGTTCTAATCACCAATTTTTTTCAGGATCAGTTGGATCGCTATGGCGAAATGGATCATACCATAAAATTGATTCAGGAGGCGGTAAAGGATCAGGAAATCGAAATGCTGCTCAATGCTGATGACCCTTTGACCGCCAACTTCGAGGCTGAAACCGGGCTTAAATGCCGGTATTATGGCTTTGATGGCAATTCCTGTGATAGTAACCGGAGTATAGATAGTAGGGAAGTAAGATACTGTGCCTTTTGTGGTCATCCGCTGGAATATGAGAAATATCACTATGCTCAACTGGGTCAATATAGCTGTCCTCAATGCCATAGCTGCAACCCGGAAAGGGATTTTACCGGACAGGAGCTGGAAATGAGTCCGGATATTGAATTGAAAGTGGACGGAATGGCCCTCAAAAGTCCCTACCAGGGCTTCCACAATGCCTATAACATACTGGCGGCAGTTTCCCTGGCCCGCTTGTTGGGGGTGGAGGAAGAGAATATTAAGAAGGCTATTGCCAGTTTCCAACCCCAGGCTGGACGGATGGAGGCTTTCTTCATAAACGGCAAAAGGGTAGTACTGGCCCTGGTTAAGAACCCGGCTGCACTAAACCAGACCCTGGCCAGCTTGATTTATGACCCAAGCCGAAAAAATCTATTTTTTGCTTTAAACGATAATGCTGCTGATGGCCGTGACATCTCTTGGATTTGGGATGCAGATGTGGAATTATTGGAGTACGAGAATGTGATGGTTGAACAGATTGTTTGCTCCGGACAGAGAAGCGGCGACATAGCTTTACGCTTCAAATATGCTGGTTTCCCTCAGGAAAGGATTAGAATTGAAGCAGAACTGCCGAGGGCCATTGAGCTGGCAGTGCAGGGCAGCGCGGAGAGCAGTTATATACTCTGCAGCTATACCGCTCTGTTTGCTTGCCAGCGCATCCTGAGGGAGATGGAAAAGAGAAGTGGGGCCGGGGAGGAAACGGAAAAGGCTTACCAACCCCAATCATGAGCTAAGCCGCTTATTAATGGTTAAACCATAGTTGATTCTACTGCAAAAAGTTTATAAATATTAATTAGCTTGCATAGATATACCGCTCGCCCCCTTTCGCCTGCTAGCCAAAGCCTAAGTGTTGCATCCATGCTTCGCCAACGCTCGCTTGGTATATTTATGCAAGCCTTATGCAACAAAAGAGGTTTTTGCAGTGGAGTCATAGTTTAACAATAGTTGAACAATCGCTAAACTACTGTTCCGTCTCCCGGCGACTTTTTTGCTAATCTGGAGGTGTATATGGCACATTTTCATTTGGCTCAACTCTATCCTAATTTGATGAACCTTTACGGTGACAGAGGTAATCTTCTCTGCCTGCAAAAACGGCTGGAATGGTACGGATATGATTCCAGTATAGAAAATATAAATCCTGGTAATAACCTTGATTTCAGGCATATAGACCTGCTTTTTATGGGCGGAGGCTCAGAGCGGGAGCAGGAACTGGTGCTACAGGACCTGGTCAGCAAGACGGATTCCCTGATGAAGGCTATTGAGGAGGGCTTGCCCGTACTATTTATATGTGGAGCTTACCAGCTCTTGGGTGAATACTACCGTTCCCATGAGGGCAAAGAAATGCAGGGACTGGGGCTCTTTTCTTTCTTTACCCAGGGATTTAAGGAACGGCTTACAGGCGATATTCTTATCCATACTACTTTAAATGGGGTAGAAGAAAGCGTAGTCGGTTTCGAGAATCATGGGGGAAGGACTTATTTTATTGATAAGCGACTGCAAGCTTTTGGTCGTGTTATAAAAGGATTTGGCAACAACGGAGAGGACAAGCAGGAAGGAATAAGATACAAAAACCTGCTGGGCAGCTACCTGCATGGACCTCTACTGCCTAAAAATCCCAAGGTGGCTGATTTCTTCATTAAGGCCATGGCCGAGAGAAAGGGCCTTAAGATAGAAGGCACTTTGGATGATAGCCTGGAAAACTATGCCCATGAACAAGTGAAAAGGAAACTTATGGGATAGAACAGAATATTTTGTACAGCTTGGGGCACAATACCAGTAAATATCAAGCATAAAAAGAGGTGTTGAGCTATCAACCTGGACACAGCTTTAAAACTCTACCCATTCCCCGCCGATAGTGTTAGAAAGCGGATGAGGGAAGTATTGAGTACGGGAAACCCCCAGGTGGAACCTATCATCGACTACCTTTTGGAAAGCAGCGGTAAGATGCTGCGGCCTCGCCTGCTTTACCTGGCTGCCTCACCCTATCCCCATGACCCGTTGATGGTTAGGGATATGGGTGTAGCGGTTGAGTTGATTCACCTGGCTTCGCTGGTGCATGATGATGTGATTGACCAGGCTCTCACCCGCCGGGGACAGGAGAGTATCAACAGCCGCTATAATAATAAAACCAGCGTCCTCACCGGAGATTTGCTTTTTGCCACAGCCTTCAACTTGATCAACCAGCACCCATTTCCCCAGGTTATGGATCAGATAACCCGGACCATACAGCTGATGTGCCAGGGCGAAATAAAGCAGTTGTCACTGGCCTTTAATCTCGATGTCAGTGAAGAAGAATATTACGAAAAAAGCTACAGCAAAACCGCCTGTCTTTTTGCTTGTAGTTGCCGGGTAGGAGCCTGGATCAGCAGCATGCCGGAAAAATATGCTTCATTGTTGGAAGAGTACGGCCTCTATCTGGGTTATGCCTACCAGATTATTGATGACATACTGGACCTGGTGGCAGATAGCCAGGCTTTGGGTAAACCAGCTGGAAATGACCTTAAGGAAGGCAATATCACCTTGCCCATAATATATGCCCTGAAAACTAAGGAATACGGGAGCTTATTAAGAAAGATACTGGCGGGGGAAACGGGCCAGCTTGATACCCGGGAACTCAAGAATATACTGCTTGATAGCGGAGCCATCGAATATGCCCGGTCCATTTCCCGGCAATTTTTGCAAAAAGCCCTGGCCAGTCTCGAATTGTTTCCCGTTAGCCCCGCCATTAAAGAAATGAAGAATATTGCGCTATTTATAATGGAGGAATACTATGCTCGCCTCAGCTACGACAACGAAGGCGAATTGGTAAAGGTGGTTAATTGATGCCCGGTTTGGCCAACAGAACTCAGGAAAGCAAACTTGCTTTACTCATGCAGCACGGGCTGCGGGGCGGTCGCATGAATTTGCTCTCTCATTATATTCTTTTTACCTTGAGTCAGGTAAAAAGCCAACTAAAGGTATGGGAGCAAGAGGCCCGTCTCTGCCCTAACGAAGAGCTGAGGAAGCAGGCCTTAAGCAGCATTCATAATAAAGGATTTCACTGCCAGGGAGGGGCATTTTTTGCTGTTCCTTACCGGGAAAAGGAAACTCTATTGCTGCGCTTGATTATTGCCTACCAGACCTTGTGCGATTACCTGGATAATCTCTGTGACCGGACCGCTTGCAGTGATGGCAAAGCCTTCCGCCAACTGCACCGCTCGCTGGAGGATGCTCTCAGCCCGGTAGAAGCTAGCCTGCTACCGGACTATTATTCCTACTATCCCAGCCAGGAGGATGGGGGGTATATAGAAAAATTGGTAAGAGTTTGCCAGTCCTGTGTTAAGCAACTCCCATCTTATCCAGCGGTTTATCCAGATCTCATTCATTTGGTCCGCCTGTACATAGACCTGCAGGTAATAAAACACATCGATCCGTGGCAAAGGGAAGAGGAATTAAGGGAATGGGCGAAGAAACAGCTCTACGCCTACCCGGGGCTTCGTTGGCAGGAATTTGCTGCAGCCGCAGGTTCCACCCTGGCAGTTTTCGCCCTTTTTGGCCTGGCCTCTATCCAGGACTTGCCGCCAGTAGAGAGCCGGAAAGTGGTGGAAAACTATTTCCCCTGGATATGTGGCCTGCATATCTTGCTGGATTACTTCATTGATCAGGAAGAAGACCGCGAGGGAGGAGACCTCAATTTCACTTTTTATTATGCGGATAATCGGGAATGCATTTCGCGGCTGGAGGTTTTTATTTCCCAGTCCCACGCGCAGAGTGCAAGGCTTAATGACTGTGACTTTTCCCGCGTGGTAGTGGAGGGACTTCTCGCCATGTATTTAAGTGACCAAAAGATTGCGCAAAGACAGTTGCAGGCTGCCGCCCGGCAACTACTGGCAGCATCTGGCCCCAACGCGCTCAAGACCTTCCAACTCTGCCGCCTGGTAAGGAAGATTTTCTAAAGCAGCGACTGTTTATACAAGCCAATGGATATTAATAACTTTTTGCAGCAGAACCCCCGCCACAACCACCTATGAAAATAGGAGGAACAGCAAGATGATGATTTTCTGACGCTAAATTGAGGTGACAAAAGAACCGTCCCCTTGTCACCCATATGATGTGACAAGAGAACCGTCCCCTTGTCACCCCCTTGTCACCTTAGATTCCCTTTTTCCACCCTTTATCCTCAGTTAAAATACCTTCTCGACCGGCACTCTTTAGCCCCGGATCATCAGATTTGCCTGTTTTAACCCGTTTACCCGTATCTTTCTTGTTGCCGGGATCGGGGGACTCTTTTTTTTCGCTATCCACTTTATTCACCTCCCATTTTCCTGGATTGATTTATTCCCTTCAAAAGTAGTATGCAATATAAGCATTTTTTCAATTCCGAAAATATTTTTCCAACTATGTGGAACATTAAGCTATAATTGAGCCATCCTTTGAAAAACGAAAAGGAGGGACATTTTTGACCGAAGCAATAATTAAGCGGATTAATGAACTGGCCAAAAAGAAGAGGGAACAGGGCTTAAATCCCGAGGAATTACAAGAGCAGAAGAAACTCTATGATATATACCTTAACGGCATCAGGCAACAGGTGAAAAGTCAATTAGAGGCTATATCCGCTCACCCGCCCGGATGTGATTGTGGTAAAGAACACCATCATAATGGGGAATGCCAAAAATAATAAACCCTTCTACCCCTCAAAGAAACAACTTATCTGGCGGAATGGGTATAATATATGCATAAGATATTGTATTTTCCTTATTTTGCTGGTATTATCCAGTTAAACAGATGGCTATGATTATTATTAATTGAGACTTTTTCCCTGGTATTTATGTCTCAAGAAAGGAATGGTTTAAAATATGAGTGAAAGTAGCGGAAGAGTTCTGGTGGAAATAATCCAGGGAACCCAAGTTCTTAGCGGTGGCTGAAGCTGCAGTGGTTGCGATTCCGCGAGTAGCTGTGGATCAGCTATTGATTATGAGGAGCAAACCAGGAAACTTGCTGAAGCAATGAAAGGTACTTATGGAGACAAGGTTGAAGTCAAATATGTAGATACGGATAAAACCGGCTTTGATAATTATCCCCTGGTTCGCCGGGTTCTTCAGATGGGTTATACTTTTCCCATAACCCTTATAAATGGTGAACCTAAATTTGCGGGTGGGATAATGGAAAGGGAAATAAACAACATTGTTGATGAGCTAATTTAATAGTAGTATTGGCTAAAACAGGGGGAAAGTCCCCTGTTTTTTTATGCCTGTCCCGTATGTGAATTGATAGTCAGGTCCATGAACGTCTGGAATAATACCCCTGTACCCTCCTGGTTAGATGTGGTAGAATCCTTGATAAATATGTACCAATAAAGGGGGTAGCAATAGTGGTTCAGCGTAGTTTAAAAACCCGGATTATTCTAATGCTGGTTATATTTAATCTATTAGTATTCGGATTTTTCTACTGGAACAGCTTGATGCTGCAACGTATGCTGGTAAAAGATTTTGAAAAGGAATATATTGCTCAGACCTCTGATACTGTTGCTGAATGTGTCAGGGATGCTGAAAAAGAAGCTCAGATATTATCCAATTCTCTTTTTGCCAACGCTGCTATTAAAGAGGCCTTTATACAGCAGGATCGAGCAGAATTGCTTGGACTGGTTCTCCCGGTATACGAGCAATGGCAAAAAGATCATCACATATCTCAGTTAAATTTCTTCTCTGCTGATGGTACAGCAATATTGAGAGCCCAAAAACCTGAACAATATGGGGATGATGTTAGTTACCGCAAGGCGCTGGCCAGAGTCATTCAAAGCAGGCAACAAGTTATGGCTGCTGAGAAAGGGGTCACTGGTTTCGGCATTCGTTGTCTGAATCCCCTGGTGGTTGAAGACAGGTTAGTAGGTATATATGAGGTTGGGATATCTCTGGAAGAAGCTGTAGGTGAAGCTCTGAGTGAATTGCAGCAGGGCAAGTACGGCATCTTAGCGCTGGAGAAGCAAGAGAGCAGTGTATTGTGGCAGAGCTCTGCCCTGGGCGTAAACCCGGAGGCAGCGGACCTGGAGAAATTGGAGCAGGGGAATAGCCTTTCCCGAAAAACCAGTGATAACCGGGTGATATTAACTTTGGTACCGATTAAAGATGTAGAAGGCAATGCAATAGCTTTTGTACAGGGAGAGATTCCTCGGGATACTTTTATTCAAGCAGAGAACCGGGCTAAGAGCCGTTCGTTGCTTATAGTAATAGTTTCTTTACTTTTAGTATGTATTATAGCCTATCTGGTATTAAACCGCGCTTTAAGGCACTTGCAACCCCTGAGAGATAGTATGGTTCGGGTTGGTGAGGGCGATCTGACTGCGGTGATAGACCTCAGCAGCAAGGATGAAATCGGTAAGCTGGCCCATGGATTTTCCGATTTGCTGGAACGCTTTCGGGAGGTCATGTATGCACTTTTCGCCAAGAGCTCGAATCTGACTACTAACGCCTATTTCCTGAATGATGTTGCCAGCTCATCAGTAGTAAAGCTGGGACAGACTGCCGAACAGTTAGATTATGTAGGCGGTCAGCTCCAAGGTGCCGGGCAAAACCTGCGCGAAGCTGATACTGGAGTAGAAGAGATAGCTGGAGCTTCATCCATGGTAGCGGAACAGGCCCAAAACCTGCAGGAGACTTATATGAAACTATCCCAGGCTGCCCAAGAAGGTAAAGAAGAGATGAAACGCTTTGAAGAAGTGGGACAGCTGTTAAAGGAACGGGGGGAAAGTACGGTCCATTCAGCGCGGGAACTGGAGAAGATATCCCGTGATATTGGTGAAATAACTTCAACTATTATGAGTGTTTCCGAACAGACTAATCTATTAGCCTTAAATGCAGCCATAGAGTCAGCTCGGGCCGGCGAACACGGTCGTGGCTTTGCTGTAGTTGCAGAGGAAATCCGTAAGCTGGCCGAACAAACTGCGGGTTATACCCGGCAGATAAGTAGCCTGATTAGCGGAGTCCAGGGGAATATCGGTAATTTTGTAGTGGAAATTGAATCTATGGGGACAGCTATTGAGGAAGAAAACCAGACTACCAGTCGGGTTATCGCCAGGATGGAGCATATTATTAGGCAAATCGTCAACATACAGGATGCAGTTATGGATATTTCATCAGCCATGCAGGAACAAAGCGCTGCCTCCCAGGAAATCTCGGCAGTGGTTAGTACGGTGAATGATAATATGCTATTACTTATCAGCAATTTAGACCAGATAATCGAGGATATAAACCAGCAAATGGATAATTTCTCCGCTATTGTTGATATTGCTGGAGAAACTAATGATATTTCCCAAGCCTTCCGGGATATTCTGGAACAATATCGTTTGCCTGATAAAGTAGTGCTGAGGCAGGTAATTGATGATCATCACGGCTTTGTCCGCAAATATCAATTTATTGTAGAACATAACCTTTTCGCTGAGCCGGATAGTGTGCCCACCCACATGCAATGCCGTTTAGCCCGCTGGTTCAAGTCGGTCCAGGATAAGGGAACGCTGGAACTCTATCAACAGCTGGCTGCTAATCCCCATGAACAGGTTCATACTTTGGCCCGGGAGGCTATTCAAGCTAATAATCAAGGCCATAAGGATGAGGCCAGAGCACACATACAGGCAATGATTGCTGCTTCAGATAAAATCATTGCCGCCTTGGAGCAATTGATTGCTTTTAAAAGTAATGAGGGGAACTAAGTTAGAGAATGAAGGCAACTAAAGTGATAAGTCCGGGTATAGTTCGCTGTCCCCGGACTTATTGCTGGAACATATTCAGTACTATTAGGGACCATACAAGGAAATAATATTAGCACAAAGGAGTTGCTCTAATGGGCGATAAAGAGAAAAAACCTTTAAAGTATCGAATATTGACCTACGGTTGCCAAATGAATGTCCGCGACTCGGAAACCATTGCCGGTTTGCTGGAAGGCAGCGGTTTTAATCAGGCGGAAGATCTCAGCGAAGCTGACCTCATAGTATTTAATACCTGCAGTGTTCGCCATTCCGCTGAGAACAAGGTGTATGGCAAACTCGGGGAAATTGCGTCATTAAAGAAAAAGAGACCGGAACTCTTAATTGCTTTTGGCGGTTGTATGGCTCAATTGCCCGAGGTCAGGCAAAAGCTTAAAAAACGCGGAGTAGATGTGGTTTTCGGCACACATAACATCCACGAGCTTCCTTACTTGATTGCCCGGGCGAAAGAGAAAAGGAGCCCGGTTTTTGAAGTCTGGGAAAAGGAAGGTAGCATTGTTGAACCTTTGCCTTCTTGTCGCAAGCCTGGGTTAAGTGCTTTTGTCAACATAATGTTTGGCTGCAATAATTTCTGCAGCTACTGTATTGTTCCCTATACCCGGGGGCGGGAGAGAAGCCGTAAGGCGGATGATATAATACGGGAATTGGAAGAATTGGCGGCTGCCGGATATAAAGAAGTAACCCTCCTGGGACAAAATGTGAACTCTTATGGCCGTGGCCTGGGTGAAAAAATAGAATTTGCCGACCTCTTGTACCGGGCCAATTCTGTTGCCGGTATTGAGCGTATCCGCTTTACTACCTCCCATCCCAAAGATGTATCCGATCGTCTCTTGCAGGCGATAGCTGAATGTGAAAAGCTTTGCGAGCATATTCATGCTCCTTTGCAGGCAGGCAGCAACCGGATATTGCAAAGGATGAACCGTAACTATAGCCGGGAGCATTACCTGAAGTTAGTTGAGAGAATGCGCCACTATGTTCCGGGGGTAAGCATTACCAGCGACTTAATAGTAGGTTTTCCAGGAGAAACGGAAGAGGATTTTCTAGAAACCTTGGATATGGTGGAGAGGGTAAGATTTGATGCGGCTTTTACTTTTTTGTACTCGCAGCGCAGTGGAACCCGGGCGGCAGAATTGGCCGAGCAGATTCCTCTGGAAGAGAAAAAACAGCGTTTGGAGCGTTTGAACCGGCGGCAATACCAGATTGCTACAGAAATAAACCAGGAACTACAGGGCAGCATTCAGGAGGTACTGGTTGAAGGACCCAGTAAAACCAACCCGCAAAAACTGACCTCCAGAACCCGAAGTAATCGTATTGTTATATTTTCCGGAGGAAAAGACTTAATCGGGCGCTTGATTAATGTTAAAATAACAGAAGCCAAAACCTTTTCTTTGTTTGGAGAAATTTTTAACGAATAAGATCTAGGGAGGGAACTTTTTTGACCAGTGAAGAAATTATAAAAATGGCGTTTGAACTGGGCAATGCCGTGGCGCAATCAGAAGAGATCGAAGGACTTAAGGCCAGCCAAGCCAGGGTATCCCAGGATCATATAGCTTATGATCTTATCATGAGTTATCAGGATGCCAAGAGCAAGATGGAAAACAAGCTCCAGGATGGCCTGTCCCTTGGACAAGCAGAACAAGCTAATTTAAAAAACTTGGAACAGGAACTAAAAAGCAATAGCATCATTAATGAGTTGATGGCAGCCCAGGAGAAATTTGACAACCTCATGCAGGCGGTATACTTTGCTATGAATCAAGCCCTGTCTGGTGGTTGTTCCAGTGGTTGCGACTCCTGCGGCGGCAGCTGTAATATGTAATATCAACAATGTTAAATAGTTTTTAATGAAAAAGACTTGGTTTTGCTGAGTCTTTCTTTTTAGGAGGTATTCATTTTATTGGCTGACTATACCCCGATGATGCAGCAATACCTGCAAATAAAAGAGGAACAGCAGGACGCTATCCTCTTTTTTCGCCTGGGTGACTTTTACGAAATGTTTTTTGAAGATGCCCGGATAGCTTCCCGGGAGCTGGAAATCGTACTTACGGCACGAGATGGCGGAGCCGGAAGCAAAATCCCCATGTGTGGAGTCCCCTACCATTCCGTGGATAACTACCTGGCGCGTCTTATCAACCGGGGATATAAAGTGGCTATCTGCGAACAAGTAGAAGATCCCCGAGAGGCCAAAGGCATAGTCAAGCGCGAAGTAACTCGTATTGTTACCCCTGGCACTATAATTGAAGAGCAATTGCTGGACCAGGCGAAGAATAACTTTTTAGCGGCGGTGGAAGAAGAGCCTCTTTGTACAGGTATTGCCTACATAGATATTTCCACGGGTGAGTTCTGGCTAAGTGAAATAGCCGGGGAAAATGCCCGGTCCCGGGTGGAAAGCGAAATACTCCGTATTTCCCCGGCAGAATGCCTGCTGGCCGGAAGCGGCAGCCTGACCGGCAGCTGGGAAGAGGAATGGCTGCGCCAGCAAAATATTACCTTGACCGTATGGGATGAGCTGCCATTAAGCCTGGAAAGAGCAGAAAGTCTCCTATTGCGCCAGTTGCAAGTTGCTTCCCTGGAGTCTTTTGGCCTGAAATCCTACTCGGCCGGCATTAAAGCTGCCGCCAGGATAATTGCTTTCCTGGAAGAGACGCAAAAAACCAGTCTCCAACACATCAAGAGCCTGCGCTGTTATAGCAGCGATAATTTTCTGGAGATGGATTTTTACAGCCGGCGCAATCTGGAACTGACGGCTACCTTGCGGGAAGGCAAAAGAGAGGGTTCCCTGCTCTCCATACTCGATGAATCTCGCACTGCTATGGGCAAGCGCCTGCTGCGCCGTTGGATTGAACAGCCGCTGCGAGAAGCCGGGGAGATTGAAGAACGGCTGGATGCGGTAGATGAATTGAAAAACACCCTCTCGCTGAGAACGGAACTTACCCCCCTTTTATCCCGCATAAATGACCTGGAAAGATTGGGGGGAAAGATCGGTGCCAGTGTAGCCAGCCCGCGTGATCTCTTGGGGTTAAAGTCATCGCTGGCGGTAATCAATGATATAAAAAAGGCCTTACAGCCATGCCGGAGTGAAATCCTGCAAAGGCTCGCTGCTATGGATGCGCTGGAAGAGGTATTTGCCTTAATTGACGCCTCTATAAATGACGAGGCCCCGCTAGGGATAAAAGAAGGCGAATTGATAAAAACTGGTTACAAGCAGGAAATTGACGAGTTGCGAGAACTATCCCAAGAGGGTTCGAATTGGCTGGTGGAATTTGAAAACCGGGAAAAGCAGCGAACTGGGATAAAAAACCTCAAAGTCGGCTTCAATAAAGTTTTCGGCTACTATATAGAAATCACTAAATCCAACCTCTCCCTGGCACCAGCCGACTACCACCGCAAACAAACCCTGGTCAACAGCGAACGCTTCATTTCCGATGAATTAAAACAATACGAAGAAAAAATCTTAGGCTCCCGGGAAAGGCTTTATTCCCTGGAGTACCAGGAGTTTATAAAAATAAGAGAAGCCCTTATTCCCTATTTACCCCGGGTAATGGAGACCGCCCATGCCATAGCGATTCTGGATGTTTTACAGGGACTGGCGGAAGTGGCCTACCAAAACAACTACATTCGACCGGAAATAGATAATAGTGGTAAGATAAGAATAAGGGCGGGACGACATCCGGTGGTGGAAAAGGCCTTGCGCGAAGCCCGTTTCGTTCCCAATGACTTGCAGCTTGACCGGGATAAGGCTCGTTTTGCCATTATTACCGGTCCCAATATGGGAGGCAAGAGCACCTTTATGCGCCAGGCGGCCCTCTTGGTGCTCATGGCCCAGATGGGCAGCTTTATTCCGGCGGAAGAAGCCCGGATCGGTCTGGTGGATAAAATCTTCACCCGGGTGGGGGCTTCCGATGACCTGGCCGCCGGTCAGAGCACCTTTATGGTGGAAATGATAGAGGTCGCCAATATCTTAAACAACGCCAGTGACAATAGCCTGGTAATCCTGGATGAAATAGGACGGGGAACCAGCACTTATGATGGATTGAGCATTGCCCAGGCCGTAAGCGAGTATCTTTTGGAAAACAGCCGGAGCAAGGTTCTTTTTGCCACCCATTATCATCAACTTACCCGCCTGGCGGAAAAACTGCCGGGGATCATAAACCTCAGTGTCTCCGTTAAAGAAACCGGCAATACGGTGGTTTTTTTGAAAAAGGTTTTACCGGGAAAGGCGGATAAAAGTTATGGATTGCATGTGGCGCGTTTGGCCGGATTGCCGGAAAAGCTTATTATTAGAGCAGAGGATATTCTGCAGGGTTTGGAAAAGAATAAGGACAGCCGGCCCGCACCTACTCTGCTCCAACCCTTGCTCTTTAGTGACAGCCATCCCGTGGTGGACGAGCTTAAACAGCTGCATATCGATGACTTGAGCCCGCGGGAGGCCTTGCAATTATTGTATCAATGGCAGAAAATGCTTGATGATAAATAAATGAGGAGGTGAGGCAAATGTTGATTGGGATCGATGTTGGTGGCACATACACTGACGGAGTTCTCTTTAAGCAAGGTACCATTATAGCTACGATAAAAAAACCTACTGATGATATTAATCTGAAAAGCACCTTGCTGGAGGTGCTGGATGAACTGCTGCCCAGTGCTGAAGGACAGAAGATAGAACGGATAGTTTTCAGTACCACCCTGGTAACCAATCTCCTGGCCACCGGCCGGGGGGAAAGAACCGCTCTTATTATGCTGCCGGGTCATGGCTTACCTCATGATGCCTATGATATCTGTCCGGATATCTTTTTTGCCCGTGGTACCGTGGACTTTCGAGGTAATGTTATTGAAAAGCTGGATCAGAAGGAAATCGATGATATCCTGGCCCGGATTGCTGCCGCGGGTATCAAGCGGGTGGCGGTAGCGGCCAAGTTTGCCAATCGCAATGATGTCCTGGAAAGAGAGATTCAGAGTAAATTGGCTGCCAGCTATCCTGATATATCCGTTTCCCTTAGTTCCGAAATATCCAACAAGCTGAATTTTCCCCGCCGGGCAGCAACTACCTATTTTACCGCTATGACGGTAAAGGAATGGATGCGATTTGCGGCGGAAATCGATCAGGCCATAACAGAGAGGGGTCTTGACAGCGAGGTACATATACTGAAAGCCGATGGAGGTACCTTTAGCCTGGATACCTCGTTCCGGAGACCCTGTGAAACCGTTTTTTCCGGCCCTGCTGCCAGCACCATGGGTGGGTTGGCTTTGAGCCAGCCGAATCTTAATTCCGTGGTTTTAGATATTGGCGGTACTACTTCAGATATCGCCTTGATAATAGCCGGTGCTCCCCTCTATGCTTCCAAGGGAGCACGACTGGGTAAGCAATATACCCATATAAACGCTTTCGCGGTAAATTCAGTAGCCCTGGGAGGGGATAGCTGCCTGGACTATGATGGGGAAATAAGAGTACAAAACTTCCGCCGGGGAGCAGCCGCCTGCTTCGGGGGGGATTATCCCACCGTTACGGATGCCTTTAACTGCAAGATGGATTTGGGGATAGGAGACGCTGGCCAATCCGCGGAAAAACTGCAGCAACTGGCGAGCAAAGCAGGAATAGAATCTTCCGAGCTTTGCCACCAGGTAGTCAATATAGTCATAGAACGACTGGTAGCCAGTATAGAAGCTATGTTCCGGGAATGGGAAAACGAGCCGGCCTACAAGGTCTGGGAAGTGGTGAACCGGCGCAAGTTCAAGTTAGATCAAATAATCGGTATAGGAGCGGCGGCCACCGCCATTGTTCCTCAGGTAGCCGCCAGAATGGAGGTAGACTCATTCCTGCATGACTATTCTCCAGTAGCCAATGCCCTGGGAGCAGCCGTGGTTAGACCCACCCTGGCTGTGGAATTGCATGTAGATACCCCCAATAATTTCTTCTCCGTTGGTCCGGGAGGGATAAGAGGAAGCCTTAATGACCGGGGAGGAATGCAATTGGGAGATGCTAAAAATATGGCCCGGCAATACCTGCTGGATATGTGCCGGGAGCAGGGAATGGAGTCCTATGCCAGTGAATCCAGCTTCTATATGGAAGAACAGTTCAACATCATAAGCGGCTGGAGTCGTTCCGGCAAGATCTTTGATGTGGGGATACAGATAGCACCAGGATTTATATCCGAATACAAGGGGGTGAGCTCATGAAACCGACCGGAATTCTATTTTTCCCTGCCTTTGACTGGGCCATATCACCTACCCATCCGGAAAGAGAGGAGAGGCTTCTCTACACCCGCGATCAGATCTTTGAAGAGGGGATAATGGACCTGCCCCAGATTAAGGAATATCACCCGCGCCTGGCCGAAATCCGTGATGTAGCCCGACTGCATTTCTGTATTCCTACGGTGGAGGCGCAGATTATCGAAGCCCACCTGGTATCGGCTGGCTCAGCCCTGGTAATGGCCGATGCTTTCATGCAAGGAGAAGTAAAAAATGCCTTTGCCATAATTCGCCCGCCGGGGCATCATGCTATGACCGTAAGCCACGGCAACCGGGGGTTCTGTAATATCAATAATGAAGCCATAATGATTGAATACCTGCGGCAGAAGTATGGGATAAAACGGGTGGCCATCGTAGATACTGATGTTCATCACGGCGATGGAACCCAGGAAATTTATTGGCATGACCCGGATGTGCTCTTCATTTCTTTTCACCAGGACGGACGCACCCTCTATCCGGGCTCTGGCTTCATGGAAGAACTGGGAGGACCCTTGGCCTACGGAACCACCATAAATCTCCCCTTGGCCCCGAAAACTACTGATGATGGAATCCTCTATGCTATTGATGAGCTTATCCTGCCCATGCTGGAGGACTTCAAACCGGATATAGTAATAAACTCGGCCGGTCAGGATAATCATTACAGCGATCCCCTGGCCAATATGGCTTTTTCGGCCCGGGGCTACGCCGAATTGAATACACGGCTGGCACCGGATATTGCGGTGCTGGAGGGCGGTTATTCCGTGGAAACGGCCCTGCCCTATGTCAATATGGGTCTGATAATGGCCATGGCCGGAATTGACTATTCCAACCTGCGGGAACCGGATTACAACCCGACTCGTTTTAAGGAATCCCCCCGTAATATGGAATATATTAAGAAAATGGTAGCCCAGCAATGGACTGCCTATAAAAACCGCGAAGATACTATAGCCGATAACCGCAAGAAATCGGGCAATTTCGTTAATTACAATAAAAGCATCTTTTATGATACCGAATATATTTATGAGGATCAGATTAACCATTTGCGTATTTGCCAGAATTGCGGCGGTTTTCGCATGATTGAGTCCCGGGCCCATCAGCGGACGGGCGAGCATTTTCATGTGTTCTGCATAAGCATTCCCGCCAATGCCTGCCAGCAGTGTCAGGAGGAAGGCCGCGCCGCTTACCAGGATATGATCAAGAAGCGTCCCTTTGACCTGCTATACCTGCAGGATCGGGTAAAAGATGATTTAAGGATTTACAAAGTGCATAAGGATACAGAAACGGTTTTGTAAGATGGCCATAAAACTATTGAATGATAATGTAATAAATAAAATTGCGGCTGGGGAAGTGATTGAAAGACCGGCCTCGGTTGTCAAAGAACTCCTGGAAAATGCTATTGATGCTGCTTCTCGGAACATCGCCGTAAAGATTTCCGGGGCCGGGTTGGATAGTATTGAGGTGACTGATGACGGGGAAGGGATCTCCATGGAGGAACTTCCCCTGGCCTTTTTGCGGCATGCTACCAGTAAAATCGAGAATGAGGGCGACCTCTTGCGGATTATGAGCATGGGATTTCGGGGGGAAGCTCTTCCCAGCATAGCATCGGTTTCGCGCATTGACATATACAGTAAAAAGGAAAAACAGGAGGGCATTCACTGCTTCATCGAAGGCGGGAAAATCCTGGATTTGCAGTATTTTCCCGGCCCCGAAGGCTCCAAGATAATCGTATCTGATCTATTCTTTAATACACCCGCCCGCAAAAAGTTCCTGCGCAGCCCGGTAACAGAGGGGAATAATGCCTACGAGCTGGTTATAAAGTACGCCCTGGCCCGGCCGGATATTGCCATATCCTTCAGTAATGAAAAAAGACAGCTGTTTCGTACTCCGGGCAATGGCAGTTTAAATGATGCAGTAATAGCTATATTCGGCCGGGATTTCCTGGAACCACTTATCCCGGTAAAATGGGAAGGCCTGAGCCTTAGCATCTCTGGTTTGATTTCCCCGCCGGGGGTAGCGAAAATGAACCGGAAAAGGCAGCTAATCTTCGTCAACCAAAGACCGATTAGAAGTCCTCTGCTTTACCGGGCACTGGATGAAGGCTACCGTGGTTTGCTGCTGGCCCGGGAGCAGCCGCTGGTCATACTGCAGATAGCGGTGCCGCCGGATAGTATAGATGTAAATGTTCACCCACAAAAAAGCGAAATTCGCTTCCGGGATGAGCAAAGTATATTCCGCTCGCTCTGCGGGCTTTTACGCGATACCCTGAATGCCAGAGATTATCGCTTGCAGGACAACCTGCCCCAGAACCGTTCCCAGCCGTTCTATCCTGCTGCCGGGCGGAAAACAGCCAAGCAGAAGGTAGAAGAACAGCCCGTGATTCCTTTTATGCATAATCGCAAGGCGGATAAGCGGGTAGAGGAGACGGGGGGAGAACCCTGGATTCCCTTCTACCCTGAGGAGCAGGCTGAGGGTAGCGTCAGCCGGGTATATGATGAATTTAAAATACTGGGCCAGCTCTGGGATTCCTACATACTGCTGGAAAAGGAGCAAACCCTCAATATCGTAGACCAGCACGCCGCCCACGAGAGGATTATCTATTCCCGGCTGCAGCAGTTTTATGCCGCTTCCCGGGGAGAGATGCAAATGCTGGCTTTCCCCCTGCTTATGGACTTGTCGCTGCGGGATATGGAATTGCTGGAAAAAAACCAGGAGATCCTTGGCGAACTGGGCTTCGACCTGCAGCAAGCCGGTCCCAGATCCATTTTTCTGCGGGGAACTCCGGCCATCATAGCCGGGCAGGAAAGGGAGGTTCTATTTGAAATATTAGAACTCCTGGCCGGGGGACAAGGGATTAATCTTAAAAATGAGGCTATAATAAAAATGGCCTGCAAGAAGGCGGTCAAGGCCGGAACCCGACTGGACTACCGGGAGATGATGCAAATAATACAAGAGCTTTTTATCACTGATGATTATAAGAACTGTCCCCACGGGCGTCCCACCATAATCGCCTGGAAGCAGGCCGACCTGGAACGGATGTTCAAGAGGTAAGTGTGAAAATAATAGCGACCACCACCCAATCGCAAACTACATTATGCTCTGAATATAAGCAGTTTCTGGAGGAAACCGGCCTGCCTTTTATTCCCCGGGAACGAAGAAGCCTACAGGCTATTGCCCAGGAACAAGAGGCCCAGGCCGTGCTGGTTTGGCAGGCCAGCGGACCGGTATTGCATATGGGAGATGAAAGCTTCTTTTTCCATCCCAGTATGGCCAAAAACCGCATAGCTTCATATCGCAAATTAGGTACGGCTGACCCCTTGATTAAAGCCTGTGCCTTAGAAGTGGGCAGCAGCTTTTTGGATTGCACTCTCGGCCTGGGAGCTGATTCTATAGTAGCCGCTTATTATGCCCATGAAGGCAGGGTAGCAGGTTTGGAATCTTCTCCGCTAATCGCGGCCATAGTAAAGTGGGGGATGAAAGTATATCATTCGAATATGAGCTGGCTGGATCAGGCTATACATTCCATTCAGGTAGTAAATGCGGAGCATTATGATTATCTCCGGAAACTAGAGGATAATTCCTTTGATATTGTTTATTTTGACCCCATGTTCCGTAAACCACGGCATAAAAGCACCGCCCTGGCGCCTTTAAGGCTGCTGGCCAACCATCAAGCCTTGAGCCGGGAAGTTATAGCCGAAGCCTGCCGGGTAGCCAGAAAACGGGTAGTTGTAAAAGAGATGCCGGTAAGCCGCGAGTTTGAACGGCTGGGAATAGAGCAGCTTATGGAAAATCCCAATAATCCCATAGCCTTTGGGGTTATAGAAGTATGACTCCCTCCCCTTACCCTCACTTATTAAATATATTAATGAGGTGCAGCTCATGTATAAACTGGCGGCTATCGTAGGTCCGACAGCAGTTGGCAAAACCAATATATCCCTGGAAGTAGCCCGGCAAATAAACGGGGAGATTATTTCCTGTGATTCCATGCAGCTTTACCGGGGCATGAACATCGGCACCGCCAAGGCCAGTAAGGAAGAGCAAAATATAGTAGCACATCACCTTATTGATATAGCAGATCCCCATGAAAATTTCACGGTTGCCCGCTATCAATCCCTGGTAAAAGACCTTATCTCCACCATCAACGCTCGGGGAAAGATTCCCATTCTAGTGGGGGGCACCGGACTTTACTACCAGTCAGTGGTTGATGATTATACTTTTTTTCCTATGGAAGTCCGGCAAAGCATACGCGACAAATGGAACGCTATTATTCAAGAAAAAGGATTGCCTCATGTCTATCGCCTATTGGAGCAGATAGACCCTGCTTATGCCCAAATAATCAGCCCCAATGACCAGAAAAGGGTGGTACGCGCTTTGGAGGTTTATGAGCTCACGGGAAAGGCTTTCTCCACCTTGCAGGATAGGGCAGAGAACACATATTATTTGGCGGTGGTGGGATTATACTTGGAAAGAAGAGAATTATATGCCAGAATTGAAAGACGGGTCGATGAAATGATAAAGAAGGGGTTGATTGAGGAGGTTGCAGCGTTGCGGGAAAAAGGGATAGACCTTTCGTATAACTCTATGCAAGCCCTGGGGTACAAACAGGTATTTTATTTCCTGGAAGGTTTTATTAATCGGGAAGAGTTGCTAAATGAAATAAAAAGGGAAACCCGGCGATATGCCAAAAGGCAGTTGACCTGGTTCAAAAAAGACCAGCGTATAAAGTGGTTTAATGTAGGCGATTTTAGTGATGAGGAGCTTTTGGTTAAAAATATTTGTACCTTTATGGAAGGACAATTCGGAATAGTGTAGAAGAATAGAGAGAACAGTTATGTAGTACCGGCAAGGAACCCTGGTCCAATAAACGCTGAGCCGGTACAGAGCAGCGAATATTAGAGAGAAATAGAATGGAGGACTTAATCAAATGAGTAAAAGCCAGATAAACCTGCAAGATGCCTTTTTGAATCAAGTGAGGAAGGATAAAATCCCCGTAACCGTCTTTTTGGTTAACGGGTTTCAGATAAAGGGAATGGTAAGAGGTTTTGATAATTTCACCGTAATTATTGAAGTAGACCAAAAACAGCAACTGGTATACAAACATGCGATTTCAACCGTGGCCCCGCTCCGGCCTATATCCATGTTGAATCTGGAAGCCAAAAGCGATGACGACTAAACTCACTTTCCCTCGGTGGTTGTAGCCCCCACCCTGCGGGTACTACTGATGCTTCCTGTGGTCGCTATTAAAGATACGGCCATGGGTGGCATAGTTAGCGATTCCGATACAAGATCTGCATATGATTACCTAAAATATCTGCTTGAACAAAAAAGAAAGAATAAAACCTGGGCGGAGATTAAACAATTGTTACCGGATGATGAACCCCTTGGCAAGGAAGAACTGCGACAATTAGACGCCCCGGATGATTATATTACCTTGGAACAAGCAATAGAAGAATATGACAACATGGAAGGAGAGGGTGGTATGACTACTTCCATAAAACAAATTGAAGAAATAATTCAGCGACTACCGGTTGAGAAACTTGAAATCTTGCTTGAAATAGCAAGGGATATTGAAAATGAAGAGCTTTCACCAGAAGATATTGCAGATATTGAGGCAGGTAAGACAGAAATAGAACGCGGGGAATGGGTGAGCTTAGATGAGTTCTGCCAACAAAAACAATTATAAAGTCAAACTGTCCCGCAAAGCATCAACATATCTTTCCCGCGTCAATAGCCCCTTTGATCAAAGAATTATTAACGCCTTGCGGTCGCTGGCAATAAATCCGAAGAATGACAGCCAGGATATAATTCCATTGGAAGGCAGAGCAGGAGAGTATAGACTTCGTGTAGGTAAATACCGGATTATTTTCACCATAGACGATTCGGACAAAACTATCAACGTAGCTACTATTCTCCCACGTGGCGACGTATATAAATAACAAGATTATTAACTCGACTTTCGTAGCAACGGGAATAGAATACTTTGAGACCCTTATGAGGATGCTTAGAGCTATGCTTGGGCTTATTACACACAGGGCGCAGGCATAGCTTGCGCCTTGTATTGGGAAGAATAAATATGAACTTCAATATGCCAATTTTCGCTAATCGACAGAATCACTCCATGGCACCACTTTTATCTGTTTCTCATATAATATAAAGAAATATGTTTCTCGCTTTTAAGCAGCCGGGTTCCTATTGATAAAACAGCTGGCGGGTTCTAATCCCCGGTACGTTGCAGCCCTCTCATTGAAACTGCTTCGCAGTTTCTTCCGATGCTTAAATAGCTTTCTTGGGAAGTGGTGAAGGAATGGAAATATCGATGCGCTTTACGGATATAAACCAGGAACGGGAACGAATTCTCTCATGCCCGGTGCCTGGTTATTTCCCCCGCAAAGATTCTTTTTTGGAACTAGAAAGACTAATTGGCTTGCGGGAAGTAAAGAGAACCCTGGCCGAAGTGGCGGCTTTTACCTTAATCCAAAACAGACGATCAGAACTGCGGCTTAAATCAGACCCCACCGCCCTGCACATGGTTTTCAAGGGTAATCCCGGTACGGGCAAAACCACCGTAGCAAGGATTCTCGGGAGAGTATTCAATGAAATTGGAATATTAAGTAAGGGACACCTCTTGGAAGTAGAAAGGGCTGACCTGGTTGGGGAGTATATCGGACACACCGCCCAAAAAACCAGGGAGATCTTAAAAAGAGCCATGGGTGGTATAGTATTCATTGATGAAGCTTATTCTCTGGCCCAGGGAGGGGAAAGGGATTTTGGGAAGGAAGCCATTAGCACTTTGGTTAAAGCTATGGAGGACTACCGGGATAACCTGGTGGTAATCCTGGCGGGCTATTCTCAAGAAATCGATCGTTTTTTAAAGTCTAACCCCGGACTCAGATCCCGTTTTCCCATTCATATTGACTTCTGCGACTACAATGCTGAGGAATTATTTCAAATTGCCCTGCAGATATACCAGGAAAGAGAGTATGAATTAACCAGTAGATGCCGGTGGAAACTTAAACAACAACTCAATGAATTTGTCAAAAACCGTCATTCTCACAGTGGTAATGCCAGGTATGTGAGGAACCTGGCGGAGAAATCCATAAGATTGCAGGCCTTGCGCATAGTGGATAAAGATGCCCCTGTCCGCCGCGATTTAGTAACAATTGAAGAAGCGGATCTGCCTGATCCTCGCAGTATTCAGGCTTAAAGCTGGGTAAAAGTGTAGAAAAGAAGGCAAATAAGTCCGGGGAATGTCCCCGGACTTATTCTGTGTGTATCTGGTATGGTAGTGTGCTAAAGGTAGAGCGGGTCGTTAAAATTTTCCAATCATGGAAACAATCGTGGTCAGAATAAAATAGGAGTATATTCCTAATTAAATTGAGTTTCGGATATAATCGGAGTATAATGCGTATAATAAACCATAGAGATGATAGCGTGAAAAATACTTTTTCATTACTATTTGTATCGCTGTGTGCGGCGAGACGGAGGTTTATATGCAAAATATAATCGAACGAAAAGAATATCTCGACTGGCTGATTCGCTGGAAGGAAAAGCAAATCATAAAGGTTGTGTCCGGTGCCCGCAGGTGTGGAAAGTCAACCATGTTCGATATTTTTTGCAATTACCTGCTGGAAAACGGAGTGGAACAAAGCCAAATCATCATGCTCAATTTTGAGGATATTGACCTGGAGCACCTGAGTAATTATCGGCTTTTATATGATTATATCAAGCCTATGCTTCTGCCTGGCAGGATGAACTATATCTTTTTGGATGAGATACAGCATGTAGAGCAGTTTGAAAAAGCAGTGGACAGCCTGTTCCTGAAAGAAAACTGCGATATTTATATTACTGGCTCCAATGCCTACTTCATGTCTGGTGAGCTTGCTACGCTACTCTCCGGCAGATATGTTGAACTGAAAATGCTGCCGCTGTCCTTCAGGGAATTTTGCTCTGGTCTTGGCGCTAATCAGCACGAACTATCCAAAAACGAGAAGTTTAATCTGTATGTGGAAAATGGTTCCTTTCCCTACATTCTGAAATATGGTCACGGAAAAAAGGAAGCGCGGGAATACCTGCGGGACATCTACAACACTGTTTTACTGAATGATATCGTCGCCCGGCTAAAAATAAAGGATGTGAACATGCTGGAGAATGTAACCAGGTTCATGCTCCATAATATTGGAAACAAGGTTTCGCTGACAAAGATTGCAAACACTCTGAAATCCGAAGGCAAGGGCGTTGACCAGAAGACAGTGGATCGGTATATCCGTGGGTTGACTGACAGTCTGATACTATATGAAGCGACTCGCTACAACATCAAAGGCAAGCAGTTTCTCACCACCCAGAGTAAGTACTATGCCGTTGATGTTGGACTGCGGAATGTGCTTGTCAGAGGAAAAGAAAGCGATGTGGGACACATCCTTGAAAACATTGTTTTTCTAGAGCTGAGAAGGCGCGGCTACGAGGTGTATGTCGGTCAGCTCGCTGACGGCGGCGAGGTTGATTTTGTAGCGATCAGCCCTGACGATTTTGCCTATTATCAGGTAGCAGCGACAACGCTGGAAGAAGAAACGCTGAAAAGAGAACTAGCTCCTTTAAAAAAAATAGCTGATAATTATCCCAAATACCTGCTCACACTGGATGAGCCGTTTGGAACAGCAGATTATGATGGTATCCAAAAGCGCAATGTTGTGGATTGGCTGCTGGAAGAATAACGAAGATGGGATATTTAAAGCCGGCAAAATAAAGGAATTGAAGGTCGCATAGGGTAATAACAAAACAGCTCTAAGCCCGGATATTATGGCATTTCAGGGTGAATAAATACCATGTTTATGGTATAATAATACCTATAACAGGCCAGATAATTGGGCTTCGATAATTGAGCAACTTATTGATAAAATTCTTAGGCAGGAACAATAAATGGCTGAACACAATGCCATGATAGAACAATAAAGAAAGAGGTGTTCCAAAAGTGACTAAGCTATTATCAGAATCGGAACTTCGCTTGTTGTTTTGGGACACAGACTATACCCAAATAGATTATAGGAAACATAGTAAAGCGGTAATTGAACGCATTCTCATGTTTGGAAGCATGGATGCTTATAGATGGTTGTTCAGGTTTTATGAAATCGATGAGATAAAAAAAGTAATTACTACCAGCAGACAATTAGATGTACGTACAGCGACCATGTTTATGAACTTTTTCGGAATTCCCAGGGAGGTAATGGCATGTTTCAAGAATGCATTAACCCCAGTTTAATTCCTATTTTAGACAGGCTAGTAGAATGCGATATCTTAACTGATAGAGGGTTTTACTTAGCGGGAGGTACTGCTTTAGCAATTCAGCTAGGACATAGAATCTCAGTTGACTTGGACTTCTTTTCTGTGGATGATTTTGAACCGCAGAACTTATTGATTTCGTTAAATGAGAGTTTAGGTGAAATTAAGGTTATAAATATGAGCAAAGGCACATTAAACTTTGTGATTAATGGGGAAAAAGTCAGCTTCATCAGATATCCCTACAAAAACATTTATCTCCCATTAGACTTTAGAGGTTGCCCAATAGCTGATTATCGCGATATTGGCGCAACTAAACTTATGACTATCTCCCAGAGAGGGTTAATAAGGGATTTTTATGATTTAGATGCCGTTATCCAAACTGGAATATCGTTTGCTCAGATTGTAGCTATAATGGAAGAAAAGTATCCTACCGTAAAAACTGTTATGCCTCATATAATAAGAAGTATTGGATACTTTGAAGACGCGGACAACGAACCTCGTCCATTAATTCGAAGAGCAGAGGGGTTCTCACTATTAACGGATTTAGAATGGAATGAAATTAAACAACGGTTCCTGATTCTCCAAAAAAATGCATTAACTCGAGAACTGGGCATAAAACCTGAAGCGGGTCCCCGTGGAAGATAAATCCATCTCCCTTTTTATCTTGACCGGATTCCAATATTAATCTAATACTTTTATACCGTTGATTAACATAGGCGCTTTGGCGCCTTTTCTTTATGATGTAATAATGGCACACGAGTAGTATCTGTTGGGTTCAACCAGATATTGGTGTATGCTTTAAGTACTGGAATTAGTACATTATGCAGAATGGTTATTAAAAAGCCGATGTACCTTTTTACGGGAATAGCCAGATGTTGTTGCAAAAAGCCGTGGAATAGTATCCATAAAGCAACGGAACAGTATAATAAACCTTTTGAATCAAACGAGCCCAGTTCCTGCGCAGTTCCTTTTTCGTAATATCGGAATCAACCGGCACCGGCGTTTTAATATCAACATCGGCTTTCGTTAGTAGAAAAATGTGGTAAAATGCAGGTAGCCAAAAGGGAAGACCTCCGGCTCCTGGTGTAGAACCGGGAGAGGGGGTGATGGCAACGAGCTTCACGGAAGTGTGCGCTCTGTTAATGCTACTAATTGCGGTAGCTGCCCTTGTTCACCAGCTCAATCAAAGAAAATAGGCTAATACATAAGTATTAGCCAAATCCTGAATTATATCCACCAACACATACACCAGGAGTTGTAGAAAAACTTCCCGATGGCTAGAGAGGTTTCCGGTTACTGCCGGGGACCTCTTGTTATTTATTATACACATTTTTATAATTTATTCCACTAAAACAGCCTTTTTTTCTTTATGATGTAATAATGGCACACGAGTAGTATCTGTTGGGTTCAACCAGATATTGGTGTATACTTTAAGTACTGGAATTAGTAATTTTTGCAGAATGTTTATTAAGTAAGCAGTTGGAATGAAATTATTTACTGGGGTGAATGCAACAAACATGAATATTAATTCGGATATAAATGTCCTGGGTAGCTTGTCAGATTTCAGCCTGATATCGGCTTTGTTGGTTGAAGGCAAAAATAATACAAATTACCAGGCCTATTCCAATATAAAGACCAATAGATCCTATAAGAGATTTGCCAGCGCCATAACGAACACCCTTATCAAATTTACCGACCCCAATATGGAATATTTAATTCGGGATGTATTTGAGCATGAGGGGCTTTCCGCTCACTGCTTGCTTTTAATATTTTGGAATGCCTGCGTAAATAATGAACTGCTCGATTATCTAAATCAAAAAGTTTATTTTCCGGCTTTATACAGCGGGCGGGCGGCACTTAAGAAAGATGAAGTTGTGGCCTGCTTGCAGGAATTAAAGCAGAGCGAAACAGCTATGCAGAAGTGGACTGATTCAACTATTGAAACTACTGCCTCCAAGTACCTCACATTTCTTAAAAAATTTAACCTGATGGAAGGCAGGGTTAATAAAACCATAGCTCCCCCAGTTATGAGTGATAAAGAATTAATACTTTTTATCTATTGGCTATTAAGCGTTGAACCCAAAACTAATTTACTGGAAAGCGGGTGGCTGCCATACTGCTTTTTAGAAAAAGAATTGTTTATTCAGCAGATTATGCAGAAAAGGTATATGAAGTTTTATAACCTTCAATATTCGGTAAATAACCTGAAAATCGAACCGACCTTTTCATACAAGGAGCTGTATCATGAACTTGGTTAATCCTGAAAACATGGTTTTGACCACCATACGGCTGGTTGAGTCCGATGAAAAATCACATATTCGTTTAAGTGCCAATGGCGGTAATTCAATATTACTGGTATGTGAGCCAGACCGGGAAATAGATTATATCCGAGCCATAAGGAAATTAATGCCTGAGGATAAATACCAGATCATTGATTTAAGCGATTTGCTCTGTCAATTTGTCGAGCAGAACAAATCCAACCTGGAAGAAATGTTTAACCTGCTGCAAGGGTCGCTGCATCAAATATTTAAAACCCCGGCCGGAGAAGAAGGCAGCGATTATTTAGGGTTAATTCTGCAGGCTGTCGATAGCAGCTTAAAAGCAGATAAGATCCCGGTATTGATTAACACCGGTACTTTGTACGGCAGCGGAATTGGGAGCATACATATTGTAGAGAACGATTTAGTAATGCGGGCCAAATCACCTTTAATTATTTTATATCCGGCCACCTGGGTTCAGGATATGCTTATGTTTTTAGGAAAAAGACCGGCATCCAAATACAGATGCATGGTGCTTAAGTAGAATATAGGGGAGGTTGGTGGGGTTAGCCATGAAGATAAAGGATAGTCTGACTATTGATTTAACTGAGGATATAAAAAATGTTATCGACCTGGAAGATCATTCCGAAGCAGAAATTCAGGCTGAAATCGAAAATTACATTGTTACTGATGGCCTGGCCCGTGATTACGAAGATTTTGCAGCTACATTTACTTCTGATATTGTAGAAACCGGAGTTTGGATTTCTGGATTTTATGGTTCGGGTAAATCGTATTTCGGCAAACTGCTGGGCTACCTGCTCAGTAATCGCAGCATTGCCGGCACTCCTGCCCGGGATAGAATCCTGCAAAGATTTACCGGTATAAGGGATGAAGCCTTAATTAAAAACTCTATTGCCCGGCTTGATCCGGAGAATTGTCGGGTAGTATTTATGGATGTAGCCAAGCAGGATACATCAAAAGGTTTAGCCTTTACTCTCTTTAGAGTGTTTTTAAAATCATTGGATCTACCGGAGAATGAACATGGTATTTTATTATATCAATTAATGATAAATGATAATCAGACTAACATTCATGATTACATTGATAAAAGAATGGATAAAGACTGGAGTAAGATTCAAACCAGAATGCTGGAGTACACCAAAACAGCCAAATCAATCTATATCAATGCGGGAAACAGCGAGAGTGATTATGATAACTTAATGACTACCATTCGCCGCGATATGGATCAATTTAGTGCATCCCGTTTAAAAGATGAATTAAGTAATTATTTACAGATAAATACTGGTGAGAAAATCATTTTTCTCTTTGATGAAGCCAGTGAAGCCATTACCCAGCAAAAATTTAACCTGCTGGATCTGGAAGGTATCAGCGAAGCCTTATCATCATTGGGGGCAAAAGTATGGACTATTGCTATTGCCCAGGAAAAATTAGATGATGTCATTAATAATTCCAACATAAACAAAGCTCAGCTTACCAAAGTAACCGACCGCTTCAAGACCAAAATCCACCTGGAAGCTACCGAGGTAGATATAATAATCCGCAATCGCTTATTAAACAAAAAGACTGCCGCAGAAGATAAATTAAGGGTTCATTATAATAAAAACTCCGGAAAAATCAGCGATCATGCTGCTTTAACCGGTATAGGAATAATTAAAACGGATACGCTGGATTCTTATTTAACATATTATCCTTTTTATCAATATCAATTCAACCTGCTGCAAAATTTCTTGTTTGGAACCAAAGGCTATGCTTCAAGTAAAGTAGCTGCCCGGGGCATGATCATAACTACCTATGATATTTTAAAGCGGGAGTTAGCCGAAAAAGAACTGTTTGCCACTGCTACCGGATGGCAAATAAACAAACAGGCTCAGCCCCAACCTCCGGCACACCTGGTTAACCGCTACGATAATGCTGAACGCATACTAAAAGAACGCAGCTCCACTATTTCCGGTCGCAGATTATTGGAAACTATTAATTTTTTGAATGAAGCGGAAGTTGGCCCCACGACTACCATATCCAATATTATTAAGTCCTACATAGATGATCCGGAAGACTACCATAAAGTGTACGAGCATATTGTCAAAGCATTGGATGATTTAGTAGAAGCCAAAATACTCTTATCAACTAATAACACCTATCGTATTACTTCCGATCTGGAACAGCGTTTATTGGAGGAAATGAACCGCTTTATCGTTCAAGGCTTTGTGAAGAAGAAGAATGCTGTTACTGCTTATAAAGACAGCTCTTTTATAAAAACATTGGCCCGCATTACCGACAGCAATCTGCCTTATGATTTTTACATCAGCACCGACAATGATGATGAATTAACTAATCCCGCCTTGAAAGAACTCAAAATCAAAGTAAAAAGTGTATATAACCAGGGTGATAACCGCAGTGCTGACATAGAGACATTGAAAGCACAAAGCCAAAATGATAAAGATCTCATCTGGCTCTTACCGGATAATAGTTCATTTCCTGAACTGGATCGTCTCATTGATGAAATTCAACGAATTACCTATCTGGAAGAAAACTATAATAACCCGCAGTCCGAGGAAGCCGGCATCATAAGGAATTTTTCAACTGCCAAAGGCGAAAAAGAAAATCGGGTTAAGGAACTGATAGAGCGGTCATTACATAATGCTACCGCCATATATCTATATAACACCTATCAATTGGATCAGGATAACTGGCAGACTACCCTGCAAAACCTGCAGCGCAATGTCATACAGAACGTCTATTTCAAACGACTGACTGCCCAATTAAATGATGAAGTAGCAGGCAGGGTAATTAAAGAAGCGAACAATACGCGTTTAAGGACTTACTTTGCCGGTTCAGAATTTCAGTTTTTTGATGCCCAGGGAAATTTCATTGGTGAAAACTTAAAAGCTGCCGAGGAGATACTGTTTAAAATTAAAAATACTTTTGCAGATGGGGATACCCTGGCCAAAGAATTGGGAAAACCTCCTACCGGTTTTGCTTTTGGCACGGTTATTTCAACGGTGGCCGCCTTGATGCGTGGTGCTAAAATAATAGCTAAATACAATGGGATGGAGAAGTTTTCCTGGCGTGATGAAGGAGTAAGCACTATTTTCTCAACTGCTCGGGAGTTTCGTAAAGCCTCCTTCAAAGCCGTAGCAAAATCTTTATCAGCCCAGCAAAAAAACGATATGGTTACTATTCTGCAGGAGTCGAAATGTGAGCAAAGAATCGATAAAAAGATTGACTGGAGCACTAATGATTTTGATTTAGCCAATGCTAGCAAAGAACTGGCCAAAATGTTCTGCAATAAAGCGGATGAAATGCGCAAGCAAAACCCGGATTTTGATTTGCTCTTTGCCGATATAAATGAGCAAAAGAAAACCCTGGGGGAATTTACCGGGGTCGTTAGTGAAGCCAACTATATCGAAAGAGCGGAGAACTTTCTCACCCGTAAAGATACCTTTACCAGCGCGGTTAAAGCCATCGAAAAGGCGGAAAAATTTATTCATGGCAAATTGCCTAAGCTTCGGCAGTGGTATACTTTTGCTGATGGAGTAAAGGATGAATTAAGCAAATCGGCTCGCAGTAGCGAAATACTTACCCGTTTCATATCGGAGTTCGATAATTTATATGCTCAGGGAGTAGTAAAAAATTATGCTGCTTTACAAGAGACTGCCCAAAAAATAAAGGATGAATACTATGCCCTCTTAAGCAGTGCCGCCGGTGATATGGCCGGTAAATACAGCCAGTTAAAGACTGCCGCCGAAGCAGTTATTGAAGAAATCAATCGCCTCCCGACCGGGTTGAATGATGAAGCTTTGGTTAAAGCGGAGACCCTGTTACACTATGCCGAGCAGAGAATGCTGGCCAATGTAGAGATTGATTTTGAGGTGCAGGACAAGCATTCCCATTTTACTTATTCGGAAATGCTCTCGTTTATTGAACTGTATAATACAAAGAAAACTGAACTAGAAATTATTAGAGCAGGTTTGATAAAAAAAGCACCGCCGGAACCGAAACCGGGTGGTCCGGTTCCGGAAACGATAACCCATACTACCAGGCTGCCCGGTTTACGGCTAAAAGTAGGTAGATACAAAAAATGGCTGCAGCAGGAAATGCATAAATTAGCCGCTGTAAGTGATAACGATGAAATAGAGATCAGGAAGGGATAATCATGAAACTAGCTGAACATGTTGAACATATTCGGCAGATAATAGATCAGGCATTTCGTAATACTCTGGGGCGCATGGGCATAACTGCCACTGTCCTGCAACCGCTGGAAAATTTATCGCAGCAATTTCATCTTGACAGGATACGGATAGAAGATGTTTTTGAAAACTTTGCTGCTGAAACTGGTTCTGTTGCTGATGCCTACGAGAAACTGGTAGAAGAACTTACCTTTACCCTTTTTAATCGCCTGGCAGCGCTCAAGGTAATGGAAGCCCATGGCCTGAATAGCCCGATACTTACTCGCAGCAGCCAGCATGGGGATCGTTCTTTTGCTCATTTTCTCTGGCTGGAACAAAATCCCGAAGGGCGCAATGAAGAGCAGGAAGGTCTGCTGCCTTTTATAGAAGAACAGCTGAATACCTTGTCGGCTGATATTCCCTTATTCAGCCCCCAGTATCCTTATCATCTCCTACCTACTGCTATTGAATTAAGGGATATTATAGATGCTTTTAATGCGGTGGAAAAGGATGAACAGGTTGAAGCAGATATCTGGAAAAGTGATGATGTTTTAGGTTGGTTATATGAAAGCTACAACAATTACAAAAAAGCTGCCCACAAAGAAAGCAAAGCTAAAACTGAATATAACAAAGTCAGCATCCAGAGTCAGGTTTATACCCCCGGTTGGGTTGTGAAATTTCTGGTGGACAATAGCCTGGGCAAATTATATCTGGAAATGTTTCCCGACTCCACCATCAAAGAAAAATATAAAATTGCCAATGCCCCGGCCAAACCAAACCGGGAAAGGAAACCGCTTACTGAAATACGGCTTATTGATATAATCATGCAGAGTTTGATACAATTTAATTATCCTAAAAGTTATTGTGCTCAGGGGTGTGCAGAGATATGAGGTAGAGTAATATTCGCAATTCGCTTACTTGGGTCTTAAAAGGTATCTGTATCCTAATGAATTAGATGCCACTTTAGTGCAGTTTGTATTAAATGTGTGGAAATTTGTTTTTTATTCAGTCAAAGAAACGGGGGCGATTTTATGATAAATTGGCAACCAATAAATGAATCAGTAGACGGAGAATATTTAGATAATAATTTAGGTATAATCCCACGTCACAATTACATTACAGGGCTTAAAAACTACGTGCTTGCAACATTAGAACAGTTAATCGGATATTTAAGCAGATCAAATATTAATGATGATATGATTAAATTTTTGTGTTCGTCATTATATTCAGTTGCCCAAAGAAGGAATGAACGTTATTTTGAAGTTATAAGAGAAGTTCATAAAATTACTGATATAGAAGAAAGTGTTGAAACTATAATCACAAAAATCAAGGATGCTTATCAAGATAACACTCTTACAGATCCTGAAGCCATTGTTTTATCAGAAATAGCTTCAATGAATTATAATGAGTATTTATTGAAAAGTGATTATCAACGCTGTGATTACAGTGCTATGCTTACTCTATCCAGATTGGCTTACCAAATTATATTACAAGGTCTCGACAGATATATTAATCAAATTGAAATGTTTGTAGATACAGATGGACTATTGTTATCATGGCAATTCGATTATGCGGATACTAAAAATGATCATGTCTGGATTGAATGGACACCCATTGATAAGGTTGATTTTTACTATTCGATATATCACGCTAACTGTGCTGGTTTATCTGACAATTCTATGTGGGACTTGGCTTCTGCAGATTCAGTAGATGAACAATTTAAAAAGGATGATGGTAGAAAAACCGTTTCTTATAATATGCCTTACAAACAATACTGTGGGGTTATTGAGCAAGAAATTAACGAGATTATTCAACTCTCAGATATAAAAAATAAACCAACGAAGCATTTAATGTGGTATGACATGAAGGAATTTGTTAAAGAAAACAAAATACAGTTTGTTGAAGGGACATTTTCATTTAATAAAATGCTTCAAGATTTATACTGGCCACGAAATTTATCATCACACGGTGAAAAAATTACGAAAAAGCAATATGAGAAATTAGCGAGTTATAGAGACCAACAGCTCTTTGAAATAATTTCTTGGACAAAATTACAGCTTCTTGGTAAAAAATTCGAACCTATCTTACCGGACAATGCATAACAACACCACAATATGATTTTAGGATAATAAACTGGAGGCATTTGATATGTTAGTTGATATTGAAAATATGGACGGATATGAATTTGAAGGTTTTATAGCAGAATTATTACGGAAAATTGGATTCGTTGTAGAAGAAACTCCACTATCAGGAGATAGTGGAGTAGATTTAATTGCATATTCGAAAGAGCCATTATATAAAGGCAAGTATTTAATACAATGCAAGCGCTGGGAAGGTAATATTGGAGAACCAGCAGTTCGTGATTTATATGGAGTTGTGTTAAGCAATAATGCAAATAAAGGTATTATAATTACTAATTCGTTTTTCACTCAACAAGCCGTTGAGTTTGCTGACGGTAAAAATATTGAACTTATAGATGGAAATATACTAAACAACCTAATAAATGAGTATTTTAGCAATACTTTTATAACAAAAAATAGTATTACAGCTAAAACCCACTTTACGAAAGCAGAAGGGTTTGAACTGAATAAATACATATATTATAAACAAATAGTTGATACGAATAAAAGAAGCCTAGATGCTTATCTGGATTTATTTAATTTTATTTATAATTATATAGAAAGTAAAAACATGAAAATTATGTACTCTGGATTAATTGAAGAGTGCATACTCTTATGTGAAGAGATTATTAAAAGATTTGGGGTTAAAGGGAAGAAAGGTATAGTTATAAAAGGCCTGTTTTCGCGTATAAAAGGGACTCTATTAATGTTATTAGGACAAATAGATGACGCCTATGAAATGATTCATAAAATAATGGAATTTAATAAACAGAATTTTACTTATAATTTGGTAGGCCATTATTTCTATTTTTATCCTGAACATTATACCTATACCGCCGCTTTAGAGAGCAAGGAAGAGTACAGGAGCTTTATTTTAGAAAGAGGTTTACTGATTCATAAAACAAATATGTTAAATATGTTAGTTTATATCAATGATGAATATAGCAGTAAATGGTTATATGATAAATACATTAGCTACTATAATTTCATCAAAAACGCAGCTTATGAAGAAAATGAAATTATTGTAAAGCGGAAACAATTATTAATTGATGTTGCTAATAAGAATTACAAACTTGTAAATGAACAAATTGAATCTGTAATGAGTAAAAATAAACTAAAGTTGTTCCTTCCAGAAAGTATAATTATTAATGATAAAGACCCAATTTATTCAGGGTTAACATATTCAATTAATAGTTTTTTATACATTAACGATATCGTAGCTTACTGGTCATCAAATTTAGATTTCGAAAAGCAAAAAGAGAAAATTAAGTTTTTGATTTCCTTAAATGAGTGAAAATATAATAGTTTGTAAGATATCTTGGATTCCAAAGTACAAAGAAGTAGTTCATGGAAAAAGTCAAGGAAACAACTTTGGAATAAGAATTGTTATCAATAGTCCTTATAACTTTTTAATTTTGCCTATACCTTTTAATTATTCCTCGGATCCGGATCGATAGGGGGTGCAAAGACTGTAATGATGGAGGTAGCGACAAGGCAGACTGTTTTGCAAAACACAATCTACAAACGAAAGAAGCGGCTTCCGCTGTCAGTCCTTGACCGCAGGAAGTCTTTATATCAAGTGGTTTCAGCCCATTTGCCAACCGGCAATAAAGCAAGAATCGCTTATTTGCATTGTATCAAAGACGGTAAGAACATAGACCCCGCTTGCGGCTCGGGCAATTTTTTGCTCTATGCTTTTGATTTACTATATGACCTTTACATTGACCAGATTAATAACTATGGCGCTGACTATGATGACGACGAAATACCAGAACTAATTATTCGGCACAACCTGCATGGGATCGATATAGATGACCGAGCTGTACAACTGGCTCAATTAGGGTTGCACATAAAAGTTAAACGTCAGAATCGCTCGGTTAAAATTGAACATTTCAATATTGTCAGCTCAGATTTCTTTTTACTCGATTATCCCGAGGTAAAGCATCTCTTTGAAAATGGGGAAAAACTCAGTCTCGAATTGGAGAACATTGTTACAGAAATGTGGGATGAGCTGCAGCAGGCTTATAAATTTGGTTCTTTAATACGATTGGAAGAGAAATTCAGCCTGCGTATGCAGGAACTGGTTCAGCAGTGGGATGAAGGCCGCTTGTTTAAAGAACAAACGCTGGCTAATTATGAACAGTTCCGGGAAAACTTCTTTACCGGTTTGCAAAATGCAGTAGCTCATAATACCGCAAAGCACGGTATTAATTTTTTAAACAGCAAAACCGGTGATGCCATAAGATTTTTAGAATTACTGACCCAGAAATACGATGTAGCGGTAGCCAATCCTCCTTATACCGATAGCAACGATTTTGGCCCCGAATTGAAAAAGTTTATAAATTCCAACTATAAGAAGCCGTATAAATTTCACTCAAATCTTTATGCAGCATTTATTATATAATGGACCCAGGAAACTAGACACAAAAGTATGAGGAGTTAAGCAATAAAAATTATGAGAAAAAAATATACTGATGAATTCAAAGCCCAGATTGTTCTGGAAATATTCAAAGAAGAAAAAAGCGTTACCCAATTAGCATCTGAACATGGGATACATCCCACCCAATTAACCCGTTGGAAGAACGAGGCCATACAAAACTTGCCCAGTCTCTTTACTGATGACCGCAAGGGTGTACAAGCTCTGAAAAAGACCTATGAATCCAAAATTGATGAGCTCTATGCCGAAGTCGGTCGGCTTACCACGCAGAATACGTGGCTTAAAAAAAAATCTGGCCTCCGCGTTGACGAGAAGTGAACGTAATGCGTTGGTAGATTGGGATAACCCAGAACTTCCTATCAAGACCCAGGCCGAACTCCTAAGCCTAAATAGAACCAGTCTCTACTACAAGCCGGTTCCTCCGTCACCGGAAGAAATCAGCATCAAACATCTTATTGATGAAATATATACCAAGTATCCGTATTACGGATCCCGGCGAATCCAAGCCGTACTCAATAAAAAGGGGGTTATTATTAACCGCAAAGCTGTTCAACGACATATGCGAGAGATGGGCATCCAGGGAATTTGCCCCGGCCCTAATCTAAGTAAAAGAGACCTACAACACCGGATTTACCCTTATCTGTTAAGAGGGGTTAAAATTACCCATCCCAACCAGGTATGGAGTTTAGATATAACCTATATCCGCATGAAATATGGTTGGATGTACCTAGTCGCCATAATTGATTGGTACTCTCGGTATATATTAAGCTGGGAGCTGGATCAGAGCCTGGAAATATCTTTTGTTCTCAGGGCTGTTAACAAAGCCTTGGCTCAAGCTCAACCCGAGATTATGAATAGCGATCAGGGCAGCCAGTTTACCAGTATCCCATACATTGAACTGCTTCAAAATGCAGGGGCAAAGATTAGCATGGACGGCAAGTGCCGTGCCCTGGATAACATCTTTATCGAACGGGTATGGCGTTCCCTCAAGTGGGAAGACATCTTCCTAAAAAACTATGAAACACCCCGGGAAGTTAGACATGGGGTAAACAACTGGTTTCAGACATACAACTATGGGCGCCCCCATCAATCACTGAAATACCAGACACCCGCACAGGTGTATTTCGAAAGTAAGGAGGTTATGACTATAGATTCAGTAAACGATATCACAGAGGTATTGGCCCTACCGGAATCCAATTGTTTCGCATTCTCATGAACGCGGGACTTGACAGCCATCCCCCTTGTGGTCAATAAATGCACCGACGGGGTGGCTCCGAAAACAGATCCACATGCGGAACACCCGTCGCTTTAACCAGGATACCACAAGCGGGAACCCTGTCTGTAAAGTCCCGCTGGTCAGGTGCTAACCGCAAGGCTACCTCCGGGGTTCACCAAAAACAGATTGCGATGGCATTAAAGAAGGATATAGTCCCCCTATTAAAAGAATCTTATTAGGATTATCAAAGAACAATTTCTACTAAATATGATTAAAACGAGAGGAGGCTCCATTGCTTAAATTTAAAATATTTGTGTCTTGACAATGGGGTCCATCTTATTATGAGGTGTTACGAATTAATTAATGAAGAAGGTAAACTGGCACTAATCCACCCGTTGACTTTTATGTATATCAAATCTTTCGAAGATGTTCGCCGATTAATAATCGATAAGCTACATATAAATGTTTTGGTCGAATTTGGAATGGGTGGACTGTTTCCTCAAGACATATGGGTAGACCCAGCCTTCTATATATTAGAATCGAAAAAACATAATGTTTTCGAATCCATTTTTGTATCACTTGATAAATACTCAAATACGTTTAATCAATCAAGAAAAAAAGATTTTCTGTTAGAAGCTATAAATGACTTTAATAATGGACTGAATAATAAACATCTATTTAAGTTGGAACAATCCAAATTTAAACTTATTGAAGGCTTGCCTTTTATTTATTGGATTTCTGATGGGTTTAGGGAACAATTTAAAGAGAAGACAATCAGTGAATTATTTAATCCTGTTCAAGGTGCTGCAACAACAAACAATCATAGATTTTTAAGATTTTGGTGGGAAGTAAATAAGAGTACTATTTCAATTAATTTTGAAGTTGATAAACATAGGTGGGTTTATTATTCAAAGGGTGGACCTTTTAATAAATGGTATGGGAATATGTGGGTTTTGTTAGATTGGAAGAATAATGGCCAGGATTTGATTGATGCGGGTGCTGTTCTTCGAAATAGTAGTTATTATTTTCAAGAAGGGATAACATATTCGGCAAGTGGTTCGAAAGGAGCTTCATACAGATATTTACCCAGCAATTGCATTTTTGATACGGGAGGTTCGTGTGTCTTCCTAAAAAAGGAATACAAAAACCTGCATTATCTCATTGCGTTTTTAAATTCACCACTATCTCGATATATAATAAACTGTTTGAATCCTACTGTTAATACGCAGGTTGGTGATATGCAAAGGATTCCAGTGGTTATTCCTTTAAAAGAGCAGGAAGAATGTATTTCTATATTTGCAACCAAAAACATTGAAATCAAAAAACACCTATGCTCTTATCGTATTATTGAAACCAATTTTGATAAAACAGCCCTTACTGCCTGTTCCGAAACAGCCTTGCGGGACAGGTTGTTGTCTTATTTAAACTACGAAAATGCACAATTAACATTGGTACTAATCAATGAAGCCATTATTAACCAGATTGTTTTCGATGTTTATGATCTTAGCCCCGAAGACCGCCGGCAGGTAGAAACCCAAATGGGCAAACCGGTGGGTGAATTACCAGTAATAGCAGAGGCCAGAGATGCATATTTAGCATCAACTACTATTGAAAGCGAAACTGTACGGGAGTTTATCCAAAAGCTATCCATTACCACCTTTGATGAGGAAAAGATACATAGCGTGAAGGATGAGTTTGCAACCCTTTATCAAAGCAACAACGATCTGGATGAGTTTTGTATCCGCCATCAGTTAAACCCCATTAATGTATGGTACTGGTTCCAGGAAAGTCTGGTATTACCCTCGGGTAGAGCTGCAGAAATAGCTTTGGGATTTCTGGCGGATACCTGTCGTACCGTTCTCATGGAAGATGAAGACGGCATTATTCCCCTGGCAGGCCTGCCTGGTGAATCTGGTCTGTTGGATCGTTTGGAGCATTATTATTTAAACCATGGCTTTACTTCAGCGCAGTTTAGCCAGTTGGATGAACTTTTAGGCCGTCCCATCAATGAGTATCTTGAGGATTATTTTTTTATGAACTTGAGTGATCTACTTAACCTTTTTAGATACTTACCTAAAACCCCCTTTATCTGGCACCTTAGCAGCGGTCCCCAGCAGGGTTTTGAAGCCTATATCATCATCTATAAATGGAACCGGGACAGCCTGTTTAAACTAAAAACCCGCTACCTCGGTAAACGGGTGGAAAGCCTGGAGTTTCGCCAGATTCAATTGGCTGATAGCAAGACTGCCCAGGCCCAAAATGAAAAAGAGAAAATCCGGTTGCAATTGCAGGAAATCGCCGAGTTTACCAGCAAGATAGATGAGCTAATTGCTGAAGGATACGATCCCCAGTTGGATGGTGGAGTGGGTAAAAATATTGCTCCCCTGCAAAAGAAAGGCTTACTGCGCAGTGAAGTGCTGACTGCCGGGCAATTGGACAAATACTTAAAGGCGGATTGGTAATGACTAATCAATGGTTTTTAGAAGATATTGAAAATCTTATAAAAAAACGGGGGCGGGTAGTAATATTAGACCCCAGGTCTCAGTATGGCTTTTTATTGCCATTACTGGAGTTCCAGGGATACACCCTGCTCAGGACTGATAGCAATTTAACCGAGCCATGGCAAACAGTCAAGGAAGAACTGTTATTGCGTTATGAAGCTGAAACCCGGCATAAATCAGATAAGGTAGTATTCTATGTCAGCCGGGAACAGGATAAGCTCAGCTTTTTGCTGGACTACTGTTTTACCCACGGCTGTCTGGATTTTAGCGAGCCGGCGAAGTGGCTTAGAAAGAAACTTTTTTCCCATACCGGGCTGCAGGTGCAGCTGGATGACGCCACTCTTTTAACCGCAGGTAAAATAGGAGCAGAAAAAGACCTGGCCTGGTGGAAGAAGATTCTGCAAAACCTGGAGGATTTGATTGACCTGGAGGATGAGTTGATACCTTTCATGGATGATCCCGAAGCTTATATTGCCGATCTGGAGCAGGACATCCGCCGCATGTTTGAAACCAAAGTATTTCAATTATTAAATCAGCCTTATATGACCAAGCCTACTAAAACATTAGCTGAAGAAGTAGCCCGTAAACTGCTGGATGGCCTGGCCTATAACGATATTAAGACTGACCTCTTATCAATCTACCATCGCTGGGCTGATAGCGAAACCTACAGTCCCTCTTTAATGAATTACGTTGCTAATTACAATCTGGATAGTTCGGTTGACCCCTGGGCAGCTCATCCCGACCATTGTTTTTCTGCGTTGGATCAAAAAGCCCTGCAGCAGCTTACCGGACATTTAAGAGATAAAGAGTATGTATCCGGGAAGCTGGATGCGATAAAAGCCCGGGCTAAAAACACCAGAGTAAAGCGTTTTGTCCCTGGCTGGTGGCAGGATTTTATCATCCTGATGGAATTTGATAACCAGCCCTTGACTGCCTGCTCCAGTTTTGAACAGGTAGTAGATTTTTATACCAGCCATTTTGCCCAGGTGGATCGGGCTATCCGCAATCTTTATACCGCCTTTTTATCAGACAAAAGCATTATTCGCCCGCTGCAGGAATACTATGAGAGCCTGAATTATGAATTGCTGCAGAAGTGGTTTGAATATGCCCAGCAATATAAGTCAGACCAGCAGGGTTATTTACCTGATTTATTTAAGAATGCTAAAGCTGGAACAGCCGTTATTGTAGGTGATGGTATCCGCTATGAAATTGCCGATTATGTAGCAACTACTTTGGCAAATAAGTTCAAGGTAGACAAACAGATTATGTTAGCCGGACTACCATCGGAAACTGAACATAATATGAGTGCGTTATATGTGGGTAATAATGAAGTGCTGGCCTCGCATAAAGACCGGGAAAAAAAGCTTGGCGAAATCAGTGGTAAAGCTATTACTTATATGAACCTGGAAGCAGTTAGCTATGGTGAAAAAGCTAATTATCTGGTACTTAACTACAAAGATATTGATTATGCCGGGGAGACATTGCAGCAGGGTGCTCTTAAACTTTTTACCGAATTTGAACAGGTACTGCAAGATAAAATTGCCCAACTCCTGAATATGGGTTATAAAGAGGTTCACTTGGTAACTGATCACGGATTTGTTTTGACCGGCTTATTGGATGAAGCTGATAAAATAGCCCCTGATGCCGGTAAAGATAAAGAAGTCCATGAACGGTTTATTCGCACCCAGGATAAACCCGATAATCCCGACTGGCTTGTTTTCGAGAAACCTTATGGCGAATACAAATATCTATGTGCGGCGAAAAGTCACCGGCCATTCAAATCCAAAGGGGCCTATGGCTTTGCCCATGGTGGATTTACTCCCCAGGAAATCATCTTACCCCGCTTTGTTTTCCGTAAAGATGGCTTTGCCACTTCCAGTTTAGGAGTTGCCATAAGCAATAAAACCGAGTTAGCGGAGGTAGCCGGTGAAATATTCGTTGTTAAGCTGCAGGCTGATGCCGGCGCTACGGATTTGTTTGCCTTTAAACGCAAGGTAAAGATACTGCTCTATGATGATAATATAAATTGTGGCAGTAGTAATCTAATTAATATGGAGCCCGGCAAAACTGAAACGATAGAGTTTACTTTTGACGACCGGCAGACCTTAAAAGCAGTTTTACTGGATGCTGAAAGCCAGGAGCAATTAGATATTGTAAGCGTAAAAAAAGCCAATATTCGGGATCTGGGCGGGTTGCTATAATTGGGAGGATTTTATGATAGATAATTTGGACAAAAAGGCTTTAGAACATTTTCGGGGATATGTAGTAAGAAAAGATTTGGCTCCTTTAATAAAGGGCGGTGCCAATGTGCCTACTTTCGTACTGGAATATTTGCTGGCCAATACCTGCAGTACGGAAGATGAGCAAAAAATAAATGTGGGCATGGAGAATGTTAAAAGTATTCTGCGCGACCATTATGTAATCCCTGAAGAAAGCAGTTTAATTCAATCCAAGCTGAGGGAAAAAGGACGCTATAAAATTATTGATAAAGTATCGGTTGATCTTGACCCGCAGCGCGATCGCTACTGGGCCAATATCAGTAACAGCAATATAAAAAGGGCTAATATATCTGATGAGCTGGTTAAGAAACATGAAAAAATGTTATTAGGTGGCATTTGGGCCATTATCGACATGGAATATGACCCCATGATAAGCATTGGCTCAAGCGTTTATCCTTTTGTGGTAAAAGATATTAACCCTATCCAATTATCTAGCTATGATGCCGGTAAGCTGGCCGCCAAAAGAAAAGAGTTTAGCAAAGATGAATGGATGACCCTGCTTTTAAGAAGTGCGGGCTATGAACCGGGCAGTGAAGGCCTGGATGACAGGAAGCAGAGCCTTTTGCTGATGAGATTGATACCACTGGTGGAAGCCAACTTTAATATGGTGGAATTGGGACCCCGTTCTTCCGGTAAATCCTATATCTATAAAGAGATAACTCCTTATGCTCTGCTGATTTCCGGTGGCCAGGGGACAGTAGCCCAGCTCTTTGTTAACAACACTACCGGACGAGTTGGCTCAGTAGGGGAGTGGGATGCTATCTGTTTTGACGAAAGCACCGACAAATTATTTAAAGATAGAGATGCCGTTCCCTTGATGAAAGATTATATGGAATCGGGCTCATTTTCCCGCGGCGGTAAGACCGGTGAAATTGCTGGCCATGCCTCGGTTATTTATAATGGCAATATCAATCAGCCGGTTGAAACCGTTTTGCAAACTTCCCATTTGTTTAGCCCGTTATCGGATGAGGTTAATCACGATACTGCGTTTTTGGACAGGATTAATCTGTACCTGCCCGGTTGGGAAATAAGCAAATTCAGCCCGGATAATTTTACCCGCCACTACGGTTTCAGTACCGATTTCTTTTCCGAGATTCTCAAAGCTCAGCGTAAAACTACCTATTATGAAGTAATAGATAAGTATTTTTCCCTGGGACATCACTTAAAACAGAGAGATTCCAAGTCAGTTCGTAAAACCATTTCCGGTTTTATTAAACTATTACATCCTGACGGCAATTTTACTAAAGAGGATATCCGGGAATATCTAGTGGTAGCCCTGGAAATGAGAAGACGGGTTAAGGAACAGTTGAAACGCATCGGTGGCATGGAATTCTGGGATACCAATTTTTCATACATAGATAAGGAAACTCAGGAAGAGTTCTTCGTCACTTTGCCTGAGGAACGGGGGAGCGACCTAATTGAAAGAAATCCCTTGCCCCCGGGAGTTTGCTACACTGCTACCAGTGACGGGAATACCAACGCACTGGTTAAAATTGAAGTGGTGGCTGTGAAAGGCAGTGGCAAGCTAAATATTACCGGAACCAACAATAACCAGGTTAAGGAAAACATTAAGAACACCTACAATTACTTGCGCGCTAACGAAAAGAATATTCTTACTGAGCAGCGCTCCTTGAAAGGCTATGATTTAAATATCCAGATAAGTAACCTGTTAGGTGCCTATATCAGCGAGGGGATTGGCTCGGCGGTATATGTAGCCATTATTTCCTCTATTTATAATAAAAACTTGAAAGCTGGATTAGCAGTCCTGGGTAACCTCTCTATTGGAGGTGCTATTGAGCAATCCCTACATTTTGCCGACAAGGTTACCCTCCTGTCAGACAATGGAGCCAAAACGGTTTTGGTGCCAATTGGCAATATAAATGAATTAACCACATTACCAGCCAGTGTTTTCGAAAAAGCTGATGTACCTTTTTACGGGAATAGCCAGATGTTGTTGCAAAAAGCCGTGGAATAGCAGGCATATCTATTGAAGTATAGCATTGCTATAGCATAGCGAAAGAGAATGGTATTTAGACAGATAAGAGCAGGGAGTAAATGATGGAGCAGAAATGTATTTTTTGCCATGAGGAAGAAGCTTTATTGCAAAATGAATTGGCCTGGGCTCGTTATGATAAATACCCAGTATCGCCGGGGCATCTGCTGATTATCGCCAGGCGGCATGTGCAATGTTATTTTGATAGCACCCCGAAGGAGCGACTGGCGCTTAATCAATTATTGGAAGAAGCTAAAAAGCTTCTGGATAAGGAATACCGACCGGATGGTTACAACATCGGGGTAAACTGCGGTGACGCGGCGGGACAAACGATAATGCACCTGCATATTCACCTGATACCGCGCTACCAGGGGGATATTGATAATCCCCGGGGTGGGGTACGGGGAGTAATACCGGATAAACGGATGTATTAGAGGTCTTGGAGATGGGTGGCAGTCTCAGGGGGAGAGCTTATGACACCGGGCAACTATCTGAATCACTACCAGGCGGTAGATACGGCCAGTTTTGCTGAAGATTTGTTTGTAGAACTGTTTCAGGAGACTTTTGGCCTGGAAAAGATACAATACCTGATCAACGAATATCCCTGCCAGAATATCTATGGGGATAATTGCTACATAGATTATGCTCTGAAAACTGACCTGGATGCCTTCGCCATTGAGATAGATGGCGAACAATGGCATAACCCGGCTCTGGTGTCAGAAGATAAATATTTAGACGACCTGCTCAAGCGCAACAGCCTTACTTACCTGGGCTGGAGGGTATATGTATGGACATATCGCCAACTGGTTAATGAGCGAGATAAGGTAAAGTCGGAGTTGCTGCAGTTTATGGGGCAGAGCCCGCATTTTCGCATTTATGATGATTATTTGCCCCGCCAGCGCGGGAAAGTACTGGAATTACGGCCTCACCAAGAGGAAACACTGGAGCGTTTGCAGGAATTGCGGGGTGAGTACCACAGTATGGCTCTTATTGCCGACGCACAGGGTACGGGCAAGACCACCACTGCCGTCCTTGATGCCTGCAATATGGGACTATGCACCTTGTTTGTGGCCCATACCCTGGAACTATTACAGCAGGCAGCTAATCGCTTTAAGGAATTGTGGCCCCGGGCCCAGGTGAAGATTATCGATAATTATGCCGGCCCCCTGGATGCCGATGTAATGATAGCCAGTATACAGGGCTTGCATAATCGCTTGACTCAGTTTGCTCCCGACCATTTTGGCTACATAATCATAGATGAGGCCCATCATGCTGCAGCCACTACCTATCGCAAAGTACTATCCTATTTTAAACCCCGTTTCCTCTTGGGTTTGACTGCAACCCCGGAGCGACATGACCAGGAATCCATTATGGAGATATTTCAGAATGAAGCCCATCGTCTGGATTTAAAAACGGCGGTGGAAATCGGGGAACTGGTACCGATTCGTTGTGTGCGGGTGAAAACCAATATAGATTTCAGTCAGGTTAGGATTAACGGAATTCGCTATAATTATCGGGACCTGGATAGCTGTGTGCATGTGCCTGAACGCAACCGCTTAATTGTGGAAACCTATCTGTCCCATGTGCCCGGAGAAAAGGCTGTGGTCTTCTGTGCCAGCATACAGCATGCTATGGAAGTTGCTGAGCTCTTTCGGGATAGTGGAGTTAAGGCCGAGGTAGTGGAAGGGCGAATGAAAAAGAGAGACCGGGAAGCGGTTTTAGAAAATTACCATCAGGATAAGGTAAAGGTTTTATGCGCCTGCGATATCCTTAATGAAGGCTGGGACAGCCCGGAAACGGCAGTGCTGTTCATGGCACGGCCCACACTCTCCCGGGTTATTTACCTTCAGCAATTGGGACGGGGAACCCGAAAAGCACCGGGCAAGGAAGCTTTGCTGGTATTTGATTTCATTGACAATACCGCCCGGCATAATCATGCGGTAAACCTCCATCGCCTCTTACGCTTGCGGGAATACCGACCAGGTACTCTGGCACTGGCTCCGCAAGAGGAAATGGAGGAAGAAAATCGCCGCTTACGGCTGGGTGAAAAGATTGAAACGCTTTTGCCCCATAATATATTTATCAAGGATTATGAACTGGTTGATCTCTTCGACTGGCAGGAAGAAATCAAAGATATGATGTCCCTGCATGAACTGGCTCTGGAGCTATATGTTGACGATGCCACTGCCCGCCGCTGGGTTGACGAAGGCAAGATTACTCCCGGCCCTGATTTTGAATTGCCCATGGGAAGAGTTACCCACCGTTACTTTCATCGTGAGCGCCTGGAGGATATAAGGCAGCAACTGGATATACCGGCCCGCAAGCCCGAGGAGATTAGGCAGGACTTTTTCAAATATGTTAAAGCTGGGCACATGACCACTTCCCACAAGCCCGTAATGCTCAAAGGCATGTTAATCCTGGTTAATGAAAAAGGGCAGGTGGACCTGGCCGCGCTGGTAAGCTTCTTCCGTGCTTTCTACGAACAGCGGGCAGATGCCGGCCTGCAGGTAGAGATATCCAATGCAAGCATTAACCGAGTCAAAGAAATGAGCGATTTTGAGATAGCCCGGCTGATGCTGACCATGCCCTTTGAAAAATTTGAGCGCAAATTTTTTTTGGAACACCGCAAAGACCTGAGCCAGGTAGCCTTCGTGTCCTCACTCTGGAAACGGCTTACGGCCGAAGATAGGGAGGAATTACTGGATATATGTGAGCGGCAGATTGATAGGTATTATGAGACGAGACTCAACAGTTATCGTTGTAAATCTTAAAATTAGCTTGTTTCTCCTGAACAGGAGGAAATCATGGACAATAGTTGAAAATATTGTAGTATGAATACAATATCTATTGCACTAAGGTAAGCCCCACAAGCGCCGAAAGTCCATGGGAGGTTAGCGATTACGGAGGATAAGGGAGACGAGCGAGAATAATAAAGCACAAAGGTTATAAACTGCTTCGCAGAACAGGGTTCCAAACTCCTTATTTTGACTCCGGAGGGGGTTCTATTACCCAACACAACTTCTTGATAAACTGCTTCTGGAATATATACTTCATCGAAGATTTCCCATAACAAATTAAGTTTACCGATTATTGATAACCCAATAATCGGGCTTGAATTGCATATTATTTTAGCCATCCTTTAATCTCCCGATTCTCTCACTAACTCCCGAATTGCAACACTATCTTGGAGGAAATCGCTCTCAGTATATTCACTCCAGGGAATATTTCTGGTGTTAAGTATATAAATAAAATCATTTAGAGATAAGCCGGCTATTTCACTGGCTTTGGCCAATGAAATGGTCTTACCGACAAAAAAACTTATAGCTAACGAGATTCGTACATTTTCATCCACTGACTTACCATGAACCAGGTCATTAAGTAGCGGTAGCAATTCCTCCGGAATACGCACCATAACATTGGAATCTTTTAAAGCCATAGAACTGCCTCCTTTCAATGAGACCTATTTTTTGTTCTTACCGTGGCATTAAAGTTTAAGCAATCTGTTGTTCCTGCATTGAGGATTTTATCGTTAAGTTGCTCAGATTTCGAAGCCCAATTATCTTGCCTGTTATAGGTATTATTATAGCATAAACGCAGTATTTATGCACCCTGTAATGCCGTAATAACCGGGGTCAGAGCTGTTTTTTATTATCCCCTGACTCTTTCAACTGCCCCCTTTTAGGTTGGACTACAATATCTATATTTCTTTATAGCAAAAAAATATACGAAATGATTACAAAACCCAGAATAACAAAATAAAGGAAACTAGAATATGATGATAGGGAAGCTGCGCGCGAATGGCTCTAATACTTCGCGTGGGCGGCTCTAATTCGCTGTGTTTCCCAGCTGCTGCTTTAAAGAGTACATGAAGAAATGAAAGGGAGCAGGTGTTATTTATGGCTAATATAACTTTTTGGTCCAAACAGGATGGGTATATTTCCGAGTGGGATGCAGACAGAAATTATTCCAATGATACACCATTGTATGTCGGAAGATATTTGCAGCCGGGGGACAGCTTCAGATCATTACTGCAATTTGGTATAGATCGAATTCCGCCTACCAGCCAGATAGAAGAAGCTGAGTTAATCTTGTTTCTATACAGAAATGAGACACCCAGCACAATACACGTTAACGCGCACCGCTTGCTATGTAAATGGAAGCAAAGCAATGTAACATGGAATAACCAACCTCCCCATAAACCGAAACCGGATGGGATAGAGATTATCCATCCTAAAGGATCTGGTTTTGTAAAGATATGCATTTCGGAACTGGTCGAGGGGTGGTATGATGGCTCGATACCAAACCATGGACTGATCCTGATAGGAAATGAACAAATTAACTCGGTGTTGGGGTTTGTGAGCAGCCACTCCAAAGAATGCGAAAGATCGCCGCGATTGAAGATAAGATTTGTGGACGGAATAATTGAAATATACCAAACTGAAGAGCTGAGAGTTCCGTTTGGCCAATGCCCTCTGGTCGATTCAGCCCCAATACCGCTAGGTCCAAGGAAGATGGCAACATTTATGATCGAAAACCTGAGTGACTCCTGGCGTGTTGAAGCCAAACTGCAACTTGGTTTTAGTGATTGTCCGGACGATACCTTTTTCGATGCTGGTTCGTGGGTGCCAATTAAGGCTAATGGTTATCCAGGGGAAGGAATAGTGTTAAGTTCTGAAGATGCTGCGGAATATGCCAGAGTGTTAATTAAGGGAAAGGGCGGGGAATGTTTATTAGTGCATCCCCGAAGCAAAGAAAGGTAATATTGGCATATTATCATCTTAATATACAGTGAAAATAAATAGTGGGACTTTTCGATAGGGGTGTGTGTTTACATTAAGTTGGATAAATTTAAATTACAGAAACCAATCAGGAATGACTATATAGTGAATAAGGGGCTTGCGCCCCTTATATTTGTTCAATGCTTATATTTAAATGAAGTTCCGAGTTAGACAGCTTCTCAGATGCAAGCAATAGTTGAAGTGTTTCATTAATGAATCGGCCGCTTCCCTGGGTGTCCAGATAGAAAGAAAACTTGGTTTCATCTTTTTCTTCCTCCAGCTCCAGTGAAGACTTAAACCTGTTTGCGTCTTCTATTGGCGTGATATTGCTACTGCTCGAACGTATTGGTTGAACAGTTTCGTTTAATACTTTTTCTGGGGCTGTTTTTTCTTTGCGCTGCCTTCCTCTTTTAGAATCTACCGGGACATTAAAATCATGGAGCATACTATACACTTTTGTTCTGGACATTTCCCATGCCTTCGCCATGCCGCTTACTCCTATTTCATTTTTGAGTTCCTGAAGAATCTTTTGCTTATCTTTTTCGGGCATACTTTCAAAATCAGATAAAGAAACAGCCATAATTCAACCTCCTATGTATTTTCCAATATTATATCCGTAAAGAATGAAAAATATTCCATTTGCCATCATTCGAATTCAAATATAAACCCATTGAAGTACAGAACAAAATCTTGCGACATATCCTGAATGAAGTTATCATTTATAGAGATAAGATAGATATAGTAAAAGACTGGCGAAAGTGGTGAAATGGTGACAGCCTTATCAATAATAAAGGAGGCAGAACACTCCCTGCAAATGCTGTTTAACGAGCTGGAGGAAATAGCTTATACCAACCAGGTCAGGGTAATCGAAGCTTTTCACAAACACCGGGTCAGGGAGTATTATTTTTATCCTTCTACCGGTTATGGTTATGGAGATAGTGGTAGGGATGCTCTGGAAGATATATTTGCTGATATCTTTGGCACTGAGGACGCACTGGTAAGGAGCCAGGTCGTGTCGGGGACTCATGCCATATCCGCCTGCCTATTTGCTCTATTAAGACCGGGCGATGAGCTAATATCCCTTACTGGCAGCCCTTATGACACCCTCTGCCGGATTATCGGCCATGAAGAGAAATCTCCGGGCACCTTGATAGATAAAGGGATAAAATACAGTGAAGTTGATTTGGATGAACGGGGTAAACCCGACCTGACAGCTATTGCTGCTGCCATAAAAGATACTAGCAGGATGGTTTTAATACAGCGTTCCCGTGGTTATAAAACCCGGCCGCCGGTGGATTTGGATACTATTGCGGCTATTACTAAACTGGTTAAAGCAAGAAATCCCGCCACTATTGTTATGCTGGATAATTGCTACGGTGAATTTACCGCAGTGCAAGAACCCGGACACTACGGAGTAGATATTATAGCGGGGTCATTGATAAAGAATCCGGGAGGCGGCCTTATACCTTCCGGGGGATATATAGCCGGTAACCAGGATTTGATTGAACAGCTAGCCTTTCATCTTACTGCGCCTGGATTGGGCAAGGAACTGGGTGCCAGCCTTTTGGACAAGCGTATTATGTATCAGGGTTTATTCCTGGCTCCCCATACGGTTTTGCAGGCTTTAAAGGGTGCGGTTCTTCTAGCCTATGTTTTTGAAGAACATGGTTATGAGGTCTTTCCTCGCTGGAACGAAAAGCGCTCTGATATTGTACAGGCGGTTAAACTGAGGGATGCAGCTGAGGTTTTGCGCTTCTGCCAGGAGGTACAGAACGCTTCCCCGGTGGATAGTGATGTTACTTTGGAGTATGGCGAGTTGCCAGCTTACCGGGATAAGATTGTCATGGCCGCCGGTACCTTTGTGCAAGGTTCTTCGATTGAACTTTCCTGTGATGCGCCTTTGCGCTCACCCCACTGCGTATTCCTCCAGGGGGGACTTAGCTATGAGCATTGCCGCTTTCTGTTGCAGCGTTTGTTGGATAGGTTTTTATTGGCAAATGCTTGATTCTACTCCAAAACCTACTTTTGTTGCATAAGGGTTGCATAAATATACAAAGCAAGCGTTGGCGAAGCATGGATGCAACACCCGGTATATTTATACAAGCTAATGAATATTAATAAATTTTTGCGAAGGATCAGTATATCAATGCTTGATAAAACAATAAGCTAATTTGTATCCGCGGGGTATTGGGAGTATTATACTTATAGCGAAAGCTGTTAATCGGATATGAGAAGGAGGCGTTTTAGAAGTGGAAGGTAGTATCATAGCCCTGATAATAGTAATGATTCTGCTTTTGCTGGGAATTGGCGGAACGATTCTACCTCTATTGCCCGGCATACCATTAATATTTGTGTCTATTGCCGCTTATGGCTGGTATGAGGGCTTCCATATTATTACCCCCAAATACATTTGTATACTGGCGGCATTGACCGTTATTTCGCTAATCGTGGACTATCTTTCCACGGTTATGGGGGCTAAATATTTTGGGTCCAGCAAGAAAGGTATGTGGGGAGCCCTGTTGGGTACCTTCATCGGCTTATTTCTATTTCCCCCTCTGGGCCTTCTGTTAGGGCCATTCCTGGGAGCAATGATAGGAGAATACATCGAAATACAGGATGTAGAAAAAGCGGTTAAAATCGGTGTGGGTACTGTTGTGGGCTTGTTCTCCGGCATGGTGTTCAAGCTGGTGCTGGCTATCGGAATGTTTGTATCCTTTCTTATTGTGGTATTTTGATTTTAATAAGGCGGAGGTTGAGGTTGAATTTTGGATAGTAATTATATTTTTCAAAAAGTTAAAGAGGATAATGTCAAATTCATTCGTTTGCAGTTTACCGATATCTTAGGCGTTTTAAAGGCTATTTCGATAACGGCGGATCAACTGCAGAAGGCTTTGGATGGGGAACTCATGTTTGACGGATCATCGATTGAAGGATTTGTGCGTATCGAAGAATCAGATATGTACCTTAAACCCGACCCATCGACATTTTTGGTTCTGCCCTGGAACAGTACTACCTCAAAAGCGAAAACCGCCCGGATAATCTGTGATATTTTTGATTCCAATGGAGAGCCTTTTATCGGATGTCCTCGCTTTGCTCTATCCCGGGCTATTAAGGAAGCCGGAGAAATGGGATTTAATATGCAGGTTGGGCCTGAACCTGAGTTTTTTATGTTTCACCTCGATGAAAATGGAATTCCCAGCCTGCAAACCAATGATAAAGCTGGTTATTTCGATCTCCCTCCCGTTGATAAAGGCGAGGAAGCCCGCCGGGATATGGTCGAGGTATTGCAAAGCCTGGGTTTTGAAATCGAGGCTTCGCACCATGAGGTAGCTCCTGGACAACATGAAATAGATTTTAAATATACTGACGCCTTGAGAACGGCGGATAATATCGTGACCTTTCGTATTGCAGTCAGGATTGTCGCCCAGCGTCATGGTCTTCATGCTACTTTTATGCCCAAACCGATATACGGAATAAATGGTTCAGGGATGCACCTGCATGTATCATTGTTCCGGGGAGGGGAGAATGTATTTTTTGATCCCGACGCGGCCGATGGTCTGAGTGATACCTGTCGCTATTTCATCGGTGGGGTAATGAAGCATGCCCGGGCAATCGCCGCTATAACTAATCCAACCGTCAATTCCTACAAGCGATTGGTGCCGGGCTACGAGGCTCCCGTATATATTGCCTGGTCTCATCGCAATCGCAGTCCTTTAATCAGGATACCAGCACGCCGGGGTATTGGAACCAGAATAGAAATACGCAATCCTGACCCCAGTTGCAATCCTTATCTGGGCCTGGCGGTAATCTTAAAAGCAGGTTTGGATGGAATCCGCAAGCGACTGGCACCGCCGTTGCCGGTGGAGCAAAACATTTACGAAATGGATCTGGCTACCAGGAAACAACAGGGAATAGAATCCCTGCCGGAGAATCTCTATGAGGCTATTGATGAGCTGCGCCGGGATGAGATAATCCAGGAGGCATTGGGAGCGCATATTTATTCTCGTTTTGTGCTCGCCAAGATGAAAGAGTGGGAAAGCTACAGCTCCCGGGTTTACGATTGGGAACTGGCCGAATACCTGGAGAAATTTTAAAGATACACCCTATATTCTTCGTAGTAAACCTGCAACCTTGCCGGCAACCTGAACATTATTAACTGTAATGGGATCCATTAAAGCATTCTCCGGCCTTAGTTCTACATAATCATCTCTTCTATAAAATCGCTTTACCGTAGCTTCATTATCTAGAAGGGCTACAACGATTTCACCGTTGGATGCATCAGCTTGCTCCCTTACAATAAGATAGTCTCCGTCCAGAATTCCGGCTTCAATCATGCTATCTCCTTTTACCTTCAATATGAAATGATTTCCGCTTCCCAGAAAATCCACCGGTATGGAAAGGTAATTATCAATATTTTGTTCAGCCAGGATAGGTGAACCGGCGGCCACATTGCCAATTACGGGGACGGACAGGGCCTCGCTCTGCAGTAAAGGCTCATCATCCAATGGTATAATGGCCCTTGGTTTAGCGGGATCCCGGCGTATAAGACCCTTTTCCTCAAGACGAACCAGGTGAGTATGAACGGTGGAACTCGATTTTAACCCAACGGCCTGACCGATTTCCCTGACTGAAGGGGGATAACCTTTCTCTTTACAGCTTTGTTTTATAAAATCCAGGATTTGTTTTTGCCTTTTACCCAATTTTAATTCATTATTCATTTCCTACCTCCACGGGGATTTATTTTACATTATAGCATGAATCAGGTACGAAAAAACAATTGTTCGCTTAAATGTGGAATATGATTGTTCCCAGAGATGGCATAGACATGGGACGAAAAAACAATAACGGCTTATCAAAATAGATAGGCTGTTATTTTTTATGAAAAACTGAAGGAGATTTTTGAATGCAAGAGGATGGGATAATCCTTACTGGAAAGCAGGAAATGTTTATTTGAAAACAAGTATTGTAGCAACCGCTTAAAGAAGCCAACATATGCCGATTGGATTGTTTAAGCTGTTGCTGTTATAATCAAGATAAAATTGAATGAGGAAAGGAGCGATACCATGAAACTGCCAATAATAATAACTCCGGGGGAAAATGGTTGGATCGTTGCTGAATGTCCAGCTATCCCAGGTTGTATTTCTCAAGGGAAAACAAAGGAAGAGGCAATTGAAAATATTAAAGAAGCAATCGAAGGTTGTATTCTAACAAGAAAAGAAATGGGATTGCCACCAGTAGAAGAAATTGCGGAATTGGAGGTAGCATTGTAGATGCCATCTGTTCCAGTAATTTCAGGGCAAAAAGCGTTAAGAACCTTTACGCGGGCAGGATGGGTTTATACACGACGACACGGCAGTCATATGATTTTAACAAAACCAGGAATGAATACTACTCTTTCAATCCCAGATCATAAAGAGTTGGATACAGGTACGCTAAGGTCTTTAATTCGGAAGTCAGGTTTGACCGTAGAAGAATTTATTAATTTAATATACTAATATGCAAAATACCACCCTCCGCCCAGGAGGATTTTTCTTTTTTCTGAGCCAAAAATATAGCAAAATAAAGAAAAGAGGGTAGGCCAACTTATCACAAACAAGCGAAAGGAGAAAAATATTTTGAATAAATTTATGGCTGTCGAATACCCCGCATAACCTAATCAAAGATAAAGAACCGTTGGGCAAGCAGGAATGACCTGGTAATTATATCGGTTAGCTGGTACATCCCAAGAAGCCCCGCCTCTAAGCATTAGCGTAGGTGGTGGTAGTATGTTATGTCCAGAAAGATTCGCGATCTATGTTTTCAATACTGGCCAGAAACTTCTTGCGCGCTCCGGGGAAGTGCGATTCAATAAGATTCAGCAATTCTTCGACTTCAGCACGTTTGCCGACACCGTCTGCAGGGCAGCGGTTGGGTGCAAGAGCAAGACCTTTGGCTTCGATAAAGCGTATTATATCAGCTTCTTCCACATAAACCAGAGGCCGGATTATGGTGATATCCATGCGGTCCAGGTAGGTGCTGGGTTTAAATACCTTAAATCGGCCCTCGAAGAGCATGGAGAGGAACATGGTATTGACTACATCATCCAGATGATGACCTAGGGCCACCTTATTGCAATTAAGACCTTTGGCCACCCGATTCAGGGCTCCCCGGCGCAGGTTGGCACATAAAGAACAAGGGTTTTTCTCCTGGCGATTATCAAAAACTATTTGACCAATATTGGTTTTCTCTATAGTCAAGGGGGTTCCCAGTTCTTCGCAAAATGCCAACATAACTTCAATATCATTCTCCCAACCGAGATCGAGATAAACCGGAAAAACTGAAAAATCCAGGGGGGTATAGCGATACAGCAACAGTAAGAAATAGAGCAGGGTAAGACTGTCTTTACCCCCCGACATTCCTATAGCCACCCGATCGCCATTTTCCAGCAGCCGATATTTTAGATTGGCATCGCGGATATTTCTGAAAATCTTCTTCTCCAAACGCTTACTCATCCATTTAGCTTCCTATAACTTTTATAGAGTATACAAACAAAGTACGACGGAATAATACTTGACTCCACTGCAAAAACCTCTTTTGTTGCATAAGGGTTGCATAAATATACAAAGCGAGCGTTGGCGAAGCATGGATGCAACACCCGGCGAAGGCGAGCGGCGAAAGGGGGCGAGCGACAGGATGTCGCGAGAGCGCTATCACCCTACGGGTACTCCTGGTGTTCCACCCTTCGGGTGTTACTATTAAGGTTGTGACCAGGACGGGAGATTAGCGCGGTACCCCTTGAGCAGCGAGACAAGCCGCAGGTGTTGCCCATGCGAAGCGCCCTGTCGGGCGCCCTGTCGGGCACAACTGATGCTCCCTTCGGTCGCTATTAGGGACGCTGGAGCGGTATATTTATACCAGCCAATGAAAATTAAAAACTTTTTTACAGTAGAATTAATGTTGTAAAAGGGGAGATTTTGTTTTCTCCCCTTGATATCCCGTCTTATTTCTTGGCCGGTGTGCGCTTGAGACTCTGGCTTAGCAGCTCTACCGGGTGCATGACGCGCGCATTCCACTTGTGCCTTTGCACCCCATGTCTTAGTTGCATCATACAGCTGGGACAGCAGGTAGCAATTACTGCAGCAGCAGTTTCCATGGCACTATCCATCTTCTTGTCCAAGATCCTCATTGAGAGGTCATAGTGGGTTAGACTATAAGTTCCGGAACCGCCACAACAGCGATTGGCTTCACCCATTTCTATATATTCCACTTCCGGTATCTGCTGAAGAAGCTCTCGGGGAGCCTTTTTAATTCCCTGGGCATTGGCCAGGTGACAGGGGTCATGATAAGTTACCTTTATTCTGTTCTCAACTTCTTTGTAGGGTATTTTGATCTCAAGCTTTTCCATCAGGAATTGGGTTAAATCCATTACCTTTTGGGAAAAAGCCATAGCCTCATCCTCAATCTTCAAACCTCCCAACAGGAATTCCATGTTCTTTGAGGATAAAGCTGACGAACAGGAGGCGCAATCAGTAACTATATAGTCATAATCACCGTTGTTGAATATCTTTATATTATGGACGGCTAATTTCCTGGCGGTATCCATCTTACCATTGGCAATGTGCGGTAGACCACAGCACTTCATATCCCGGGGAATAATTACTTCACAACCGTAGTGGGTAAGTACATCCACCGTAGCCCGTGCCACCTGGGGATTAAAGAGGTCGGTACCACAACCCAGGAAATAGGCTATACGATATTTCTTTTCCCCCCGGGCCGGGTTATATTCGGGAAGAAAGCTTCGCGCTGACTGGCGGGGAACGGAAGTTAAGATTTTCTCCGCTTTAGATAAATCACCAGGTAGAATACTGGTTAATCCCAGATTGCGAGCCAAGCTCTGCAACCCGCTTTTCTGAGCTCCCCACATAAACTTGCTGGAGGCTTTGAGCAAACCCGGTCTGGTCCACAGGCTATCAAATATCAGTTCCTTACTCAGACTGGGATTCTTATCATATATATAGGAACGGGCCGCCGCATTCAGTTCATGTATATCTATTCCCGAGGGACAATTGACACTGCAGTTCTCACACATAAGGCAATTGCTTAAGCGCTCACTTACATCGTTATTCGGCTCAACCTTGCCATCTCTTAGCATCTGCACCATGAAAACATGTCCCCGGGGGGCGGCGGTTTCATTTCTAATTTCAGCAAAAACCGGGCATACACTTCTGCATTTACCACAACGCACACATTTCATTATTTGCTCTTTTACAGGAGGCAATTCATGAAACTCCACCAAAACCTCCTCCTTCCAATGAACTAACCCAAATGTCATGGGGACGGGGTTGCTGACAACTTCATCCTTCAACGTCAAAAAACTATTTTCTTACTACCCTCCATGGCCGTGGGTCGCAACCACCGATGTAAAGGGGAATTACCGGCACTTGAATGCCGAGATATATTAAGAAATTTCCTTGTGCCGCTTAGATCAGCTTACCTGGATTCATTGTGCCCCGGGGATCGAAAACCCTCTTTATATCGCGCATAAGCTGGGCGGCCCGGCCGTGCTCCAGTTCAGCATATTGCCGACGGACAGCGCCCACCCCATGTTCCCCGGTGGTGGAACCCTCCATGGCAATAGCCAGGAGGTGTATTTCATGCACCATATCCATAACTTTTTTAACTTCTTCGGGATTTTCCGGGTTAATTACCGGAGCGGTATGAACATTACCATCCCCGATATGACCATAATTTACTACCTTTATGCCATATTTATCTCCCAGGGCGCGGATGGCCCTGAGGGTATCGGCTACACGCGACAGGGGAACACTTATATCTTCACCGGCAAACACCCGGCTGGCATCAGCTCTTACTCTGGCAGCAGCAGTAGCGGTTATACTGCGTCCTTCCCATAACTCAGCCATTCTCCTGGGTTCTGTGGCCCATTCCACGCTACGGGCTCTCTTTCCCACCACTTCTTTTATAACCGAGCCCTCATATTCCACGCTGGGAGGATTACCGTCAACCTCAAACAAAAGAATTGCTTCCGCCTGGGGAAGATTTATTTCCGGTTTAAATTGGTTTACTGCGTCTATAGCAGAGCTGTCAAGGATTTCAATGCCTGAAGGCAGTATCCCTGCCTGGTATATATCGAGTACGGCCGCCGGGGCCTCATCCAAATTATCAAATACGGCCATGGCAATACCGCGAGCTTTGGGTTTGGGCCAGCAGCGCAGGCGAATCCTGGTTACAATCCCCAGTACCCCTTCTGAGCCTACCATTAGTTTGGTAAGGTTTAAACCGGAGACATTTTTTATGCACCTGGCCTTGACCCCGCCGGTGGTAATTACCTCTCCGTTGGGCAATACCACTTCCAGCCCTAAAATATATTGTTCGGTACAACCATATTTTACCGCCCTCAAACCGCTGGCATTGTTGGCGACCATGCCTCCTATAGTACACATCTGACTACTTCCGGGGTCCGGCGGGAAGAATAGATTATATTTAGCAAGCTCCTGGTTTAGTTGGGCATGAATAACCCCAGGACGGACAATAACCTGCATGTTGGGAGCGTCTATTTCCACGATTTCATCCCAGGTAGATAAATCCAGAACAATACCACCCTTTAGGGCAATACATCCACCCGTCTCACCGGTTCCTGCACCTCGGGGAACAATATCAATATTATTTTCAAAGGCAAAGCTGGCTATATTCTGCACTTCTTCCGTGGAGCGGGGAAAGACCACAGCCAGGGGGCTGACTGGCTCCAGCTTGGTCAAAAAGGAACTATCATAGGAATAATACATCAAATCCAGCTCTTCGCTCAAAACCTTTTCCTTACCCAGCATTTTTATTAAAGCTTGTCTTATCTTATCTTTATCCAAAGAATTCACTCCCCCCTAAAAACTAATATACTAAAGAAATTCTCCAAATTCCTTGCCTATTATAACACAGATGAAGTTAAAGAGGATTTCTAATTTCAACCTGCCTATGATCTGAGCTGAGTTTTCCATGCCACCTGCTTATTATCTTTCCCTTGCCCCCTTAAATTCTAAAGCCGTCACGGGGGTTGCATTTATGTTTCGCCATCTATACCTTCTGCATCAAAAGAGTTTTTTATCGTAGAGTAATATTAGCTTATCACAGGCCTTTTTTGGCTAAAAAGGAAGTGCCCCTATCAACATATATCGACAATATAATGCAATTGTAGAAGCAATAATGCAAATCAACATGATAGCTAAACATGTAAAATCGCTGCAAACCCTGATAACTAAAGGTTCAATAAAAATAACAATGCTTTGGGTTACGAATTAAATGCATATATGCATGATTCAATTGGCGCAAGTGCATTAATGCAAGTGAAATATTTTTTCTAAATAATTAAATCTAAATTATATTACTGCCAAAGTGACGATAAATCGGAAGCTGAGAGTAATTATTAACTTTTGGCATTTAATTTGCATGTGTTAATAGAAAGGATTGAATATTTAGAAATTTCCCGCATTAATTTGTTCTGTTAGCTAAATATAGCTAAGAAGATAAGCAGTTTAATTTCTTATGAAAGGAGTGATGCCAGAAATTTTATTATTGTTGGGTTTATCAGATATGAGTATGTATAAGGAGGAGTTATAATAATGAGTTTTGCGGACGAATATAGAAAAAAGTTAGTATCAGCGGATGAGGCAGTAAGAATCGTAAAATCTGGAGACTGGATCGATTTTGGCTCCTTTTTAGGGCAGGTCAGAACCCTGGACAAGGCTTTAGCAAAACGCAAAGATGAACTAAGTGATGTTAAAATATGGACTTGCGTTAATCCCTATCCAACCGAAGTTAATGTGGCTGATCCAGAGGGTGACTCCTTTATCTGGCATAGCTGGCATATGTCCGGAGCGGATCGCAAGGTTGCAAAAACCAAAGCGGTTTATTATTCTTCGATAGTCTACTCGGAGCTTCCTCGTTATGTCCGGGAGCACATTGAGCCCCTGGCGGTAGCTATGCTGCAAGTTACTCCCATGGATAAACATGGATATTTCAATTTTGGACCCCAGGCTACCCACACCCGGGCAGTTTGCGACCGGGCTCAAAAGATTATTGTGGAAGTAAACGAAAAACAACCCCGTTGCCTGGGTGGCTATGAAGAGGCCATTCATATTTCGGAAGTTGATTATATTGTGGAAGGGGAAAACCAACCCCTGGCCCAGATTCCGGCTCCGCCGCTCAGCGAAGTAGATCAAAAGATTGCCCAACTTATTCTGGAAGATATGCATGACGGATGTTGTGTTCAGTTGGGAATTGGCGGTATTCCTAATGCAGTGGGCATGATGATTGCGGACTCTGACCTTAAGGATCTGGGTTGTCACACCGAAATGCTGGTAGATGCCTATGTCCATATGCATGAGGCAGGAAAGCTGAGTGGCAGTAAAAAACAAACCGATCCCGGGAAAATGGTCTATACCTTCGCTCTGGGTACTCAAATACTTTATGACTTTATCGATGACAATACCAAATGCGCCATCTATCCAGTTAATTACACCAATAAACCAGCTATTTCTTCACTCAATGATAATCTTATAACCATAAACAATGCGGTGGAAATCGATCTCTATGGACAGATTTGTGCCGAGTCATCTGGATTCCGTCAGATAAGTGGAACCGGAGGACAGTTCGATTTTGTTCTGGCCGGTTACCTCTCCCGGGGCGGTAAATCTTTTGTATGTATGCCTTCTTCATATAAAGCTGCGGACGGGAGTATCAAATCCAGGATATGTCCCACTCTTCCCCCGGGAGGAATTGTTACCGATACCCGTTCCATGGCCCCCATTATTGTTACCGAATACGGCAAATTCCAGCAAAAGGGCATGTCAGTTTGGCAGCGGGCGGAAGGCTTGATCGGAATTGCTCATCCCGATACCAGAGATGAATTAATTAAAGCCGCCCAGGAACAGGGCATTTGGAGAAGAAGCAACAAAATCAGCTAATCATTAACGCTTGTTAGTCAAAGCACCCTGTAGTTGAAAAAGGAATAGACAACTATTGCTAAAAGTCGTGATGGTCGTGATGCTGGTAAAAGGAAGTAAAATTTAATTATAAGACACCCTAAAAACAAATAGCCCCATATTATATTCCCCCAGTTTTTTTAAAAGCGGCAGAATCTTCACTGCCGCTTCACTTTTTAATACTAAAGTGAGAGTTACAGTTAAAAAGCTTTGGATAATTGGATATAATCTATATTAGACTTGGTGCCACTGCAAAAACCTGTTTTTGGGTATACCCAACGCTACATATGGCGTTCAAAATCTCACCATTATACTAGATATGGTGGTGTTAATTTTGAAAAATGACTTTTTGCAGTGGAATCAGACTTTATTACTATTGTTTTTGCTTCTTAAAAGCCTGATTTTGCACAGCGCTAGACATAGTTCCTTGTTTAAGGCATAAATTTATACTGGAAGGACAGCAGGATTTAGCATCCTTTATGGAAAAGGCGGAACCACACATTACAGTGAGTTACTGATGGTATCTGCCTGTCAGCTTGATTAATGTTTAAAAGGAGACTTTATGTATTCTGAAATATTTGATTTTTTGCCTCCGGAAAGAATTAAAATTAATGAGCCCATGAAAGAGCATAGCAGCTTTAAAATTGGTGGACCGGTAGATTTAATGGTCTTGCCGGAGAGCATTGAAGAAATTCAAAGGATTACACACTATTGCCGTAAAAAAGACATACCTTGTTTTGTCTTTGGCCTGGGCAGCAACATCCTGGTCAGAGATAAAGGGATAAGGGGAGTAGCCATAAAAGTTGGGAATAACCTCAAAAATATTTCTATCTGTAACGACACAATCTTTGCTGAGGCCGGGGTAAGGTTGGCGGAGCTCTCCCAGGCGGCTGCCGACTACAGCCTTAGTGGTCTTGAATTCGCTGAAGGTATACCGGGAAGCCTGGGGGGAGCAGTGGTAATGAATGCCGGTGCCTACGGCGGGGAAATGAAAGATGTTTTAAAGGAAGTCAGGGCGATTACTCCTGACGGAAATTTGTCCAGCTTTAAACCGGAAGAAATGAAACTGCGTTACCGAGGAAGCATTTTTCAGGAAGAAGAACTGATTGTAGTTTCGGCACTTATGCAATTGCACAAGGAAAGGGCAGAGGATATCAGGGCCAGGATGCAGGACTTTGCCAAACGCCGCCGGGAAAAACAGCCCCTGGAATACCCCAGTGCGGGCAGTACTTTTCGGCGACCTGCAGGATTCTTTGTGGGACCGATGATTGAAGAGATGGGGCTTAAAGGCTTTAAAGTCGGCGGAGCCGAGGTTTCCCGCAAGCATGCCGGCTTTATCATCAATAGCGGGAATGCTACCGCCAACGAGGTGTTGGAATTGATTGCGATAGTTAAGGCTAAAGCCAAAGAGCACTATGGAATCGAGCTGGAGACAGAAGTCAAGGTAGTTGGAGAAGAATAAATTATCCAGATTTCGGAGATATAATTTTGGAGATTTAGATGAAACTTTTATTAACCACCCTTAATGCCAAATACATTCATTCAAATCTGGCCCTGGCCTATCTTCAAGCGACTGTTGTTGATGACAGCTGGGAGACTAAAGTACGCGAGTTTACCATAAACGAAAAGAACGAGTACATTATGGCGGAGATATTTCGCGAGCAGACGGATGTGCTCGCTTTTTCCGTTTATATATGGAATGTTGGTGCTATCTTGGAAATCTGTCGCGAATATAAGAAGGTAGCTCCACAAAGCTATATTATCCTGGGAGGACCGGAAGTAAGTTATGATGCTAGAAATATTTTAATGGAAAATCCTAGCATTGATTGCATAATACGCGGGGAAGGGGAGGAAAGCTTAAAGGAAGTCCTGGAGAGTATTGCTGGAAACAAATCCCGCACAGCAATAAAGGGGATAAGCTACCGAGATGGGTCATCAATTATCGATAATCCCGATAGGGAACTGATAGCTGACCTGGATATTATTCCTTTTCCTTATGACCAACTAGATTCTTACCATAATCGTATTTTGTATTACGAGACTTCCCGGGGTTGCCCTTATAACTGCAGTTACTGCCTATCCTCAACCATCAAGGGGGTGCGCTTTTTCCCTCTGGAGAGGGTAAAAAAGGATCTGGCTAAATTAATTAACGCTGGGGTAAGGGAAGTAAAATTTGTTGACCGGACTTTCAATGCCGATGAAAGACGAGCCCGGGAAATCATGGAGTTTATTATTTCCCAACAGGGAAATACCCGCTTTCATTGTGAGATAACCGCGGAATATCTATCCCCGGAATTCATCTCCTTCCTGGCTACCGTACCACCAGACTTATTTAATTTTGAAATCGGTATTCAGTCTACTTGCCCAGAAAGCCTTAAGGCTGTAAGAAGGAAAAGCAATTGGACACACTTGAGGACTAATATTGAAAGGCTGCAAGCTGCCAGCAATATCCACCTGCATCTCGATCTTATTGCTGGTCTGCCTTATGAAAGTTATAAGCGCTTTGCCCGCTCTTTCAATGATGTTTTCTCTTTACTTCCGGATGTAATCCAGTTGGGTTTCCTCAAGCTCTTGAAAGGTTCGGAAATACGGGCTGCTGCAAGAGAACATGGATATCTGTTTCAGGATAATCCCCCTTACCAACTGCTGGCCAATCATTATCTCGATTACAATGAAATCTTACAGTTGAAACAAATAGAGGACTTGCTGGAGCGTTATTACAATTCGGGCAAGATGCGCTTTACGCTGGACTATATCGTAAAGCAGATCTATCAGGGTGATGCTTTTAGTTTCCTGGCTGCTTTCGCCTCTTATTGGCAGGAACAGGGGTACTTTGCCTGCTCTCATCGCCAGGAAGCGGAATATAATTTTTTGCTGGATTTTGTTAAGAGCAATTTTGTTGAGTTTCAGGAAATAGTCAATGAACTGCTAAAATACGATTATCTCTGGAATCAGCAATCATCTAATCTACCCTCTAAACTGAGCAGGTATAACCCGGAAAACACGAGCCAAATACTCTACACATTGATAAAAGATCAGGATTTTGTGCAGTCAAATCTACCCTCCTATGCCAGCACAAAAAGCAACCGGGAATTGCGCAGGCTGCTACATCTTGAGTTTTTTAGAATCGACCTCATTACTGGAATACCATCTTCCCGGCTTATCCCTTATCTTTTTCTCTATAATCCCCGCCGTAAAAAAGCAGAAGAGTTGATAAAGGTGCCAGGCACCTTTATCAACTCTGAGTTAAACTAATTACTTGTTTAAAGTAAACTATAAGAATTTTTTATTCTTGGCATGGTAATGAGTATGCAACAGCTCGTGGGATTTATGTCCCAGGGGTTCATGCAGGAACTCCTCGTAAAGGGTTTTTACTTCCGGATTGTCGTGTGATTTCCTCAGAGGCAATCCTTCATCTTCCACATAAATTGCTTCTATGCGTTCCACCCGTTTGACATTGGCTTTGGTGATGGGTTGACCGCCGCCGCCAATACAACCGCCAGGACAAGCCATGATTTCAATGAAATGGTAAGGCGATTCGCCTGCTCTCACCTGTTCCATAAGCTTGCGGGCATTGGCCAGTCCATTGGCGATAGCTACCTTGACTACCGTACCATCCAAATCCACAGTGGCTTCCTTGATACCGGTTATACCACGGGTAGCGACAAAATTCACATCTTCCAGGGTCTTCCCGGTTACTACCTCATAAACGGTACGCAGGGCCGCTTCCATAACTCCGCCGGAAGCGCCAAAGATTACTGCGGCACCGGTGTATTTACCCATCCAGGAATCGAAATCGGAGGCGGGCAGCTTGCTGAAATCCAGCCCGCTCATACGGAATAGTCGCCCGATTTCACGGGTGGTCAACACCAGGTCAACATCCTGATAGCCACTATCGTTCATCTCCGGCCGGGCTGCCTCAAACTTCTTGGCTACACAGGGCATAATGGATACCGAATAGATCTTGGAGGGGTCAATACCCATCTTCTCGGCCCAGTAGGTCTTGGCCAGAGCTCCAAACATCTGCTGAGGAGACTTGCAGGTAGAGAGGTTGTCCAGGAGATCGGGATAGAAAGTTTCACAGAAATTGATCCAGCCGGGACTGCAGGAAGTGAACATGGGTAGAGTTCCGCCTTCCTTCAAGCGCTTCAGAAGTTCATTGCCTTCTTCCAGAATAGTAAGGTCAGCCGTAAAGTTGGTATGCAGGACATGATCAAAACCTATTTGTCTTAATCCCTGTACAAAGGTTCCCATCGGCAGTTCACCGGTCATCATACCTATTTCTTCAGCAATAGCCACTCTGACCGCAGGTGCTATCTGGGTTATAACTACTTTATCGGGATTAGCTACCGCAGCCAGGAATTCATCAATCTGTTCTCTTTCTCCGATAGCACCAACCGGGCAAGCATGGATACATTGTCCGCACATTACGCAAGGACTGTCAATCAAGGCTTTACCCAGGGTGGGAACCACCATAGAATTATAGCCGCGTCCTTCCATACCCAGGGCATTTACGCTCTGGATAACGGAACAGGCTTCGATGCAGCGGCGACATAGTATACATTTATCCTGATCCCGGAATAGGGAAGGAGTGGAAAAGTCTTTTGCAAATCCCCGTACTTTGTACTCAAACGGATTCTCTCTTATGCAGTATTCCTGGGCCAGGTCTTGCAGTTCGCAATTGCCATTTCTTATACAGTTCAGGCAGTCCTGCGGGTGATTGGATAGTATCAGTTCCAGTATGGTTTTTCTAGCATCTAAAACCTTCGGTGTCCTGGTCTTTACGACCATTCCTTCAAAAACGGGCATGGCGCAGGCCGCTTGCAACAAGCGGTTGCCTTCTACTTCACATACACATACTCTGCAGTTGGCTTTTATCGACTGGTCAGGATGAAAACACAGGGTAGGTATTTTAATGCCGACTTCACTAGCTGCCTGCAGGATGGTAGAGCCCTCAGGAACGGATACTTTAATTCCGTCTATTGTCAGGTTAACCATTCATATTCCCTCCTTTGCTCTTTCCTACACGAATTTAGCTTCGTAGTCGGCTTTAAAGTGCTTGATGGTGGTCAATACCGGAGCAGGAGCAGCCTGACCCAAGCCGCAGAGACAAGAATAGGACATTACTGTACCTAACTTCTCCAGCAAAGCAACATCCTTGTTCGAGCCTCGTCCCTCATTAATCTTTTCCATTAGTTCTGCGGTTCTGGCGGTGCCTTCGCGGCAGGGAGCACATTTTCCGCAGGATTCATGTTCAAAAAAGCCTGCTATCCTGGTGGCTACATCCACAATATCTCGGCTCTCGTCAATAACGAAAGTAGCCCCGGAGCCTAGAGTTGCTCCAATAGCGGACATGGAGTCGAAAGCCACCGGGGTATCCAATAAGGCATCAGGGATGAAAGCACCTGAAGTTCCGCCGATTTGCACTGCTTTAAATTTCTTGTCGCCCGGGACACCTCCGCCAAATTGAAAGACTATCTCCCTGATAGTGGTGTTGGTGGGAACCTCAAAAAAGGTTCTGTTGTTGATATCGCCGGTCAGGGTAAAGACTTTGGTTCCCGGATAGGCAGGGTTGCCTATGCTGGCATACCAATCGGCTCCCTTTTCAATTATAACGGGAATGTTGGCGAAGGTCTCAACATTATTGACTATTGTGGGTTTGGACCATAGTCCTTCAGAAGGTGGATAGGGGGGTTTAAAGCGAGGTTCACCACGTTTTCCTTCAATAGATTCGATAAGAGCGGTCTCTTCACCGCAAACATATGCTCCGGCTCCGCTTCTTACTTCGATATCAAAATCTTTTACCAATCCCTTTTCTTTAGCCTGGTTAATCGCAGTATTCAGGGTACTTACCAGGAAAGGGTATTCTCCTCTAAGATATATATAGCCCTGGGTCGCTCCAATAGCATAAGCACAAATAGCCATTCCTTCAATTAAAGTGTGCGGGTCGTTTTCCATGATCAATCGGTCTTTGTAAGTACCTGGTTCGCCTTCATCAGCATTACATATGACATATTTCTGATCAGCCTGTGCGCCAGCGGCAAAAGACCACTTCATTCCACAGTTAAAACCAGCACCGCCGCGGCCTCTAAGGTTGGATTTCTTGACTTCGGCAATGAGATCTGCGGTATTCATAGCACGAGCTTTTTCCAGGGACTTATAACCGCCCTGAGCCAAATAGTCATCGATCTTCAGAGGGTCGATTTTGCCGTAGTTCCGCAGCACTATACGCATTTCTTCGGCCATTCGTATGCCTCCTTTCTGTATTCTCTAATAACCCCAACTAAAGTTTTTTGATATCCGCTTTATTTATATTCCGCAATAATGGCCGGGATTTGTGCTGGACTTACATCCAGGTAAGGCTTACCGTTGACGGTAATGACCGGTGTAGCCTGGCATTGCCCAACACACTCGGTGAATTCCAGAGCAAATTTTCCATCGGCCGTACTTTCTCCCATCTTGATTCCCAGTTCTCTTTCCAGAGCTGCTACTACGTCAGCTGCTCCAGCTACATGACAGGGAGCACTTTCACAAATTCTAACAACATTCTTACCGCGAGCTTCAACCGAAAACATAGAGTAGAAAGTGGCGATACCATAGGCTTCGGCAGTTGATAATTTGAATACACGAGCAGCTTCAGCTATTGCTTCCTCCGGCAGGTAACTGAATTCCCTCAATAGCGCATGGTAAGCCTCAATAATTCCGCCTGCTTTTCCATCGTACTGGGCAATTATCTCCTTATAATCCATCATCCTATACCTCCTTCCTTTGCCTATTTGGTTTTGTAGTAACTGCAATAGAGCTACTAGTCCACACTTATGCTTAACATAATATAATATCGTCCAAATAGAAAGTTCAAAATTTCTCAAATTAACAGAATTTATTGGGATTTATTAGTGAAAGGTTCGTTTTATTCCTTATTCATTAGTTTCTTATTTATCTGAATGGTCTGTACTAAAAAATGAGTTAAGGGAAGGTTCTGTGAAGCAAGTTTTGGATTCAAATAGAGTTATTGGTAAATAATTTGGGACTAGATAATTTTAGGGCAAGCTCCATGCTTGCCCTACATTATTCCTGCTTTCCTGATAAACCAGCATATTTTGTTCCAAATGTTGAAAATTTAAACCTGCTTCAAAGGCTGCTCCCGGCGCCGGAAATAATGGGGGGAGTCGCCCCATTTCCAATAGCCCAGTTTAAACCCGCCGGCCGCAACCTCTGCTGCTATTTCTTCCATACTCTTCTGCTCTTTATTATCGTAGAGAGAATAATCCCTTCGTTTTTCTTCCGGGGTAAGTACCGGCATTATTATATTGGCACCGGCCATTAACCCCCATCTCAGTCCTAACGGATTAATGCTCTGCAAAGCGGTAGAAGCCACCATATTAATATCCGGCATGGTCAGGCGGGCCAGGGCCAGCATTTTGAGGGTCAGGGTAAAGGCATCCCGCTCGTGCCTATCCGGCACCCGCGCCAGGGGAGTATCGGAGTGGGGGATATAGGGACCCAAACCCAGCATATCAATATCCCTTTTTTGGAAAAAGGCCAGGTCTTGGGCCAACTGTTCATTGCTTTGTCCAGGCAGTCCCACCATAATCCCCGTACCCACCTGGTAGCCGATATCCTTCAAGGCATCCAGGCATTCCAGCCGTCTATGATAAAGCTGGGAAGGAGGATGGATATTTTTAAACAACTGAGGGTTAGAAGTTTCGATGCGCAAGAGGTAACGATGAGCACCGGCTTGCCAGAGTTGCAGGTATTGCTGGTAGCTCAATTCGCCCATACTCAATGTAACCCCCAGGCCCTGCTGGCCTCGCTGTCTGCTGCTGAGAATAATTTTCTCGACTATAGCCGCTAAAAAATCTACCTGCTCCTGGCTGTCTATCTCCCCCGACTGCAGGGCAATGGATTGAAAGCCCATGTCGTAAGCCATCATAGCCAATTCTATTATTTTATCTTCATCAAGCCGGTAGCGATGGATATTTTCGTTGCTTTTCCTCAGGCCGCAGTAGAGGCAGTTGCGCGGGCAATAGTTGGAGAATTCGATAAGTCCACGCAAGTATACCTCATTTCCCAGATGTCTAATGCGGGTATTATGGGCCGCTTGCAGCAGGGAAGCAAGGCTTTCCGGCTCATTGCTGTTTAGAATCTCAACTATCTCTTGTTCCCGATAAGGGCCCATCTTCAAAACACTCCTTGAGAATAGCAATCAATTGCTGCAAATCAGCAGGGGGAAGCGAATTGCTGTTATCTATTAAGATGCCATAGTTATTGTTCAGCTTTATGCGCAACGGTTTTAAAGCGATATCATCAAAATTTCCCAGCAGGTGAGCCCACCTGCTGCCATAAATCCTGGCCCAGCGTATTTTTATTTCGGGATTAATACGCAATATCTGATTATCGCAAAAACGCAGGTATTCCTCACCGTCTTTTTCCGGGTACTGCTCAAGAATGCTCTTAAGTTCTTCTAAGGAGTTCTGTAATCTATTCACCACCAAACATAATTTAGAGGAATAAATCCCTCTCTCCATTCTCGATACGCTCCAACATTTCCACTACCGTAGCTCTCACTTGTTCATTGGGGAGGGCTGCCAGTTCCTTATCTATTAAATAGGAAGCCGCCTCTTTGGTTTCTTCACTGGCATAGTCTAAAAGGTATTCCTTAAAGGTCAAAATGGCGTTGGGCATACAAAGATTATGGATTTTACCCTTCTTGGCTATTCCCATAAAGCAGCCCCCGGTACGACCACAGCGATAATCAGCCGTACAAAAGGAAGTAATAAAACCGAGCCTGGCCATGTCCCGGATCGCTTCATCCAGGCTGCGGTTATCGCCCAGAATAAACTGCTGCCGTTGATAGTCCACAGCATCTTCACTATAGCTTCCCACACCTATATTGGAACCGGCATCAATCTGACTGCAGCCCACCTGAATGACCTCATTGCGAACCTCTGCATTCTCGCGGGCGGTTAATATCATTCCAGTATAGGGAACAGAAAGACGAATAACCGTAACCAGTTTTTTAAAGGTCTTATCATCCACATAATAGGTATTATTCTGCAGAAACGGGGTATTTAAAGCAGGCTGCAGGCGGGGAAAAGAAATAGTATGGGGCCCAACCCCACCAAATTTTTCTTCCAGATCGATGGTATGCATTAAGAGTCCCATTACTTCAAACTTCCAGTCATACAGGCCAAAAAGGGCTCCAATACCCACATCATCCACCCCGGCATCCATAGCCCGGTGCAGGGCATAGAGACGCCAACCGTAATCCGCTTTTAAGCCACGGGGATGAAGCTTTTTGTAGGAAGGATAATGGTAGGTTTCCTGAAAGACCTGAAAGGTGCCGATGCCTACTTCCTTTAATATACGAAGATCTTCAATGGACATGGGTGCAGCGTTAACATTGACCCGGCGAATTTCGCCATTTCCTTCTTTGGTGGCATAGGCAGTTCTCAGGGTATCGGCAATATAGTTGACATCAGATTTGGGATGTTCTCCATAAACCATAATCAAGCGTTTGTGGCCTTTGCCTATCAGAGCTTTAATTTCTGCGCTTAACTCCGAGGCATTCATTCTTTTTCTGATGGTTTCCCGGTTATCACAGCGAAAACCACAATACACACAGTTATTCACACAATAGTTGCTGACATAAAGCGGAGCAAAAAAAACAATCCTTCTTCCATAGACCTTATGTTTAATCTGTAGACCGGTAGCATACATTTCCTCCCAGAGCTCTTCATCAGTGCAATTAAGCAGGGCGGCTGTTTCCGCCGGTTCCAGACGGTTCAGCTCCAGGGCTTTGGCCATGATTTCTCGAATTTGCTGCTTTTCCGGCTGTTTGTTGGCCATCAGGGTTTCCTGAATAAAGCCTTCGTCAATAAAGCTTTTCCCATTATTCTTGTACTTTTCTACCTGCTCCGGCTTAATAACATTATCAATCCACCGGTTAACTGATATCGCTTCCATACCAATTCTCCTCCTTTTAACCCTTAAACTGAATAAAATAAAACCGCTTACCCCGAAAAGAGGCAAGCGGTCAATACTTACTTTGCTTCCCCCCTTTAACTCAGTCCCTACCTCATTATCAGGGTGTTAATATGCTGTTGTTACAATTATTCTTAGCTTCCTTTAGTTAAGGCGCTTTTTACGGTTACCCCGGATATGTTTCCCAGTTTCCCGGTCAGGGCTCCCAATTCATCAGTATTGCCGTCTACAATCAAAGCGATAACCGCCAGATCTTTTTGGCGATAGGGAAGTCCCATGCGACCAATAATCATACTGGCATGGTTACTTAAAACCTGGTTTACCTGGGGAACGGCATCACGATTTTCCACCACTATACCTATTACTCCAAGACGCTTGTCAGACAAGGGCTTTTCCTCCCTCCAACGATTGCTATGTCCAGTTAATCCCCCGTTAAACAGCATTGATGGGCAATTGCCAAGCAAATCTGCAGCAGCGGTTAGCGGTTAAAACGGGGGCATGGTAGAACAAAGCTACTTCAATAACAACTGGCAATAACTTAACAACTTAAGTGCCTGGCACCTAATAAAGAAAGTGCTTATCCTGATAAGGACTCAGGATAAGCACCGTATTAGCTGGATTTCCTGACCCCTCTAAAGCAGCTTACGCCTTTTTATCAGGGACTAAAACTAATTGTATTATTTGTATAATACCTTATCAGTAAAAGAAATACCAGTAAAATTTATTTGCAGATATTTAGTTAAACTTGGCCTGGTAGTCAGCATTAAAGTTCTTTATGGTAGTAAGCACCGGAGCAGGTGCTGCCTGGCCCAGCCCGCACAGGCAGGCTACTGACATTACCTTGCCCAAACGGCCTAGAAGTTCAACATCTTCCGCATTGCCTTCGCCGGCATTAAGCCGTTCCATCATTTCATGCATTCTCTTGGTACCTTCGCGGCAGGGTGAACACTTGCCACAGGATTCATGTTCGAAGAATTTGGCGATACGGGCTACTACATTTACAATGTCGCGGCTTTCATCCATTACGAAAACTGCACCGGAACCAAGTACGGCACCAATTGAGTTCATGGAGTCAAAATCAATAGGGGTATCCAAGTTGGACTCGGGGATAAAACCACCCGATGTTCCACCTATCTGCACCGCTTTGAACTTTTTACCGCCGGCTACACCACCGCCGAGTCCAAAAATGACCTCTCTGATAGTGGTGTTGGTAGGTACTTCGAAAAAGGTGCGGTTATTGACATCGCCAGTCAGGGTTAAAACTTTGGTACCCGGATAATTAGGAGCGCCAATGGCTTTGTACCAATCTCCGCCTTTTTCAATAATAATGGGAATGTTGGCGAAGGTTTCAACATTGTTTACAATAGTCGGTTTTTGCCACAAACCAATAACCGGTGGGAAGGGAGGTTTGAAGCGGGGCTCACCCCGATGTCCCTCAATGGATTCTATCAGAGCGCTTTCTTCACCACAAACATAGGCTCCGCCACCCATCCTGACTTCCACATCAAAATCACCCAATACGCCCTTGGCTTTAGCCTGGGCAATGGCCTGGTTTAAAATGTCGACTACATAGGGATATTCACCCCGACAATAAATATAGCCTTTTTTAGATCCTATAGCATAACCGCATATAGCCATACCTTCGATTACGCTCTGGGGGTCGTTTTCCATAATGATACGGTCTTTATAGGTGCCGGGTTCTCCTTCATCTGCATTACAGACCACATATTTTTCTTCCGATTGCACCTGATAAGAGAAATTCCATTTCATGCCGGCATTGAAACCAGCACCCCCGCGTCCTCGCAGATTAGATTTTTTTACTTCTTCAATGACTTCCGTTTGCTTCATGCTGCGGGCTTTTTCTAGTGATTTGTAACCCCCGGCAGCAATATAATCATCGATTTTCAGTGGATCAATCTTACCGTAGTTGCGCAAGACTATGCGCATTTCCTCGGCCATTGTATTCCCTCCTTTCTTTCTCTTCTGCTTTACCTGTATTCAGCCAGAACCCCGGATACTTTTTCCGGAGTCATATCTCCATAGGGTTTACTGTTGACGGTAATAACCGGGGTGGCCTGACACTGACCTACGCATTCGCATAATTCCAGGGTAAACTTTCCGTCAGGAGTGGTTTCACCCATCTTGATTCCCAGTTCCTTTTCCAGAGCAGCTATAACTTCAGCGGCACCGGCTACATGGCAGGGAGCACTTTCACAAATACGGATAACATTTTTGCCTCTCTTTCCCACTTTAAGGTAGGAATAGAATGTGGCTACCCCCCAGGCTTTAGCGGTTGGAATACCAAAAACCTCAGCGGCAACCCGGATAGCATCTTCCGGAATATAACTGTATTCCCGTTGCAGGGCATGATAGGCTTCTATGATTCCACCGGGAAGATCCTGGTATTTGCTGATTATATCCTCATAGTTTGCCATTGGTTAATATTCACCTCCCTGTTATTTAGCATTGTTATTTGAAACACTTACGATTATAAATATTACCTCTGGTTAAACTGCACTCCTATCCAGAAGCAGTATCGAAACTTCCAAACCTGCTTCCATCGGCGGATGCCCGGGTGGTAAATCAATAAGGGCATTGCAATCTACCAAAGAACGAATCATACTGGGCTTTTGCCCAGGTAATATAGATACGGCCCATCCATCCTCTCGGGGTGTAGCCAGGGCCCGGACAAACCTGCGCGAAGCAGTTTTCTTGGTATAACGGCTCGAACATATGGCATTTACCCGGGGCAACAGAGGTTCAATTCCCTGTAAAGCTCTTAAGGCCGGGGCGGCAAAAAGATGATAGCCTACAGCACAGGCCGCCGGATTACCGGAAAGCGAAATAATGAGCCGGGAACCCAGTACGGCACCTCCATTATGACTTCCTGGTTGTATGGGAATCTCCCGAAACAGGGGACGAGCTCCAATTTCATCTATTAATACATGAATCTCATTAATACCATCGGTATAAGTCCCGCCGGTGGTTATTACCAGCTCAGACTGCTCCAGCATTTGCAAAAGCTGGGTTTTGATTTGAGTCATATCCTTTTGGCCGGCCAGCTCAACTGAGCTTATCAGGCCTCCGTCCAACTTGACCAGGGATGCCAACATAGGGCCGTTGGCATCTCGAATTTCTCCCCTGGCGGCTTGGCTTGAACAGGGAACTACATTTGAACCCAGGCTTAATATCGAAACTCGGGGACGGTGATAAACCTGGATCTGCCCATGGCCAAAGGTAGCCAGTAAGGCCACCAATCCCGGTGTAATCCGGGTAGCTTGACCCAATATCAAATCTCCTTTATGAAAATCCTCCCCGGGTTGTTTGAAATTGTTCCCGGGCTTGACAAATTCGAGAGATTTCAGGTAATTGTCCTTGATTTGTACTTTTTCATGCGGTATAACGGCAACTGCTCCATCTGGAAGCAAGCCACCTGTCAATACTCCGATTGCTTGCCCGGGAACCAGAGGAGAATTTGGTACCTCACCCATCTTAAGCTGACCAATAACCAGGAGTTGGTCGTAATTGCCAGATAAATCAGGATTTACAGCATAACCATCTACAGCTGATCGCAGTTCACCAGGCATATTGCAATCGGCCAGAATCTCAGTACTGCTAATCCTCCCTACTGCCTCCAGTAAAGAAACTGGTTCAGCAGCCAGCGGTTCAATATTCTTAATTAATTCTTGTTGAGCATCTTCCAGACTATTAAGCATAATCGCTTTATACCTCCGGTATTAAACATAAGTAGCTTTTCCAAAAGGACAGGCTGGGAAGTGACATACCTTGCATTCTTCACAAAAACCGCCATGTCCCAGGGCTACTATATCAGAACGGTTTATCCGTTCCTCGGCAAAAATCCGGGGCAGGAGTAAATCCAGGGTAGTAAACTTGCTATATAATGCTCCTCCCGGTACCCCACAAATGGGAACATGTCCCTGGTAAGCCAGCATAAACTGGGAACCAGGCAGAACCGGAGCACCATAGAATACTACTTCGGCTCCAGAGGCCTTAATCCCCAGCGGGGTAACATCATCCGGGTCAACGGACATTCCGCCGGTTATGATAATAAAATCCGCGCCTTCTCCAATAAAACGATGAATCTCCGCCGCAATAATTTCTGGACTATCAGGAACAATTGTCTGGCTCATAAAGCGTCCCCCGAAAGGGGTAATCTTTTTGCGTATAACCCGGCCAAAACCATCCTTTATTCTACCGTAGCAAACTTCATTGCCGGTAGTAATTACGGCTGTCCAGAGATTCTTAAAAGGCTTAACTAAAACCAGGGGACGGGGGTTAGAACAGAGTTTTTCTGCTTCTTCAACTAGGCTGCGCTCCACAGTGATGGGAACCACCCGGGTCCCAGCCAGCTTTTGTTCCTTTACTACGGTGCGATTATTATGCAAAGTCGCGAAAATAACAGAATCGAGATTGTTTATCCAATGCAACTGGTCTACCTGTATCTTCAAAAGGCCATCGTAAGCGGCTATAAGATTAACCCGGCCATGGCTGGGCTCACTTAGATTAATACCTGGCCCGGACGCACTTTGCGCCAGACGGAGAGCTGCTTCATCTTCATGAATCAACTCCTCACCAGCTTCCCAGATATAAATGTGCTCCTTGCCCAGATCTTGCAGCAGAGGAACATCAGCAGCGGTAATGATTTGTCCCCTTCTGAAAGCGCGACATTTCTCTCGCCCCGGAATAATCTTGATAATATCATGTCCTAAAACCTGGCCTATCGCTTCATTTACAGGTACCTTACGCATTCACTATCCTCCTAGATTTTTTCCAGCTTAACCGCACAGACCTTGTATTCACCAGTACCGGTTATGGGATCAAGATGGTGACTGGTCAAGGCATTAGTAGGAGTCTCGCTGTAATGGAATGACATCCAAATTATACCAGGCATTACCCGGTCAGTGACGCGGACAGCAGTAACTACTTCGCCACGACGGGAAGTTACTTTCAACTTGTCACCAGTTTTTACTCCCATCTTCTCAGCATCGGCTGGATTGAGTTCTGCCATTTCCTTATTCCAAACACTCATAATGCCCTTGGAATAGGGGGTGGTTACATTATAGTGCTGGAGAATTCTACCGGTGGAAAGCAGGAACGGGTATTCCTCATCCGGCATTTCTCCCGGAGGAATATGGTCGGAAGGCTGGAATAGACCCAGGCCACGGGTGAATTTGCCCACATGCATGAACTGGGTGCCCGGGTGATCGGTGCTCGGACAGGGCCATTGCAGACTGCCTAATTCCTCCAGCCGGTCATAATTGATTCCCGTCATGGAAGGAGCCAGGGAAGCCATTTCATCCCAAATCTCGCGGGGGCTCTCATAATTCATGGGATAGCCCATGCGGCTAACCATTTCGCAAATAGTCTGCCAGTTGGCTCTTCCCGGAATGGGTTCGATGGCTTTTCTAACTCTTTGTACCCGGCGTTCGGTATTGCTAAAGGTGCCGTCACATTCAGCAAAACTGGCAGCGGGTAATATTACATCAGCATATTCAGCAGTTTCGGTAAGGAACAGTTCTTGAACCACCAGGAACTCCAGGGCTTCCAGTCCACCGCGGATGTGGTGGCTGTTGGGATCGGTCAGTACTGGATTCTCTCCCAGTATATACATGGCTTTTACCTTGCCTTCGTGAGCGGCCTCAAACATTTCCGGAATTTTTAAACCAATCTTATCAGGCATAGGTCTGCCCCAGGCCTTTTCAAATTTTTCCTTGACTGCGGGCAGGGTGACATTTTGGTAGCCCTGATATACATTGGGCAGAGCTCCCATGTCACAAGCACCTTGCACATTGTTCTGACCGCGAATGGGGCATACACCCACTCCGGCCCGACCCATATGACCGGTCAGCATAGCCAGGTTGGCCAAACTCATAACATTTCGGGTTCCACAAATGTGTTCAGTTATTCCCAGGGTATAGAAAATCATGGCCCGGTCCGTAGTAGCGTATAGCCGGGCGACTTCATAAAGTACATCAACTGGAATGCCCGTTAATTCCGCTACATATTCGGGCGGGTAGTTTTCTACCGTGGCCTTGAGGGCTTCGTAGTTTTCGGTCCGCTCTTCAATAAATTTCTTGTCCTCAAGACCTTCTTTAATAATGATATGCATCAAGCCATTGATTAAAGGAATATCTGTTCCTGGTTTCTGGCGAAGCCAGTAATCTGCTTCATCTACTAGGTCGATGTGGCGGGGATCGCAAACCACCAGTTTGCAGCCCCGGCGGGCGGCTTGCCGCATCTTGTAGCCGGTTACGGGATGAGCTTCAGTGGTATTGGTACCAATAAGGAATAGGAGTTCCGCGTCAGTGGTAATTTCACTGATGGCGTTAGTCATTGCGCCGCTTCCAAATGTAGTGGCCAGACCGGCCACGGTGGGCGCATGTCAGGTACGGGCGCAGTGGTCAACATTGTTGTTGCCCATAACTGCGCGGGTAAATTTCTGCACCAGGTAATTTTCTTCATTGGTACAACGAGCCGAACTCAGGGCGGCGAAAGATTCGGAGCCGTACTGAGCCTTTATCTCGCCAAAGCGCTGGGCAATCAAGTCAAAGGCTTCATCCCAGCTGGCCTCTTCGAATTTGCCGTTTTTCTTTATTAAGGGGGTGGTAAGCCGTTTTTCATTGTAGATAAAATCCCATCCAAAACGACCTTTAACACAGAGGGAACGCTGGTTGACCGTGCTGTCGGGATTGGAGAGAACACCTATTACCTTGCCATTTTTTACGGCCAAGTCAAAGTTACAGCCGGTTCCGCAGAAGGGGCAAGTGGTCCGTACTCTGTCAATATCCCAACGACGACCCTGACCAACCATGGTTTTTTCCTGCAGGGCTCCGGTGGGACATACAGCTACACACTGGCCGCAGAACACGCAATCAGAATCAATGTAGTCAACATCACCAGCAGTGGTAGCCTTGCGATGGAAACCCCGATTAAGGTAACTCAAGTTGTCCTGACCGGTCATCTCTTCGCAAGCACGAACACAGGCACCACAGAGTATACATTTGTTCAAATCACGCAAAATAAAGGGGTTGGTATCATCAATAGCATATTCATGTTTTTCACCAACAAAGGGGCTTTCCTTAACGCCATACTGGTAGCAATAATCGGCCAATTTACAGTCACCCAGTTTATCGCAAGTCATGCAGTCCAGTGGGTGATTGGCTACCAGCAATTCAAGGATGGTCTTCCTGGCTTCGACCACGGCGGGGGAATTGGTATTAACTACCATACCGGGGAAAATAGGGGTCACACAGGAGGCCGGTAAAAGACGATTGCCTTCTACTTCGACCACGCACAGGCGACAAGCTCCCAGGGCGCTGAGGTCAGGGTCATAACATAGCCTTGGAATATTAATCCCAACACTGTCAGCGGCCTTCATTATTGTTGTACCCGCCGGGACTTCAACCTCCTTTCCATCAATAGTGATTTTGATCAGTTCCACTCCCATCACTCCTTTCAAATTCTAACAACTCCCAAGAAATCAAACCTACAGACAAAAAGAGCCTCCCGTATTTGAAGAAAGTCCAATAATCACCTGTCAGGCTTATCCTATATAACCGGGGTCTAAAAATGGCTAAACCTAACTAATAGTGAATTTGGTCTCCTTTCCAAATAAGGGAGGCACAAGCGTTTCCACTTATACCGCGGCCGTTAAACCATGGATTAAAGACTCAATCCCAGCAAAAATGAAAGTATAAAATGCATTAATCGTCCATAATTTTTATACTTTTTTAACGGGCTCAGGGATTCAGGCTTTTTCCACCATAAAAGTCCGATTCTCCCTGACAAATGAGTTTCAGTCATTAGGCTCAAAGGCTTGGAGCCGGTTCTATTCAATTAAACAAAAAACAGGTGTTGTGTGTTGTGAAAAAGCACAGTAACACCTGTTCAATTAACTGAACAGTTCTTTCACTACTCCTTTCCACAATACGGGGAGGCATAAGTGTTTCCACTTATACCTATAGGCCCTGTAACCTGGATTTGTCTGCAGGTTAAGAGGGCTCGGAATACATATTAAGTTAAATAAAAAACAGGTGTTAATGAAAGAAAGCACATTAACACCTGTTCTTTTGACGAACAGCTAAATAAGTACTCCTTTCCACAATACGGGGAGGCATAAGCGTTTCCACTTATACCTATAGGCCCTATAATCATGAACCGCAGTCTTTAGATTAATAAGGCTCGGAGCTCTATTCTTTTGAGCTCAGCATACTATAAATAATGGGGCTAATCAATAGAGTAAAATTATAGTATGTGATATTTTCATACAAATTATAAATGAAATGCATAATTATTTACTAACCCGGGCTAAAAAATGATACGTTCTGGATGGCAATAGACATTGAATTGCTCTCCTCGGGTAAAACCCACGATACAGATGTCTAGTTTTTCAGCCAGTTCTACTGCGAGTAGCATGGCGGCCGAACGAGATAGGATAAGTGGTATTCCCCTGCGGGCAACTTTAAACATAATCTCTGATGCAACTCGCCCACTCAAAACCAGACATTTATCATCCAGGGGAATGCCGTTCAAAAAAGCATAACCCAAAACCTTATCCACGGCATTATGCCTTCCGATATCCTCATACCTGACAATTAGGCCTGAATTATCAGCCAGGGCTGCACTGTGAACTCCCCCGGTCCGGCGAAAGGTAAGCGACTTTTCTTCCAATAAAGAAATGAGTTGCAATAGCTGGGATGCAGGGATGCGAAAGTCTGATTTCACCGGCCTAATCTGGCAAGCATCTTTGGCAAAATAGAAACTGCTATTTAGTGTTTCATTATCCTCTGGGAAATAGCGCTTGTGCCCATTACCATTGGAAGGAGTGTCTATCTTCCCCTCTACAAAGAGTATTCCTTTATCTGAGTCATGATGTATATCTTGGATATCAGCAGGGTCTGAAATCATCCCTTCGTTTAGGAGATAACCCACCCCCAGTTCCTTATACCCTTGAGGGGAGCAGACCAGGGTAGATAGTTCTTGCCCGTTGGCATATACCGTAAGGGGAACCTCAATAACCAGTGTATCCCGGTAAGGTCTTACTTCTCCCTGGCGATATATTAAAATATTTTTCTCGTGAAACAACAAAACATCGTTCAAATTAATTCCCAACCCTTCTTTCTTTTACCTCCGACACCCTGGCAGTATTTAAGCATCGGAAGAAACTGCGGAGCAATTTCAACAGCGCTACAACGGCGCAACAAGGCGGGGGATTAGAACCCGCCGGCAGTTTTGTTAATAGGAACCCGACCACTTAGACCGCTTAAAGAAGCGGGGGACATATTTCAATTTGTTATAAACGCTTTCATTTTATCATCGTCCGCGCTTGAATCCTAATATGTTATAATATATTAGCATATATAAGGATAAAATATCTAATTTACGGCAATATCATGCCCAGGGTCTATACCGGCCACGCAAATAATGAAATTTGTCGTTTTTTTGGAAAGATTATTAACCTTAAACAATACTGTAAAAAGAGAGGAAGATAATGTTGTTGGATTTGATAACCAAGAGCTTTGCGAATATTCTTACATTAATGAACCTGGTTTTTGGTTCTATGGCCATTATTTTAGTTCAACACCTACACTATTCTTGGGCAGCCATTTTTATTTTATTTGCAGTATTTATGGACGGTATGGATGGCAAGATAGCGAGGAGATTTGGGGCAACTTCGGAGCTGGGAAAAGAATTGGATTCTCTTTGTGATCTGGTTTCCTTTGGAGTAGCTCCTGCGGTCTTGCTTTATGCCCAGGTATTCCTGGAGAGTTATCATCTGCCCGGATTAATTGCTGCTTTGTTTTTTATAATATGTGGGGCTTTGCGCTTAGCCCGTTTTAACGTATTAAATATTCATGAGTATTTTTTGGGTATACCTATTACCCTGGCCGGGTTTTTATTGGCCATCATTTCACTGCTCGCAGACAATATATATCCTATGGTAATTCTCTTGCTGGTAGTTTTTCTTTCTCTTATGATGATTAGTAATATTAAGATAAGAAAGATTTAATTTTCTCTATAGCGAAATTGACATAGCTACCTGGCAAAATTAACTGGCAGGTTAGTCGTGATTTTACTTGGCCAAAGACCTATATTTTGCTAACCAGTTAAGCCGATATGAACAACTTTATCAATTTTTTGAAAGGATTATCAGGATATGATGGATAAAATCCTGGTTGAAGAAAAGCTAAAACTTATGGCCAACCGCCGACCTCAGATACTTGGACATAAAGAATATTTAAAGACAGCAGTATTATTGCCGCTGGTTGAGTACCAAAATAATCTCTGCATCTTGTTTGAAAAAAGAGCCGCTGACCTGAATGTGCAACCAGGGGAGATATGTTTCCCCGGAGGACAGATTGAAGCAATTGACCAGGGGGCGAAGGAAGCTGCTGTTAGAGAGACTTGTGAAGAACTGGGACTAGATACAGGAGATATAGAGGTAGTAGCTCCGCTGGATATTTTTGTTAGCCCCTTTAACCTGATCGTTAATCCTTTTGTAGGCAGGATTAAAGATTATCAAAAGATTAAAATCAATAGCGAAGTTGAATATGTCTTCTATGTGCCTCTCAATTATCTTCTTAAGATAGAACCACCTTGTGCTCCACTGGGCCTCAAACTGGTTCTTCCCCAGGGTTATCCCTATGATTTGATTCCCCATGGCAGGAATTACCCTTACCGGGATGCCCGCTATCCCCAATACTTTTACCTTTGGGAAAAAGAGGTAATATGGGGTCTTACCGCCCGCATACTCAACCACTTTTTGGATTTGCTGCAGTCTAACCAGGAAGAAATCAATTAAACTACTGCTTTCTCCGCTTTTTTATCTTTTCAAATATTTCCTCAAGCAGCTCACCGGTATTTCCCTCCTGCAATTTAACTACTGCTGCATGATCAAGCGGGGTAGGACCTTTATTAATAATTATCAGATACTGGGTAAAGGTGCTGAATTCTTTAACAAAACCGGCCAATGGGTAGACGGTCAAGGAAGAACCAATTACGACCAAAACCCTGGCTCCTAGTATTCTATCCATAGCGTCCGGGTAATTTTTAATATGTTCTCCAAAAAGAACTACATCTGGTTTCAGGATGCCTCCGCATTGAGAACAACGGGGAATAACCTCCGGGTAAGTATTAACATAATTACTGTCATGTACTGAGCGGCAATTACGTTCCTGACATAAAAAACGAGCACCATTGCCGTGAATAGGTATTACTTTTTGACTCCCGGCCTTTTGATGAAGGTTGTCGATGTTCTGGGTGACTATAGCCTTAATGATGCCTGCCTTTTCCATTTCTGCCAGCACCTGATGTGCTTTGCCTGGTTCCACCGGAGGAAAGATGAAGTACTGCCGGTAAAACTTATAAAATTCCAAGGGATTATTGCGAAAGAAATCTATGTTAATAATCTTCATTACCCGGTTTTCTCCGAGTTTCCGGTAAATTCCCTCTGGTCCACGAAAGTCAGGAATACCTGCCTCCGTGCTAATACCAGCACCCGTCACCACAACTGTGTTATGGGATCGATCAAGAATCTCCACAACACGGTCAATGTTTTTCTCCATAATTATAACCATTCCTTTCTAGAGGTACAAAACATCATGAAAGAATTTCTTTCAGACTTATCCCTCCCACTACCATTATAATAGAGCGGCTTTGATTTAATAAGCCCAAAACTATTTGCTGTTTTAAGTAGCCAGTGAAAGTACGATATTAACATTTTCGCTGCTGTTTTACCTGCCCACTGTCATGATTTACCTAAAGGATAATGTCGAAGGAAATCGAACCATTTATATATCTGGGTGGTATTTTGTGGTTAGTCAGGTTGTTGTTTGGTATTTAAAGTAGTAGAAACCATCTTCTAAGCTCATAAAGGAGGTAAGCAATGCTTAAAAAACTATTCGCACTAATAATGATAGTATGTTTTACGCTAAGTTTTCCAGTCAATCCACTTGATGTGACCTGGGCTGCTCCCGTTATAAAAGCAGGCCCGGATGAGATTGATTACTCGGAGTATATGCTCTTGTTGGATAATCCCAGGGCCAATATACCGCCTGAAGAAATAAAGAAATCCGAGCCGCAAAATACTTCAAATTCTATGGAGAATCTTTCCGGGCAGGCAGCTAAACCCATACTGCCTGCAGAGATCAAAACAACAACAACTAACAACAAATATGTAAGCATTTACAAAAAGAATTATCCCGCCTATGCTAAAGAAGAACTGCCCGTCGTAGAGGAATTTCGTTCCAATTATAATGGCACGCTGGCTCATGCCATAGTGGGAAGAGCTATCTGGTATATGGAATATGGCTATATGATTTATGGACATGAAAAGTATCCCAAGAGTGGTCTTATTGATTGTTCCAATTTTGTATCCCTGGTTTACAAGGACTTTGGCTATACAATAACTTCAGCAGCTCGCCGTTATGGCACAGTAGGAAAGAAGGTTAGTGGGGTTTATTCCCAAAAACTCAGTAGCAGCAGCAGTAAATACAAGCTAGTGGGTACTGATAAGCTCCGGCCAGGTGATATTATGACTTTCTGGAAAAAGGATAGTCAAGGAAAGAAATATATTGCCCATGTTGCCATCTATATGGGCAAAATTAATGGTAAACCGACTATCATTCATACCCGGAAGGATAATCCCACCGCTATTGGTATAACCAATAGTTTTACTTACTGGTTTGGTGAGCATTTCTATGAAGCCAGAAGGGTGTTAAATAGCAGCGAACGCTCCAGTAAATCATTTAGTGATTCCGGGCCGGTTATTCCTCAGGTTTACAAGCTTCCGCCTCAGGGACCGATTATTCAACCTGAAGACCTTCCTTGTGGATTTTAATAGCGTTTTAGTATTCGGAACTTAAGTATACTTGATAATTATTCAGTAAGAAACCCAGAAAACATATGACCGAGCAACAACTTGAAATCTGGCCAAGAGACCCCTGCCAAAAGGCAGGGGTCTTTTTACTGCGTGCGCCCGGCATGGGCGCAGTCTAATGGGTGAAAGTCCCTAGTGCGGGTTGATAGTGCCAAGCACATAGCCAAGGGCAAGGGTGTCCATCGTGAGGTGGAATCCGAAGGAAGCCGGAGGCAAACTTCTGGTCTGACGAACAGAAATCACATCAGGCATCGTAAGCTGGGTAAGGTTGCGCAACAAACTGAAGCCCGAAACTATCCGGAAGCTTACGGTGTAGATGTGGCAGATAGATGGAAGGAAAGACTGCGTTCTTACCCGGGGAGGTCTCACGGACGGGTGGAAACAGAGTAAGAAGCCCGGTTGAAACAAGATTTATCGTGAGAAGTCAGCAGAGGCCATAGTACGGAGGCAGCGCGATGCCGAAGGAAGGGCTGAACCATAGGAGGTGTGGGTCAACGAAAGTTACTGAAAGTGACAACTTAAAACACAGACAACTTCGAGAAGAAGGCTATCTGCAAAGGGTATCTGCGGAACAGAGAGAGTATGCAGAAGCGTGCGCGTCACCGAAGATGACTGAAACCGACAGCACCAACACAAACGAGCAGACGGAAGGATTGCTGGAGCAAATTCTAAGCAGAGATAATCTGAATCGTGCCTACAAGCAGGTAAAGAGAAACAAAGGTGCGGGTGGAATTGACGGAATGCAGGTAGATGAACTTCTACCCTTCCTGAAAGAAAACAAGAACGAACTTGTGCAATCCCTCCGGGACGGCAAATACCGTCCTAAACCCGTACGCAGGGTAGAAATACCCAAAGAGAACGGGAAGACCAGAAAGCTGGGGATACCAACTGTCGTGGACAGGCTAATCCAACAAGCGATTTGCCAAGTCTTGAGCCTAATCTTTGAGAAACAGTTTTCAAACAATAGCTTTGGATTCCGACCGAAAAGGAGTGCACATGATGCACTTAAAAGATGCCAGACCAACATTACAGATGGCTACAGATACGTAGTCGATATGGATTTGGAAAAGTACTTTGACACGGTCAACCAGAGCAAACTCATTCAGATACTATCGGAAACGATAAAAGATGGACGAGTCATTGCGCTGATTCACAAATTCCTGCGAGCGGGAGTTATGGTAGGCGGAATGTTTGAAGACAGCCCCGAAGGAGTGCCGCAAGGCGGACCCCTGAGTCCACTGCTGGGAAACATCATGCTGAATGAATGTGACCATGAACTGGAAAGGCGCGGACACCGCTTTGTACGCTATGCAGATGATATGATGATTTTCTGCAAAAGCAAGAAAGCGGCCAATCGTACGCTAAACCACATCCTCCCATACATCGAAGAGAAATTATTCTTGAGGGTGAATCGGGATAAAACACAGGTAGCACACGTGAACAAGGTCAAATTTCTGGGTTATGGTTTCTACATCCATAAAGGAGAAGGGAGGCTCAGGATACATCCCAAGAGCGTCCAAAAATTTAAGGAAAAAATCCGGGAAGTCACAGGACGTAGTAACGGGATGGGGATTGAGTCAAGGAAAATCCGATTGAACCAAGTGGTTCGAGGATGGATGAATTACTTCAAACTGGTAGATGCAAAGAACCTCATACAGGGATTGGATGAGTGGATAAGAAGTCGCATTCGGATGGTTACATGGAAACGATGGAAGAAAGTCCGTACACGTTCTGAAAATCTCAAACACCTGGGAATTAAGGAAGAACGGGCATGGATGTGGGCGAATACAAGAAAAGGCTACTGGCGTACCGCCCATAGTCCAATCTTATTAATAGCCCTATCCAACGAGAGGTTCAAACGTGCCGGATACCTCAGTTTGATGGAATGCTACTCTGCGAAGTAGTGTGTAAACTTTGGAACCGCCGTATACCGAACGGTACGTACGGTGGTGTGGGAGGTCGGCTACTCAATTAATGGGTAGCCTCCTACCCGATTGTAATAATATTGCCCAAGCATTCTAGCAGGTTATCTAACAAAGCACTTTAACCAATATTTTGTTATAATATGATGAAAGAATTGGAGCGGACTAATTCAACCCCTTTTGTTAATTTAATCAAAAAACAAAAATCATCGAGTTGTTACCAGCTATGGGTTACGATTTAGAGGAGGGATTTCTATGCAGCCAAAGGGCCCATCACTGGGAGATAGGTTTCGGGCTTTTCTATCTAATTTGAATATTGATAATCAATCGTTTATCGTATCTCAGGTTAAGGAGATAACTAAAGACTTTAATCAGAAATATTGGAGAATTAAGTCAGACATAAAGAATGTTCACTTTATCGGTTCTTATGGCCGCGGTACGGCAATAAAAGGTGTTAAGAATATCAATCTACTTGCGGTATTACCCCGTGATCTTTATGAAAAGTATGAAAAGCTTAAAGATAACAGCCAGAGTGTATTACTTCATGAAATGAAGGATTTTCTGATTAAAGCTTATCCTGAAGCCCATATTAACGAAGAAGGCCATTTATTAATACCTTTCCCGGATCTTATATTTGAATTCATTCCTAGTTTTATTACTCCCAAAAAGAACTACATATACCCGGATATTCATGAGGGTGGAAGTTGGGTAGCCTTTAACCCGATTAGAGAAATCCAGGTTCTTGATGAATTGAACTATAAATATAATGGTAAGGTTAAACACCTGGCTAAAATGATGCGGGCTTGGAAAGCGACCCATGAAGCACCTATTTCTGGGATGCTTCTTGATACTCTGGCCTTAAACTTCATGGAAGAGTGGGAGGGCAATGATAAATCCTTTGCTTATTACGGTTTAATGACCCAAGATTTTTTGGAGTACTTGGCCAGTCGCAGGAAGGATCAATTACACTGGTATGCTAAAGGAAGCAACCGCGTATTGCCATCAACAGATGATTTTGGTGAGCAGGCTAATATTGCTTATAAAATAGTGAGCAGGGCTTTCATATTTGAGGAGGAGGATAACTGGATTGAAGCTAACAAATGCTGGCGGGAGGTCTTTGGCCCCGATTTTCCTACCTAGATCTTTGTTTTGCAGAAGATTTTAATGTAAAAAGTTATTAATATTCAATAGCTTGCATATATATACTGCTCAGCTCCCTTAATTGCGACCGAAGGGAGCATCAGGAGTACCCGCAGGGTGTTGCATCCATGCTTCGCCAACGCACGCCTTGTACATTCATGCAAGCCTCATGCAATAAAAGGGGTTTTGTTGGAATGTATTAATATTTTTTCTGTGGTGAAGGGAGTCACCTAATTATACTTTGCTTTTCTTCTCAGGTTTTAACGGTATTTCACCATTATATCGATTTTACCGTTATATGCCATGGTTTAAGCAAATAATTTGCTTTTTCCGGTATATTTTTGTGCTTATGCTTATATGGTGAAATTAGAAGAGCTTACACATATTAGAACCTTTGAGAAGAAAGGATGAAAAAATTGAAAAAAAGGAGAAAAATCAAACTTTTTAAAGCACGTCTGGCTAAAAGAAATCCTATATTCGAGCAGCAACGAAATAAAATAAGCCCAACAAGTTCGAAAAAAGTTCTGGCAGGGCAATACCAGCCTGGTTTTATTCCTCATCCCCTGAACCTCTCCCATCTAAAAGGACAGAAAATCTTTTCCGAAACCAAGCTTCTACGTTTATCTTCCTCTTATGATTTGCGTAAAGAGGGAAGACTTACCCCGGTTAAAGACCAGGGACCTGCTGGTACCTGCTGGGCTTTTGCCACTTATGGGTCCCTGGAATCATGTTTACTCCCTGATCAGGAATTCGATTTCTCGGAAAATAATATGAAAAATCTCTTGAGTGAGAATTGTCCTGCTGGCTATGACCGGGGTCCGCGGGATGGGGGAAATCAATTTATGTCTATGGCTTACTTAACCCGCTGGGATGGACCGGTATTGGAAAAAGAAGATCCCTATGACCCTTTTGATGATGGCCCTTGCACCCAGTTTTCCCCGCAAAAACATATTCAAAATGTGATTTTTATCCCTGATCGCAAGGATGCTTCAGACAATCAAAACATCAAGCAAGCTATAAGTAAATATGGCGCCGTGTTCAGCGGCATGTATTATGAGGATCAATACTACAATCCTGATAAGTCAAGCTATTATTTCCCCAGCTATAGTTTTTCCAATCATGCTGTTTGCCTGGTTGGTTGGGATGATAATTATAACCGGAAAAACTTTAATTCAGAACCCCCAAAAAATGGCGCCTTTATAGCCAGAAATAGTTGGGGAACTTCCTGGGGAGATGATGGTTATTTTTACATTTCCTATTATGATACTGCAATCGGAAGTGATAATGCCGTATATTACAATGCCGAGTCTCCCGTAAAATATAACATTATTTATCAATTTGATCCTCTGGGTTGGATTGCTTCTGTTGGGTACCGCAGTTCTACCGCCTGGTTTGCTAATATTTTTACGGCCAGCTCAAAACAACAAGAATTACTTGCTGTAGGCTGGTGTGTTGGGGGAGCTTCCGCTACCTACCAGGTCCTGGTTTATACTGATCCTACCGCCAACAAGCCGAGAAGTGGAAAAATCGCCAAGAATGTAAGCGGAACAATTACTAACCCGGGATATTTTACTCGTTCCTTTACCAAGCCGGTAGCTTTAAAAGCAGGCCAGAAATTTTCTGTTGTAGTAAAACTAAGTACTTCGGGCTATAACTTTCCTGTACCGCTGGAAATGCCGGTTGATGGCTATACCAGCAAAGCTGTAGCTAATAAGGGACAAAGCTTTATGAGTAAAAGTGGTACTAATTGGGAGGATATTACAAATTCATGGGAAAATAGCAGTGCTTGTCTTAAAGCATATGCTTCCAGCAAGAATTCCGATGTTTTGCCCGGCGATAAATAACAAGATGAAATATGTCCTCCGCTTCTTTAAACGCTCGGGTTCTATTAACAAAACAGGCGGCGGGTTCTAATCCCCCGCCTCGTTGCAGCGCTGTGTTGAAGCTGCTCCGCAGTTTCTTCCGATGCTTAAAACAGAAGGGAGTTAGCGCGTAGCTTTAAGCTAAGATGAGCAAGCTATAGTGCAGCATATCTCGCAGCTCAAGAGGTAGCGATCCGGCACTCAGTATAATGACCTTTATTGAGGAAAGGTTAATATTTATCTAAGTGCCGGTATCGTCATATTAATACAATCCATATATAAGATAAAAATGTTTACAGTGGAGCTAATAATGAATATTTTCACACTCCTTTTTATTCCTTAACATGTTAATATATTAATAAGGAAAGTGTAAAGATATAAATTATTATGGAGGACTAAATATACTATGAACCGTCTGGCTCGCTATTTTTTAAATGGTTTGCTTTTTATCGTACCTATTTTTCTTACTTTGTATATTATTTATCTTTTGTTTGCAAAAATTGATAGTTTACTGCAAATTCCTTTGCCTGGTATCGGGATTATTCCCGGGGTTGGTTTTGTGGTAACCATTCTGATTATTACTTTAACTGGTGTACTGGTATCCAACTTAATCACGAGAAGGTTTATGTCCCTTATGGACAGGCTGTTTAACCGGCTTCCTCTGGTGAAAATTCTCTACTCTTCAATCAAAGACCTCATAAATGCATTTCTGGGAGAAAAGAAGACTTTCAACCAGCCGGTTTTAGTTACAATAATTCCGGGTAGTAATGCTTCAGCTTTAGGATTCGTCACTTCAGAATCACTTCAACACTTGGGTGTGGATGATATGGTGGCAGTATACTTTCCCCAATCATATAATTTTGCTGGTAATCTATTGCTCTTTCCCCGGGAACAAGTAAGGCCCATTGAGGCTAGCAGCTCGGATATAATGACTTTTATTGTCTCCGGTGGTGTAGCCAAAAGCTAACACAGGAAATATGTCCCTGATTTCAATGGGACAAAAGCAGGTTTTTCTGTGTGCTAAAAGGAAATCCTTGGTTTTTGTAGAATCATGTTTTAAAAGGTCGGTTTTGTTGGAAAGGGGGGAATCTTGTATTTTTTAAGGAACCATTCCCCAGTTTGGCTATTTACCCGATAAATAGATTAAGACTCTCTGGAACGGAATAGCAGGGAGCAGAATTAAGAATAGGGAGAGATATTTTGCCGTTTATGCGGCTATAGCTATATATAACTAGGTGAAATATATCCCCGCTTCTTTAAGCGGTCGGGTTCCTATTAAAAAACAGGCGGTGGGTTCTAATCCCCCACCTCGTTGCAGCGGTGTGTTGAAACTGCTCCACAGTTTCTTCCGATGCTTAAAAAATGGTTTTCTTAAGGTAATACAAGGAATGCTATGAACACTTTCATAGAAGTAATTGGCATTAAAGAAGAGAACTGTATCAACTGCCACCAGTGTATTGCGGTTTGCCCGGTTAAGATTTGCAGTGATGGAAGCGGGAATGTGGTAAAATTCCATAACCATCTCTGTATCGGATGCGGTCGCTGTATAGAGGCTTGTATTAAAAGTCATGGAGGTAATGTTGAGAAAAGTGCCCGCTTTCCCATTGATGACGCCGATGATTTTTTAAATGATTTAGATAGCAGTGAAGTAATAGCTCTAGTCGCTCCCTCGGCCCAGGCCAATTTTAACCTTAAGAAGCTAATAAGCGCGCTTAAACTTTTGGGAGTTAAGGCGGTTTATGATGTTTCGCTGGGAGCAGAAATATCTATTTATTCTTATCATAAGGCCATAAAATCTGGAAAAGCGAAGCTTCCCCTGATTGCTCAGCCCTGCCCGGCTATAGTCAGATACATAGAACTGAATCACCCGGCCTTGATTCCCCACCTGGCTCCGGTAGGCAGCCCGGTACACAATATTGCTGTCTATGCTAAAACCTTGCACCCGGAAGCGAAGTTGGCCTTTATTTCCCCCTGCCTGGCCAAGAAACGGGAATTTCATGATAGTCAAAGCGTTGAATACAATGTAATATTTCAATCATTATCACGGATATTAGCTGAAAAGGATATAAATATCGACTTGCTTGAGGAAAGTGAGTTTGATAATTACATCTCCGCTGGAATTGCGACCAATTTTTCTACTCCCGGGGGACTGAAGGAAGCCTACCTTTTCCATTATCCGGAAACACTACCTAGCAGCATCTCCAAAATTGAAGGTTCCCTGGTTTACGAAAAATACCTTAAAGATCTGGAAAAGGCTATAAAGGAGGGACAAGCTGATCTTCCCCTGATTATTGATATACTGGCCTGTGAAAAAGGCTGTAATATGGGTGCAGGTTGCATCAACCAGGGGCAATCCATTACCCAAATTGAAAGAGCCGTCAACCGCCGAACGGAATTTAGCAGCAGTGACGCAGAAAAAACTATAAAGTTAATAGAATTTCTTGATAAAATCACGCAGGATTTAGACTTTTCTTACACCTTTTATAGTAATCTGTCTGCAAATAACGATATTATTATCCCCAGTGAACTGCAATTACAGCAGGTATATAAACGTATGTACAAGGAAGTGGAAAAGGATTATCGCAACTGCCTGGCCTGCGGCTACAATTCCTGCTACCAAATGGCGGTTGCAGTTTTTAATGGTTTAAACAAAGCGGAAAATTGCCATCTCTATCAAGAAAAAGAATTATTAAGGGAGCAGGAGATCCTTAATAATATGGTTGATGAACTGGCTACTCTCAATTCTAAGCTGGAAGAAGAAATGTCGGAAAGAAAGCAGCAAGAGCAATTGCTGGTACAAAACTCCAAACTGGCAGCTATGGGGGAAATGATAGGTATGATTGCCCACCAATGGCGGCAACCACTATCCTCTATAAGCACCCTGGCAGGAAATCTTAAAGTTTACCTGGATCTTGATATGTATGAAAAGAATCAATTTCTCTCTTTACTTGAAGAGATCAACCACCATGCCCAGTATTTGTCCAGTACCATAAACGATTTTCGGCACTTTTTTAAGCCGGATAATCCTCAGGATACGGTATATCTTAATGTCGTAATTGACAATACCCTGGGCATAATCGGTAAATCATTGGAATACAAAAATGTACAGTTGAATATTAACACCTCTTTTTCCCAACCTATTTTAACTTATCCCAATGAGCTTATGCAGGTATTTCTTAATATCCTTAAAAATGCCTCCGATGCCTTTGTTGATAATGAAACCAGCTATCCCCGGATACAGATAAATGGCTATGAAAAAAACAACTATCAAATAGTAGAAATTATTGATAATGCCGGAGGTATACCCGAACGAATACTTAATAAAATATTTGATCCCTATTTTTCTACCAAGGGACCCGGAATAGGAACCGGGCTAGGACTCTATATGTCGAAAACCATAGTGGAAGAACATTGCATGGGAGAACTCATTGCCCGTAATACGCAGGAGGGAGCTTGCTTTACCCTCAAGTTTCCACTTCGCTAACGGGAGGCTTTAAAATGACCATTGATGTTAAGGAGCTGAAGGAGAGAGCTCAAGGAATCAGAGTTTTATATGTTGAAGATGACAAAGAACTGCGGGAAAACACCGCTCGTCTCCTGGCTGCTTTTTTTTCCGATATTGATACAGCCAGTAATGGACAGGAGGGTCTGGAAAAGTACAACGGGAATTGTTACGACTTGATTATTACCGATATTAACATGCCGGTAATGAATGGGGTTAAAATGGCCGCCCAGATCAAGGCGGGCAATAAAAAAGAGATAATAATAGTAATATCAGCCCATGACGAAGCTCGGTATCTTCTCGAACTTATTAACCTTGGTGTGGACTATTTTGTTCTTAAACCAATGGATATCAATAAGTTTTTAATCGCTCTTGATAAGGCTGTCAGTTTAGTTCATTTTTACAAAGTGGAAGCAGACTACAAAAGAGCCCTGGAGGAAACTGTCGAGAAAAGAACCCGAGAATTATCGGAAGCCCTGACCATAGTACAGGAACTGAGTACCGAAGTAGTATACCGCCTTACTGCCGCTGCCGAACTAAGGGATTCTGATACTGGATTGCATAACAAGAGACTGGGTTTATATGCCAAGAGATTGGCGGAAACCCTTAAACTACCGTCGGAGTTTGTTGAGTCCATTGCTTTTGCTGCTCCGCTGCATGATATAGGTAAAATAGGGATTTGGGATAATATTTTGTTAAAACCAGGTGCCCTGGATGCGGAGGAGTTTGAAATAATGAAAACTCATACTACAACTGGTGCCAGCATCCTGGCCCGGTCCAAGTATGAAAAAATTAGAATGACCGAATCTATTGCTCTTACTCATCATGAAAGATGGGACGGCTCAGGTTATCCCAATGGGCTAAAAGGAGAAGAGATACCATTAGAAGGTAGAATTGTAGCTATATGTGACCAGTATGATGCTTTGCGCAGCAAAAGACCCTATAAACCAGCCTTTAGTCATTTCCGCACTATGCAGATTATAACCAAGGGTGATAACCGAACTCGCCCGGAATACTTTGATCCGAAAGTATTGCAGGCTTTTATCGAGATTGCTGATGAATTTGACGAGATATTCAACTCCAACCAGGATTAGGGGGAGTAAATGGTTTCTGGAAGCTTGAATTAAGAACAAGCTTCAATTAAGATATAATACAAGATATGGTTCCACTGCAAAAACCCCTTTTGTTGCATAAGGGTTGCATAAATATACAAAGCGAGCGTTGGCGAAGCGTGGATACAATACCCGGCGAAGGCGAGCAGGCGAAAGGGGGCGAGCGACAGGAGGTCGCGAGAGCGCTACTCCCATGGACGGGAGATTAGCGCGGTACCCCTTGAGCCGCGAGACAAGCCGCAGGTGTTGTCCATGCGAAGACTGCGAGCGGTATATTTATACAACCAATGAATATTAATAACTTTTTGCAGCAGAATCAAGATATAAATTTAAGCGTTATGCCAGGTGTTCGAGTTTGCTCGAATGAAAAGGGAAAGCGGTGAGAATCCGCTGCAGCCCCCGCTACTGTTAGTGTGATGCGTTGCTTGTATAGCCACTGGTATAAACCGGGAAGGCCAGCAGTTGCAAATGAACACGAGCCAGGAGACCTGCCTGGGATAGAAAACCATTATATCCTTCGGAGGGAAGGGAGGGGTTTTTATAGGCGCGAATTCAGCTCGTTTTTGCTTATATTCGCCTACCCATCTTCCTGTATTTAAGGAAGATTTTTTATTTTTATGGACAAATATCTTGAGGAGGGAAAACGGTGATAAGAAGGTTTAATTCGCCCCTTTTAATTCTGCTATGTATAATATGCCTTTGCTTCTCGGCCCTGTTCTTGCCTGCTTCTGCCGAAACGGCGGTAGATCTAGATACTTTGGCCATCAAAGCCGTGCAATACAATTATTCCAGCTACCGGCAGGGTCAGGCCCTGGATGGCTTTGATACCTGGGTACTGGGAAAGGCTGGAGCCCAGGTTTCCGGCTGGGTATATGATGGTAGCGACATAAAGACTGTGTCATTGACAACAATGGAGCAAATCCTGATAGATCCCGATAAAAAGACCGTCGATTTTTCCGGTAATCCTGCCTATTTTTATTCATCCAAGCAGATAGCCCAATTAAACCTCCTGGCCCGGAGTTGGGGAGAAGATAAAAAAGCCGACGCCCTGCTCCAAGTTTTACAGAACAGGCAGAATACAACTTTAAATGGGTCCATCGATAACAACCCTTTTGGTGATATATCGGCTTTTGAATATTTAGCCCTTTCCGGTGATCTGGCCCGGATGAACAGCACTTCAGCCATAGACTATATTATTAATAACAGCGATCCTAAAACCGGAGCCTGGACTTCATCGTGGAATGATGTAATGTCAACTACTCAGGCCATAAGAACTCTTAAATACTTGGAAGCATCAACAGGCGAAAAGAGTGATGAGATTAATACCGCCATAAACAAAGCTATTAACTGGTTGCAAGCTTTGCAAAAGGATAATGGCAGTTTTCAGGATAGCGGTGGTTTTGATGACCCGTTGATAGATAGTGTAGAAGTGTTGCTGACCTTGAAAACGCTAGACATCGATCCTGCAAGCTGGAGCAGTCAGGAAGGGAAAACCATACTCGATTACCTGCATAATAAAGCATTAAATGCTGATGGCAGCCTGGGAACCTCCAAGAACAAAACTGACGCGACCTGGGTCTTGAATGCCTGCCTATCTCTGGGGGTGCAGATCCCGGCCGATACAGCTCTGGGGCTCTCCATCACTCCGACAACAGGCAGCGTTGCGAAAAATGGAACTATAGCATTCAGTGCTTTATTAAAGCTTTTTAATGGTGAGCAGAACGATATTAGTAAAAGCGTAAATTGGTTAGTTGCAGACAATAATATAGCCAGTATCGATGGGGGTCTGGCCCGGGGATTAAGTGAGGGACAGACAATGGTTACGGCTAGCTCAGATGAGTATGAAGCTTCCGCTACTCTTACGGTCAGGCCACGAAGCGGGGGAGGAGAAGGAGAATCCAAGAGCAGCGATCTGGCAGTAAATATTGCCGTAGTAGGCAAGAACGGGACCCTATTATTTGGCCCCAGCTCCATTAGTCTATCTTCCCAGGATCGTTTTGCATTAACGGCTATGGGAGCTCTGAATAAAACCGGTTTGAGATGGAGCTTTTCTGATCGATGGGAAGGACTTATTGTGGAAATAGCCGGAGAGCAAAACCAGGGTATGAGCGGTTGGATGTATTCAGTTAATGCCAGAGTTCCTACTGTATTGGCCAGTGAACAGAGTGTATCCGATGGAGACCGGATTATATTCTGGTACAGCCAGGATGCTTCCGCCAGCAGCCCGGAATGGGACCGTCTGGGCAGCGGCCAAATCTATAATCCAGAGGTGAAAGAAAAGCTTCCAGATGAACAGAAAATACAGCCAGAGATTAAGCCCGAGTTGGACCGGCAAGTACCAACTCCTGCAGCCAGGGTATATTTCAGTGATGTAGATGACAGCCTGGCCTGGGCGCGGGATGCTATTGAAATACTGGCGGGCAGGGGGATAATACAGGGGCGAGGAGAACATTTTGACCCCCTGACTCCGGTAACTCGGGCCGAGTTTATCACTTTAATTGCCCGGGCGTTGGGAAATAATACCGTTGATTACCAGGGAATTATCCCTGAAGACGTGAGCCAATCTGATTGGTTTTATCCGTCTTTGCAGTATTGCCTGCAGGAAGGAATAATTTCCGGATATCCCGATGGTAGCTTTCGGCCTGTGAATTCCATTAGCCGCCAGGAAATGGCCTGTATTATATATCGTCTAAAGAAGGATAAGCAAAACAATAATCAGATTTCAATTTTTGGAGATCAAGACAGTATAGCTCCCTGGGCTGTTCCGGCTGTTAAGTTCGTAGTAGCGGAGAAATTAATGCTGGGTTACGAGGATGGCAGCTTTCGGGCCGGGCAAGCTTGCAGCCGCGCCGAAGCAGCCGTGATTTTATTTCGTTATTTGAACAGCATTGAAGCTACTCCATTAAAATGAGATATATCATAGGGAAGGTATATCATAGGGACGGTTCTGGTGATATATAATTGGCTTCTTTTTGCATCAATGGTTGCGGCTCCGGCCATGAAGGGTTAGCAAGAAAAGTGAGGAGTAAGGGGTGAGGAGTCAAGGTTTATCCTATTCCACCTTGGATCCTGACTGACTTTTCATGAGTGATTGTACCTGCGTAAGGTAACACAAGGGGGGGACAAGACATGGGGATAACACAAAAGAACCGTCCCCTTGTGTTTTTGATGGAGGTTTATGGTGAAAAGGAACTTTTCGATATGTTTACTATTGTTTTTGTTGCTGTTCCTCATAGCTGGCTGCCATAGCAGCGACGGCATTAATAAGCAGGGGGAGAGATACGGCTCTTCCAGCCATAAAGCCAGTGTAGAGCCGGGCCAGGAAAGGCTAAAAGCGGATGATACTGGCTCCGCTGCTTCCCCAAGTATCAAGGGCAAGGGACAGGGGAACATGTCTCCGGCCCCGGAGGCACTTTCCTCCGAGGATAAAAAAGAATCCCTTGCTTCCTCTACGCTGCAGGAGACTCCTGAAGCAACGGGCAACAAAAACCCGGTTCTGCCGGAGCCGGAGCCTGATGATAATAAAGCCCGGGTGCGTTTGCTGGTTACCCAGGACAATGGTGAAGAGGTGATTTTTGACCAGGAAGTGGAATTAGCCCAGGATGTGACCGTAATGGATATTTTAAAAGCCCATTTAGAGGTCAGCAGCAGTTACGGTGGTGAGTTTGTCGAAGGCATCAATGGTCTGAAATCGAAGCGTGCCGGCCTGGGCCAGGAACCGGAAGACTGGTTTTATTATATCAACGGTAGCTCGGCCAATGTGGGTGCCGCATCTTACCGCCCGGCTGTGGGGGATGTGATATGGTGGGATTATCATAGCTGGGGTTCAGGGGGAAGATAGCCAATGAATGATACTATGCTAACCTACCAGGTGAAGGATAATCTGATTCATAGCCTCCATCCTTTAACCACCCTGAGTTATGTATCAGTAATAACGATCCTATCCCTCATATTCTATCACCCGCTTTACCTGGCAGCTTTACTGCTGCCCGCAGCTTTAGTTATAGTTTCCTCTGGACACTATAAGGAATGGAGCATTTATCTCAAGCTTAGTGTAAGCTTGATTATTCTAATCGTGGTTCTGAATATGCTTTTTTCACGGGAAGGGGAAACGGTATTATTTTCCCTACAGCTTTACTCTGGGATGGCCCCAATCAATTTAAGCCTGGAAGCCCTTGGTTTTGCTGCTGGAATGGGGCTGCGCCTGCTGGTTATTATAACGGCCTTTTGCCTTTATTCGCAGGCGATAGACCCTGACCGTATGCTGCGAGCAGTCGCGGGACTGGGGAAGGGGAAAACAGCTCTGGCCATTATCTTATCCACCCGTCTTTTGCCGCAGTTTTTGCGGGATTTCAGGCGCATTATGGAAATATCTCAATGCCGCGGAGTTGATCCTTATAAAGGTAATTTGTGGCAAAGAACCTGCCGTTTAAAACCCGTCATATCGGTTCTTTTTTCATCCTCTCTGGAGCAGGCGCTGGAATTGGCGGAATCAATGTATGCCCGGGGATACGGCAGCGGAGCACGCAGTCAGAGACAGGCTGATTTATGGCGTCCCCGCGACTTCCTGATTTTGCTGGCGCTAATAATTGCTTTCTTCTGTGGAATACGGGCCTATGGGCAAGGGTGGAGCAACTTCGCTTATTATCCCCATCTAAACTGGGAATTCTCGGGCAGCGGCATCCTAACCCTGATGACTTTAAGCCTGGCCATCCCATCCGTCTTGAATTGGGGGTGTAAACGTTCCAACAGCTTTTTATCAAAGATTTGAGTTATTGCTATCCAAATGAAAAAGAACCCGCTCTGCAGAAAATTAACCTTACTCTTAATGAAGGTGAATTTGTTTTACTTTCGGGAGCTTCCGGCTGTGGAAAGACTACTCTGCTCCGGGCTATAGCCGGTCTGGTTCCGGATTTTCATGGAGGTCACCTGGCAGGTGCCATTTACTTGGACCAAATTCCCTTAACCAAGATTCCCCATCGCCAGCGCCTGCTGAAAACAGGAATCGTATTTCAAGAAGCCGAACGGCAATTACTGATGAATACGGTCGAGGCGGAAATTGCCTTTGCCCTGGAAAACCTGGGTTTTACCCCGGCCCTGATTAAACGGCGGATAATGGAAGTGGCAGCTGCTCTGGACCTGACGGATTGTCTGCAGCAGGCTACGGACACTTTATCAGGGGGACAGAAACAGAAGGTTGTTCTGGCATCGATTTTAGCCTGGGAACCGGAAATCCTGTTGCTGGATGAACCCACTTCCCAACTCGATCCGGTGGCGGCGGAACAGATTTTGAACAGCATACGCCGTCTTAACGAAGATAGCGGCTTGACCGTAATTTTAGCTGAACAACGGCTGGAAAGGTGCTTTCATTTAGCGGATAGAGTAGTGGTGATGAAAAATGGAGCCATAGCCTATGATGAGCAGAGCTTTGATAAACTTTCCCACTGGGCCATGAAGCATGAGCCTTCCTGCCTCCCTCCGTTAGCTCGCTTATTCGCCGGCTGTGCTTTCCCGAAAATACCCGCCAGCATAAAAGAGGGCCGGTGTATCTTAAGAAGCCTTGCTCCCCAGGGTGATTTCTCCCCTTCATTCTCCGTGGTATCCCCTGGCTTTAGGAATAAGCTCGATGCAGACCGGAGTTTTGAACAGCCGATAGTGGAAGTGGAGAAAGTTTGGTTCCGCTACCCGGCAGGAAAGGAAGTACTGAAAGATATCTCCTTTAACTTAAAAGCGGGTGAGTTCGCTGTGCTTATGGGGCCGAATGGGGCCGGAAAGAGTACTATCCTTAAAAACCTTAACGGCCTGTTACGCCCGGGCCGGGGTAAGATTAAGATTTGCGGCCGCGACAGTAAAGGGGTTCCGCTAGCGGAACTGGCCAACAGCATAGCCTATCTCCCACAAAATCCAGATGACTATCTTTTTTTGCCTAGCGTGCGGGAGGAAGTGAGATTCAGCCTGCAGCATTTAGCAACTAAGGACGATATAGATAAGCGTTGCGAGCAGGTCTTGCAGCGTTTTGGCCTATCTAGTCTGGCGCAGCTTAACCCGCGCGATCTCAGCAGCGGTGAGCGACAGCGGGCGGCCCTGGCGGCGGTTACGGCTGTCAACCCCCGGGTTTTACTACTGGATGAACCCACCCGTGGCCTGGATTATCGTCATAAAGAAGAACTGGGGCGTTTCCTTCTAGAATTGCAGGCTGAAGATATGGCTATTCTTATGGTCAGCCATGATGTGGAGTTTGTGGCCGAATACGCCGGTAAGGTGATTTTTGTAGCGGACGGTTCTTTGCTCTGCTCTGGCAGTAAATATGAAATGCTCAGTTCCTCCACCTTTTATTCTCCGCAAGTCACTAAAGTATTTCGCGGTATCGCCCAGGGGATCGTTACCCTAAAACAGGCGCAAGAACTTTTACGGCGCATCCTGCATCACCGTCAGGAGTCTATTCCCAAGGCTAGCTGGTAATGCCAGAGCCGGGGAAAAATAAGGGTAGGAGAACACTAAGGGGTGAGGGGCAAGCGCCTTCTAACTCATTTTTCATCGGTGGTTGTGTCCCCCCGGCCATGTCCCCTCTGGTTGGGGATAAATGATAAAAGGAAACAGGCAAAAGAACCGTCCCCATGCCTGGGGGAAAAATATGTATAGGAGATAAGGATTATGCAATTAAAAATATCCCTCATATCCCTGGGTTTACTGGGCTTGTTGCTCTTGCTTAGCATCTGGCCCGGAAGAAGTTTGGGAAACTGGAACTGGGGCTTGCTGGCGGCCACCATCCTGACCGTGGCCCTGGCCGGGTTTTTCTGGCAGTTTGAGAGACAGCAGAATAGTATAGTGCAATTATCTTTTATAGCCACTATATCATCCCTGGCTGCCCTATCCCGCATAGCTTTTGTTCCTATTGCCGGTTTGCAGCCGGCAAGCTTTATAATTATGATTACCGGCTATGTCTTTGGCAGCCAGACCGGTTTCCTGGTCGGAGCCATATCGGCCCTGGTATCGAACTTTTTTCTAGGGCAGGGGCCCTGGACACCCTGGCAGATGTTGGCCTGGGGTATATGCGGGCTGCTGGCCGGCGGCCTGGGGCAGGCTTTATCCGTATTTCGCCTGCTGCCCTTTGTTTTTCTATGTACTTTTTCTGCCTTCCTCTTCGGCTGGATCACTAACATTTCCTATTGGAGCAGCTTCGTTCATCCTCTGAACTGGTCCAGCTACCTGGGCAGCTGCATCGCCAGCTTTCCCTTCGATCTTATCCACGCAGTCGGCAATCTGGCTTTTTCCCTTCTTTTTGGCACTCATTTCTATCAACTGCTTTTTCGTTTTCAAGCCAAGATCTCAGGATACAGCAAATAGCCCAGGATACTTTTCGAATAGTAAGTAATCTTCACTTTACATACTAACCCTTCATGGCCGGGGGCCACAACCACCGATGAAAATACCATTCCATCCTCCGATTTCCGCCTTCTGTCTTCCGTCTCCCGACGCCTCAGGTTAAAAAACCGGAAAGTATCAAATAATAAGGCTAATTCAATTCCTGGAGGTGGGTATATTGCAGGCGGCATGGAGCGGTTTTAAAGCAGGCAGATGGATGCATGAAATAGATGTAAGGGACTTTATCCAAAAAAACTATAGCCCCTATGATGGCGATAGTGGTTTTTTGACTGGCCCGGGAGAAAAAACATCTTTGCTCTGGAGAAAATGCCAGGATTTATTGCAAAAGGAAAGGGAATCTAAAGGGGTTTTGCTGGTAGATGCGGATACTCCCCTAAGCATTACCAGCCATCCCCCGGGTTATATTGACCGGGAACTGGAGAAGATTATCGGTTTGCAAACGGATAAGGCCTTGAAACGGGCTATCAATGTTTACGGTGGTTTGAAAATGACCCTCAACGCTTGCCGGGCGTATGGTTATGAACCGGATAAGAAGCTCCTGAAGTTTTTTGAAAAACACCGCCGTACCCATAATGACGGAGTTTTTGCGGTCTATACCCCGGAAATGCGCCTGGCGCGAAAGGTGGGGATAATTACCGGTCTGCCGGACTCTTATGGCCGTGGCCGGATAATTGGCGATTGTCGCCGGGTAAGTCTTTATGGAGTAGATTTTCTCATAAAAGCCAAAGAGAACGACCGCGATTGGCTTAATCGTAGAATGACTCCCGAGCTCATACAACTCCGGGAAGATATGGCGGGACAGATTAAGTCTCTGCAAGACCTGAAGCAAATGGCTAAATCTTATGATTATGATATTTCCCGACCGGCAGCTACTGCGGTTGAGGCAGTGCAGCATCTCTACTTTGCCTACCTGGCCGCAGTCAAGGAACAAAACGGAGCTGCCATGAGCCTGGGGCGGGTCTCCACCTTTCTCGACATCTATCTGGAACGGGACTTGCGATTAGGAAGGATTACGGAGAACGAAGCCCAGGAATTGATTGATCAATTGGTGATAAAACTACGACTGGTTCGGCACTTGCGCACCCCCGAGTACAGTGAAATATTTGCCGGGGATCCGAACTGGGTCACGGAATCACTGGGCGGCTCCGGTACGGACGGGAGGCATCTGGTTAGCAAAACTTCTTACCGCTTTCTACAGACCTTGAAAAATTTAGGAGCGGCACCTGAACCCAATATGACTATTTTATGGTCACGCAATCTTCCTCGCAATTTTTTAGAGTTCTGCGCTAAGCTGTCTATTTCTACATCTGCTCTCCAGTACGAGAACGATGACCTGATGCGTGACTACTATGGTGATGATTACGGTATCGCTTGCTGTGTATCGGCTATGCGCCTGGGGAAGGAGACTCAGCTTTTTGGCGCCCGCTGCAACCTGGCCAAACTTTTACTCTATGCCATAAATGGGGGCAAGGACGAGATAAGCGGCCAACAGGTAGGGGTGGAAATGTCGGTTTATGATGGAGATAGATTGGAATTTGGCGAGGTTATGAGACGATTCAAGATACAGATGGAATGGTTAGCTGAGCTTTATGTAAATACTATGAATCTTATTCATTATATGCATGATAAGTATGCTTATGAATATGTGCAAATGGCCTTGCACAATACTTTTGTCAAACACTTTATGGCTTTTGGCATAGCTGGTTTATCAGTTGCAGCTGATTCTCTAAGTGCAATAAAATATGCTAAGGTAAGGCCCATCAAAGACGAAAGGGGATTGGTCAGCGATTTTGCCATAGAAGGTGAATTCCCCAAGTTTGGTAATGACGATGACCGGGTTGACCTGTTGGCGGTGGAAATAATTCATACCTTTATACACCAGCTTAAGCGCCACCCTGCTTATAGAGATGCCCAGCATACCTTGTCCATATTAACCATAACCTCTAATGTAATGTATGGGAAATATACCGGAACCACTCCAGATGGACGACAAAAAGGCGAGCCTCTGGCTCCCGGTGCCAACCCCTTGCACGGCCGGGAAGAAAAGGGAGCTATAGCCGCCTGTAATTCGGTAGCCAAATTACCCTATGAAGATGCCCGAGACGGCATTTCTTTCACCTTCTCTACTGTCCCTGAAGCCCTTGGTAAAAGTAAGGAGGAACGGGTAAACAATCTATTGGCTCTGCTTGAAGGCTATTTCGTTCAGGATGCTCATCATATGAATGTAAATGTTCTTAATGTAGAAACATTGAAGGAAGCTATGGAGCACCCGGAAAAATACCCGGACCTGACCATCCGGGTCTCTGGTTATGCAGTGCATTTTACCAAACTAAACCGGGAGCAACAGGAAGAGATAATTATGCGTACCTTCTATCGCCGAATGTAGCTTAAGGGTGGGTACGGCTCCATGATAGGCAGAATTCACTCCATTGATACCTTCAGCACCCTGGACGGGCCCGGAATTAGAACCGTGGTTTTTATGCAGGGCTGTCACCTGCGCTGCAAATACTGTCACAATCCCGACACCTGGGAATTGAAAAGCCTCTCTGCTCAGGAATATAGTCCTGAAGAATTAATGGAAGTCATAAGAAGGAGCAAACCATATTTTATTGCTTCCGGCGGCGGACTTACCTTCTCTGGCGGCGAGCCCCTGCTGCATGATGATTTTATAAAGGCAGTTTTCCTGCTTTGCCGGGAAGAAAATATTTCTACCGCTATCGATACCTCCCTTTATGTCAAGCCCGCAGCGCTGCTAAATGTTATGCCGCTGACTAACCTGGTACTGGCGGATATCAAACATATCAACGAGGAAAAAAGTCGCTGCCTGACCGGAATGAGCAATAGTCTTAACTTGAGCAATCTCAAACTTATCGATTCGCATGATATACCCATTTGGATTCGCTATGTTATAATTCCTGCCTGGACCGATGCGTTGGAAGATCTTGAAGAAATGGCTGCTTTTGTGGGCCAGCTTGAACATGTGGAACGTATTGATCTTTTGCCTTACCACTCCCTGGGAAAACATAAATGGGATTTGCTGGGCTATAACTATGAATTAAACGGGGTAACTACTCACAGCCCGGAGGCTTTGGAACAGTTTAAGAACATCATATCCGCCATTAGCGGAAAACCAGTTTATTTGAAATAGATATTTTAATAAAAAAATGAGGAGTGAGGGGTGAGTGGTTAATATATTCCCAACTAGATCTTATTATACCAAGCCCCTACTAACCCACTTTTCATTGCTGGTTGTAGTCCCCGGTTATACAAGCTTTATAGAACAAAAGGGATTTTTGCATTGATATTATATTTTCTTAAAGTTCCCCTTATGCTCCGGGTGTAGTAGAATCAATGCTAATAAATAATATGAAAACAACAGGAGGCAGTTGGGGTGAGCGTTAAAGTTTTTACTGATAGCACTTCATACATAAGTAAAGAAATGCAAGAAGAACTGCATATTGAAATTATTCCTTTAAGTGTGCATTTTTCCGATGAGTCCTTTATCGAAACAGAAGTAGACTATGAATATTTTTATCAGAAAATAGAAAAAACCGGGGAGATTCCGACATCTTCCCAACCTCCGCCGGGGCAATTCTTTGCAGCTTTTAAAAAGGCGCTATCTCGTGGAGAGCATGTTGTAGGCATTTTTATATCTTCAACCATGAGTGGAACCTGGGCTACAGCCCTGCATGTTAAAAAGCAGCTTATGGAGCAATATCCTGAAGCCAGGATGGAGATTATTGATTCTCATACCAATTGTATGGCCCTGGGGCTTCAGGTTGTGGAGGCCGCCCGGGTGGCCAAGGCCGGGGGTAATATAGATGCGGTGGTAAAAGCAGCCCAGTATATTCATGATCGGGTACATTTTTACTTTGTCCCGGAAACCCTGGAGTATTTGCGCAAAGGGGGACGAATAGGTACGGCCTCTGCTCTTCTCGGTACCCTTTTGAACATCCGGCCTATTTTAACGGTAGATATGGCAAAAGGCATGACCCATTTGCTGGAGAAGGCCCGGGGAACTTCCAATGCGGTTAAGCGAATGCTGTATCTAATGGAAGAAGATCATCAAAAATATGGGCTGAAGGAAATCATAGTGCACCATATCAATGCCCCGGAAAAAGCTCGACAATTAAGGCAAACGCTGGTTGATCGCTATGCTTTACCCGTAAGTATACTTTCCATCGGTCCGGTAATAGGCCTGCATACTGGACTAGGCACAATAGGTATGGTCTATGTGGCATGAAGCAGAGAGGGAATTCCTCTGCTTTAGTTTTGCGCCTCATTATCTACCCAATCAACATGAACCGTTGTTGAGGTAGTGTAGAGGTACTGGTTTATGCTTACTTCAACTACATCGGCAATGGCGTGAGCCTTGACCACGGACAATCCTTGATCTACCTCAATGTGCAGGGAAACCACTTTATTAGCCCCGTAATCGTGCACACTGGTGTCATGAACCGCAATTACTCCAGGTATCGCCAGGGCTAACTGATTAACCCGCTTTACCTGCTCCTCATCGTATTCTCCGATTATCTTGGAGCATGATTCGCGGAAAATTTCGATACCCGTCCAAACAATCAAGGCCGACACAACAAAGCCCAGTACAGCATCTACCCAGTAGTAGCCAAATTTAGAGGCTAAAATGGCAATAGCCACTAAGACTGAAGCTATGGCATCAGTCCGGTGGTGCCAGGCATCAGCTATAAGGGTGGAGGAAGAAATTCTTTGCCCCAGGTCGATGGAAAAACGGGACATCCATTCCTTAAACAAGCCGGCAAACAGCATAACGACAACTACAAAGTAGCTTCCCGCTACCGGAGTGTTGGCTATGAGCCTTTTATAAGAATCGAAACCAAATTTTATTCCCACTGCTATCAGCAGCAAAGAAATAACAAGGGTAGCAATGAATTCAATACGGCCATGGCCATGAGGATGCTCCTCATCTGCTGGTAAAGCAGCCAGTTTAAATCCAATAATTACTACCAGCGAGGTCAGTACATCAGAAGCGGTATGAACTGCGTCCGCGATAAGAGAAATACTGTTTACCAATATCCCCATGATGAACTTTATAATAGCCAAAACAATATTGCCGATAATGCTAACCCAGGCTTCCAGGTAAGCTACCTTTCTTCTATGTTCAGGATTTTCAATATTTGTTTCAGTATAAGTATCCTTAAGAGTTTTGCTTATTAAGAAGTCAGATATTGAAGATGTGAACTTATCCAAATATATCACCTTCCCAAAAAGAATAATTTAAGCTAAAAAAATTACCGTAGACTCTTACTTTTAATAATAGTCCCACGGTAATTTTCCGCTGCCCTTTGGGGCCCGGCCCAAGGCCTGACCAAGTTTTCCTTTAGTTGTTCCCAACATTCTATCAAAAATACTTATATCAGGCAAGGGTGATATTTGTAGAAAAGTGAGGGGTAAGGGGTGAGGGGTTATTTGTCATCAGACATCAGATGCTTATTACCCCATTTCTTACTAGTTAAGCCCCTGCCGCTTTATCATGCTATAATTATTTCCACTTTACCGGGATGATTACCTTATCCTGCTCACTGCCATCTTTCATACTCAACCAAAAGACTTCAATTTGACCTTCACCCGGACCGGGGGCTTTAAAGGTGATTTCTTTTTGAAATATTCCACGACCGGGGGCACCCTCACTGGCAGCGGTATAATCTTGCACCAGGGTTTTACCCTGGGCATCCTTTATGCGAATACTTACCATGGCTTCAAATACGCGGGCAGTACCGCTGACCTCTACCGGGCTGCTGATAGTATCTCCAGGAGTTGGAGAGGTTACCCAAATAACCGGCTCATATACCACAGCCAGATTGCGGCTAAATGGCTGTTCGGATAAACCAATGTGCCCCCACCAATCTATGGCTTTTTCTACCTGACCGTCTACCATAAAGGAAACCTTTTGAATATCGGGAAATTCCGTAAGGGTGTTAACAATACTGGCTATTCCCAGCGCTTCACCACTTGCACCGACATTGGCCTTAAGCACCTCTGAGGAGAAGTTAACGGTAGCCAGCCCCTTATCAATTTTGATTCCCAGAACTTTTGTATCTGGGGGGAGAACTCGATTAGCTCCGGGAGTAAGCGGCTTGCCCTTGATTAATTCGTTTAGGGCAAGCTGGGGAAGGTTCGAGCTTTTCTTAAGCTGGTGTACTTCTCGCACCAGATAAGCATCATCATTAGTCATCTTGAGATAATAAACAGCAAGATCGGCCGTTTGAGCAACCGGTGTTGATGGAGCCGGCTTTTCCTTATTGTCTTTATCACCTGGGACTTTACCCGTTTGCTGGACGCAGCCGGAAGGCAACCATAACAACAGCAAAATCAGTATGAGGGCAGGGGCTTTTCTAACAAGATTCATATAATTACCTCCAGATTATTTATCTCATATTCTAGTATTACCTTCTATTTAATAATTGTCCATAAAATTTGACCTAATACATTAAAATAAGCCTTTTCGACATGATTTGCTTAAGTAATCCGCTATGGTAATTAAAGATTGTTATAAGCTGAGGAGGTTGCATGAGTGAATTATGAAAATATGACAAAAGAGCAACTAATAGATGAACTGGCTAAACTTAGGCAGAAAAATATTGAATTGGAACTTATTCTAAAAGATAAAGAACGGCTTTCTTCAGCCTCTGAATCATCTTCACCCAAACGTTGGTTCTCTACGGGCCGGGCTGAGTTATTTGTTTCCGAAAGCGCGGAGCCAGAAGAAAACGATAATAGCAAGAAGAAATATATGTTTTCGGATTTAGTAGATATCCCTCTTCTTCAGCAATTCCTAAAATCTTTATATGAAGCTACCGGACTGCCCCATGCCCTCGTTGATATAGATAATAACATACTGAGCGGAATAGGTTGGCAGGATATTTGTACCCGGTTTCACCGGGTGTGTCCGCAAAGTAGGTGCAGGTGTAAAGAAAGCGACAGCTACATATCAGCCCACCTGCATGATGGACCTTATGTAGGGTATAAGTGTTTAAATGGCCTCATGGATTATGCTACCCCTATCATTGTGGAAGGGGAACATTTGGCTACCGTCTTCATAGGACAGCTTCTGCATCAACCGCCCGATGAAAAATATTTTAGTCGCCAGGCCCGGAAGTATGGATTTGACGAAAATGCCTACCTGGAGGCACTTCGCCGGGTTCCGGTAATTCCTGAAGAACAGATAGAAAGCATTATGAAGTTTTATATGCAATTGGGCCAATTTCTTGCATCTATAGGACTTAGCCGGAAGTGCCAAATTGAGTGGGCAGAACAGGCATTAAGAAAGCAAGAGGAAAGATTTAGACTGCTTTGGGAGACGAGCAATGATGGATTTTGGGAATGGAATATTGAAATGGGTAAGGTTTATTACAGCCCGCGCTGGGCCGAAATGTTGGGTTATTCGTTTGAGGACTGTGAGGTAGATATTCAAAATTGGGAAAAGCGTCTTCATCCCGATGATATGAGTACTGCGATGAAGGCTATTAATGAACATCTACAGGGACGAACAACAGTATACGCGGCCTAATACCGAATAATTACCAAATTTTATGAAGAGAAATGGATTCTGGATCACGGTCAGGTAGTAGCCAGAAATGCAGAAGGTCAGCCGTTAAGCATGGTGGGCGCAAGTATCGACATTACAGCCCGTAAGAAGGTTGAAGCTTCCTTGTTTGAATCACAGCAGAAATTTGCCAAAGTTTTTTATTCCAACCCTGACATAATGACCATCAGCACCATAAAAGAAGGGCGTTATATTGAAGTAAATGATGCTTTTGTTGCCATTTCCGGTTATGAACGTCACGAGGTCATTGGGCGTAGTGTAATTGATTTAAATATATTGGTTTATCCTGAAGAAAGGGACATGGTAATAAAACAAATACAAGAAAAAGGCAGAGTTCGCGACTTTGAAATAGAATTAAGATCAAAATACGGCAAAATTGGGACTTTGTTAGTTTCCGGCGAGATAATGGACTTGAATGGTGAAGAATATCTTATTACTACCACTAGAGATATTACGGAAAGAAAGCGAATGGAAGAAGCATTGCGTTTGTCGGAGGAATGCTTATTCAAAGCCTTTAATACCAGTCCCTTCATAATGACTATTACTACCCTGGAGGAGGGAAGGTTTATTAAGGCTAACCAGGCATTTGCGCGTATTGTTGGTTATGATTATGAAGAAGTGATTGGCCGAACATCATTGGAGATAGGATTTTGGTTAAACCCGCTGGAGCGTGACCTCCTAAAACAAAGCATCCTGGCCAGGCAATCGGTTCGGGATATGGAAATTGTTTTTGGCAATATTCGCGGAGAGCAAAGGCTGGGATTACTTTCTGCTGAAGGTCTTGATATTAATGGCCAAGCATGCTTGCTCAGCGTACTTACGGATATAACTGAACTCAGAAGAATGGAAGTGGAAATGTCTCGCCTGGATCGACTCAATTTAGTAGGAGAAATGGCCGCCAGCATTGGACACGAAATCAGGAACCCCATGACCACTGTACGCGGGTATCTGCAAATCATGCGGGAGAATAAGGTTTACATACAAGAGCTGGAGTATTTTGATCTGATGATAGAAGAACTGGATAGAGCCAATGCTATAATCACCGATTTTCTTTCACTAGCTAAAAACAAGATGGTGGATATGAAGCCAGGAGATCTCAATGCCATAATTAATAAATTACTGCCGCTGATTCAGGCCAAGGCTTTGAGTAAAGATCAATACATAAAACTGGAACTTGGTGACATACCGTACTTGCTTCTGGATAATAAAGAAATTCAACAACTGATACTAAATCTGGTTAATAATGGATTGGAATCCATGTCTTTACCTGGCTATGTGACTATAAAAACATATATGGAAGATGAAGCAGTGATATTGGCCGTTCAAGATCAAGGTAAGGGAATAGACCCTTCATTGCTGGATAAGTTGGGAACACCCTTTTTAACCACCAAAGAAAATGGGACAGGCTTGGGGCTGGCAGTTTGCTACCGGATAGCCGTGCAGCATAATGCCAAAATCGATGTAGAGACCAGTGCAGATGGCACTACCTTTTATCTCAGGTTCCCGAGCGAAACGGGAGAAGAGCCCATGACATAATAACATTAATTAACATGGGATTTCAATGGAATGGAAGTGCGTGACAAGGGGACGTTTCGTTTGTCTTATCTGTTGGTTTTTGATTTGTTGAACGGGGATGATAAAAATGCCAAGATATGCTAGAAAAAGAAGCTCAACCGGAATATATCATGTAATGCTAAAAGGAATTGATGGTCGGGATATTTTTTTAGACGATGAGGACAAGGAAAAGTTTATTGAAAATATGCTTAAAGCCCGCGATAAAGGCAATTTTGAGCTATATGCTTATTGTTTAATGGATAATCATTTGCACATTCTAATCAAAGAAAGCGAAGGTATTGGAACCAGTATTAAACGAATAGCGGTTGGTTATGTACAATGGCATAATAATAAATATGGTAGAATAGGGCACTTATTCCAAAATAGATATCTTAGTGAACCAGTTGAAACGGAAAGCTATCTATTGACCGTTGTAAAATATATTCATCAAAACCCCTTGAAAGCTCGGATAGTTACGCAGCTTGCCGATTATAAATGGAGCAGTTATTTGCAATATCTAGCGGCTTATAAAGGTGATAACTCACATATTGACCCCCTTTTAATTATGGAATACTTTAAAATACAAACAGAATTCGAAAGCTATATGAATGAACCAACTAATAGTGAGTGTCTGGATTACAAGCAGTCATCAAAGTATACAGATGAAATCCTAAAGAATATTATTAGAGAGTCTTTTGGTATAAATGACTTAATTGATATGCCAAATGACATGAGAAACGCATTGATCAAAGATATTTATCAAAGCACCGGGGTAAGTATCAGACAACTTGCCCGCGTATTAGGCATCGGAAAAAGCATCGTAGAAAGGGCGTTGAAATGAGACAAACGAAACGTCCCCCTGTCTTCGAAAGGGCGTTGAAATGAGACAAACGAAACGTCCCCCTGTCTTCACGAAATGAGACAAACGAAACGTCCCCCTGTCTTCAAGTAATTTAATTAAAGGCAAAATTATAAAATAAACTGGGAATGCCATTCGATAAAATGTTACAATATGAGACTTTTGCACATTAGTTAAGACCCAAAATAATGGGGTTTTAGTCGTACAGAAAAAGGACTTCACCCCCATTTTGCCGAATTAATAAGTGACTAAACAAATAACCCGTAGGAGGCGAAGTCACTTATGAATATTCGACAGAACTGTATTTTCTCCTTTGAAGACGCATTAAAAATACAACCGAAATCAAGGCTTGAGAAAATAATTAACACCCTTGATCTAAAACCAGTTCTTTGCAAATTAGATAAACCTGGCGAGATAAGAGTTGGACCAAAACCATACCCAGCCTATGCGATGTTAAATGCCCTGATAGCTATGAGACTAGAGAACATGGGTACCTTTACTCAACTGGTTGAACGACTTACTTATGATCCTCATCTACGGTATGTTTGCGGTTTTGAACCATTTGGTACCGCGCCTAGCAAATCATGTTTTAGCCGGTTTTATTCAAAACTTGCTCAGAGCGGTTGTTTAGAAACATTATTTACTTCCCTGGTTAAACAAGCAGAGGAAATGGGCCTTCTTGATCTTAGTTCAGTAGCAATTGACGCTACCAAGGTAGAAGCTTATGAAAAATCCGTTCCCCGCAAGAATATCATCCAGGATGGTAATGTCGCTGATTGGGGTATTAAGAGTGATACCAACGGCAACCCTATCAAGTGGTTTGGCTACAAGCTCCATATTGGCACCGATGTAAAGTCCGGGCTTCCCATAGCAATGAAGGTAACACCGGCCAATTATTCTGATTCCAGTGTAGCTTTGGAGTTGGTTGAGAAATGTTGTGCCAATACTCAGTCCAAAATAGTTTACTTCCTGATGGATGCTGGCTATGACCACCGTGAAATATATTCTGTAATCAGAGATAAATACCACGCCCAAGCTATCATTGCCCTGAATAAGCGGGGTGCTAAACAACCTCCAGAAGGTTTTGATTGGGATGGAACTCCCATCTGTTCTGCCAGGTATCGGATGGTGTACTGGGGTTCCTATCAGGGAGTAAACAAGTTTAGATGTCCTCATATTATGGGTAAATGCGACTGTCCTTTTGGCTCCGCCTGGTGTTCTGATAGCAACTATGGAATGGTGGTAAAAACTAAAGTTAAAGACGATCCCAGGTTATTTTCAAGTCCCCACCGGGGCTCTGCTAACTGGCAGAAGCAATATAATTTGAGAACCTACTCAGAACGCTGTTTCAGCCGTTTTAAGGAAAACCTGGGTTTAGAAGACGGGCTAAACGTTAGAAAAATAACTAAGGTTGAAACCCACGCTTATCTCTGCGCTATAACTATGATTGCAGCTGTAATAGCAATAAACCAAGACAGCAGTACTAGATCATCAGCAGCATAATATTTTATCAGTTTTTTAAGAACTATCCCTTTAAAGGGAGGAGTATGCCCAATTACTGAAATTATTTATTAACGAATGTAACTAGATTGACTAACTGTAATTTACTGTAAAGCAGCGGCGCTGTGTTACTCAAATATTTGCTTTTGCTATACGGATTTTTTTGAGTTATGCAAAAGTCTCATATCTTTATCTAAGGGTGCGGAACCCAAAATAATTTTTCGAGAGGGGAGACAAAATGAAGAAATTTGTAAAACTAGGAATATGCGCAGTCCTGATGATGGCTCTGTGCATAAGTGTTGTGGGCTGCGGTAAAAGTGGTGATAAGGCCGAGAAATTTAAGGTAGGTATGGAATGCGGATATCCTCCATTTAACTGGACCCAACTGGACAACTCGAATGGAGCAGTCCCTATTGCTGGCAGCAAGGAGTTTGCCGGTGGTTATGATGTGGAAATTGCCAAAAAACTGGCTGAGGGAATGGGCAAGGAACTGGTTATTGTTAAAACTAAATGGGACGGGCTGACCCCAGCCGTACAGTCGGGTACCATTGATGGCATTATTGCCGGTATGTCTCCAATGGCTGATAGGAGACTGACCCTGGATTTTTCCGATTACTACTACAGTTCTGACCTGGTTATTGTTGTCAAGAAAGGCTCGAAATATGAAAAAGCTACAAGTTTAAAGGATTTCGCCGGAGCCAAAATTACGGCCCAGCAAAATACATTCCACTACACAGTTATTGATCAAATTCCCAATGTAAAAAAACAAACTGCCATGGCTGATTTTCCGGCTATGCGGGTATCCCTGGAGTCGGGTATCATTGATGGTTATGTCTCGGAAAAGCCTGAAGGAGTTTCAGCCACAAGCGCCAATGCCAAGTTTGGCATGGCTGAATTTGCCCAAGGTCAGGGATTTGAGTTTACTGCTGATGATATCGCCATTTCAGTGGGGATTAAAAAAGGCAACACTGAGCTGGTTAATGATATTAACCAGGTTTTAGCCGGTATATCACAGGAACAACGGGATGAATTAATGAAAAATGCCATTTTAAACCAGCCTGCATCGCAATAATCAATGTAGCAATTAACAGGAGTGTGTTTATCTGATGGTAGTGGATGCAAATAGTAGTTTTATTACCTGGGTTTTATATATCTTGCAAAGTTCCTGGCCCCTCTTCTTGAGAGGGGCCCAGGTTACCCTTATAATTTCGCTTAGCGGTACGATTATAGGTTTTCTTATTGGTGTATTAATAGGAATCATCCGCACGATTCCCGTTGACCACAATACCAATCTGTTTAAAAGAATCGTTCTGAAGATAATTGATTATTTCTTGCTTTGTTATATAGAAGTATTTCGTGGCACCCCTATGATGGTACAGGCTATGGTTATTTTTTATGGCAGTGCCATGATTTATGGCATACGCATGTCCCCGATATTTGCCGGTGTGTTTATTGTTTCCATAAATACCGGGGCTTATATGGCGGAAATTGTCCGCGGTGGTATTATATCCATAGATAAAGGCCAGTTTGAAGCATCACATGCTATAGGCATGACTCATGCCCAGACCATGATCAGTATTGTGCTACCTCAGGCCATTCGTAATATCTTACCGGCTTTAAGCAATGAGTTCGTTATCAATATTAAAGATACATCAGTGCTTAATGTTATAGGGGTTACCGAGCTATATTTTCAGTCTAATTCGGCGGCAGGCAATAACTTCCGCTATTTTGAAGTTTTTTTGATTACCTGCATTATTTATTTCATAATGACCTTTACTGTAACCCGCATACTTAGATATTTTGAAGCAAAATTAGATGGTCCATCGGTCTATACTATCCATGGTTCGCAAACGGTACCTGAGGCGGAAATTAAGATTTCCAAGAGGGAGTAAGAAAAATGGAAAAAATTATTGAAATAAATCATCTGCAGAAAAGTTTTGGAGAGATTGAAGTATTGAAAGATATTAACTTTTCAGTCAGTAAAGGCGAAGTGGTCTGTATAATCGGCTCCAGTGGTTCAGGAAAATCAACTCTTCTCCGCTGCTTAAATCTTCTGGAGATTCCGAGCAGCGGGGAAGTAGTGTATCATGGACAAAACATTCTGGAGCAAAAAATGTCTAATGCCGTCTATAGAGCCAAAATGGGTATGGTTTTTCAGCAATTCAATCTCTTTAATAATCTAAATGTATTGGACAACTGTGTTATTGGACAGGTTAAGGTATTAAAAAAGAATACTGCGGCGGCGAAGAAAACGGCCATGGATTACCTGGAACTGGTGGGCATGTCGCAGTTTATCAATGCCAAGCCCCATCAAATATCAGGCGGGCAGAAACAGCGTGTTGCCATTGCCCGAGCACTTTCTATGGAACCTGAAGCCCTGCTGTTTGATGAGCCTACCAGTGCCCTCGACCCGGAAATGGTAGGTGAAGTGCTCAAGGTAATGAAGAATCTAGCCAAAAGCGGTTTGACTATGCTGATTGTTACTCATGAAATGGCCTTTGCTCGCGATGTAGCCAATCGAGTCGTGTTTATGGATAGCGGGGTCATTGCCGAAGACGATGTTCCTGATGTAGTGTTTAACAACCCCAGTAACGAAAGAACCCGTACTTTTTTAAAAAGGATTCTGGAGAATTAGCCCGCCGACTTCTGCCTATTCTAAAATCCTTCAATGGTCATGCCTGCATTTTTTAGTATTTTTGATATACTGGTTGTAACTACAGTTTATGCTTATGCTGCTCCCCTTAAGTTCTCAATTAACAGAGGAGAAAAATACGGGTCTATCTGGAGAAAATCTGTAGATTAGTCCTGTATTTTTTTCACCTGGAAGAGTGGAGGTATAATTGGATAATGAACTGGATAGGTTTATATTTCGGTCTCTATGTCCTGGCTACAATTGGCATATACCATATACTAATTGTAATACTTGAACAACGCTTTGCTACCTGGCCCTGGGTGGGGTTTCTCTTGCTGGGGTTGGTCTGCCTGTATTTCTCGCTAAGAATGCAGGATGTAGGCTGGTCCATGTGGTGGGGCTATAATGCTTTTATTAACCTGTGGTCGGTAAAGGAGATGTTTGACCAGGCCAAACGGCGCGCTTAATATGCTGTTAATGGGTTAATAGGATTTTTGATTTTTGAAAGTGGTGGCAGTGTTTGTTAAAGCAGATTGGTCCAAGGATTTTTGTGGTGACTCCTGAAGATAGTCCGAGATATCCTTATGGAAACTGTCTTTATGTGGAAGATGATATCCCCGCTGTATTGGATTTGGGGGCTGGAGGCCGGGCATTTCAAGAGATACCTTGTGAGAAGGTGCAGCTGGCTTTAATCAGCCACTCTCATTTTGACCACCTTCATGGAGATAGTTTTTTCCCCAGGGCAGGATTGTATGCGGGAAAAGAAGAGAGCAAAACTTATAGTGATGAAAACGAATATCTCAAATTTCATGGTTATGAACTATGGGCGGAAATGATGCCGGGAATAAAAAGGGTAGCTTTCAGCGAGGTTAAACCTCTTCCTGATGATGTCCCCGTAAAACCGGGATTTCGTTATATACCGCTGGCTGGTATTTTTAAAGATATGGAACGTTTTCAACTGGGAAAAACCGAAATTACGGCTATACACCTTCCGGGTCATACTACTGGGCATTATGGCTTCTGGATTGAAAAAGAGGGAATTTTGTTTTCTGGGGACATGGATTTGGTAGTAGCCGGACCGTGGTATAGCAGTAATAGTGCTGATATAGGCCAGCTTGTTTCTTCAGTTCAACGTATTCGAGAAATAAACCCAGGCCTTATCGTACCCTCCCACCGGAGGCTGATTTTCGATAAGATTGAAAAAAGGCTAGACCAGTATATCGGAGTAGTTTTCAAACGGCAAGAGCGCATTTTGGACTTGCTTAAAGAGGCGCATACTATTGATGAACTGCTTGAATATCAAATGGTTTTCCACGGGCGTCGGGATATTTATCTCCTATTCTGGGAAAAGATGACCCTGCGCAACCATATACGCTTTTTACTGTGGGAGGGGATGGTAGAAGAAGTGGAAAAGGGCCGCTATAAACGTTGCTAAAGTTAAATCACCTCTGTATTTGTACGATAAAGTTTCCCATCTCAACAAGGAATATTTTAACTTTAATATAGTAACTTCCTTGGCGTTTATGGATGTAATTATCCCTCCTATTCCCATCGAAAGTTGAGGTTCTTTTCCCACGGTTTACTTCTGTGGAGGTGATAATTTGAGTATGAATCAAGAGCTGAATTGCAAGATTGAGTGGAAAGGGACAGCGAATTTTAGTGCAGGTCGCAGGGGTAGAAAACCAATAGCTATCGTTAACCACATTACAGCTGGCTTGCTGCCGGGAGCATTATCCTGGCTCCAAAATCCGGCCTCTCGTGTTAGTACCCATTTCCTAATTTCTCGTCAAGGGCAAATCTTCCAGTTGGTTAAGGAGGAAGATACTGCCTGGGCTAATGGTATCGTTAATCAGCCTAACTGGGTTCTTTATGATGGCAGCAATCCCAACTTCTATACCCTATCCATTGAACACGAGGCCCTGGCTGGAGATAGTCTCAGCGAAGAGCAATACCAGGCTAGTCTTTGCCTGCACCGCTTACTGGTATCTCGTTTTAATATAGCGGTAGATGAAGAGCATATAATTGGACATTATCGTATTGATAGCATCAACAGGTCTAATTGCCCTGGTTCTCGTTTTCCATGGAAACGCTTATTTTCTGATCTCAAAGGGGAGAAAGAAGAGACTGGGGAAATGCCGGAAAAATGGAAGACGGAACTGATGAAAGAGGCCAAAAAGCTGGGGTTGATTACCGATCAACATAAGCCTGATGATCCTGCCCCCAAATGGTTTGTGCTGGCGGTTGCCTTAAACCTTTTAAAACAAAAGAATAAATGAAAATCTTCAAGGCATGACAATGAGTTTTGCCATTTTATTTTTGGCAAAAAAACACATTGCTGTGCCTTACTTTTTTGTGAGCAAAGTTATGCTATACTTAGGTGAAAAATATAGAAGGGAGGGAAAAACTTGAAGATAGCAGTAATTGATGGTCAAGGAGGGGGGATAGGAAGAGTTATTGTGGAAAAGCTTCGTAACGAATTGGGACAAAGCTGTAGTATTATTGCTCTGGGCACCAATGCCGTAGCTAGTTCTATGATGCTAAAAGCTGGAGCTAATGAGGGGGCTAGCGGCGAGAATGCCGTTACTTACTCGCTTAAAAGGGCAGATATAATTGCCGGCTCGGTGGCTATTTTGGCTGCTAATTCTTATTCCGGAGAACTTACACCGCGTATGGCGGAGGCGATTGCTTCTTCGGAAGCGATTAAAATACTCATACCTTTAAATCGCTGCGGAATAGAGATTTCAGGAGCCAATGACGAACCTTTGCCCATTCAGGTGGATCACCTGGTAAACCGGGTAAAAAATATTTATGATAGAATATCAAGTTCTCCGAGCTTTTAGATCTAAGGTTTACTATGGTTTAAAAGCCTGTGGGTATATGCGGAAACGGATATGCCTTCCCGTATTGTGAAAAGGAGATGCTCAGCAGGCAGGTACTTTATAAGCATATCCATAAAGGGTTCAATTGCTTATTATTGTGCATCTGTGTCCAGCATTTCTTTAGCTGGGCTTTTTTAATGCAGATTTTAAATTATCTCAAAGTAAATAAAATTAGCCGGAAGTATCGCTGAACTAGGAGTAATGAATATCGTTCGGGCCAGTGCTTTTTAGTTATCATCAAAAAAGCCTCACAACTATAAGGGTTGTGAGGCTTTAATTCTGTTACTATAGCTCTATTATTATTCTATTCGCTGGGAATCCTCATGCCGTAGAAGGAACGCCATACGAAGAACAGAGCAATAATAAGGAAGATGCCGCCGACTACCGGAGCTATATCCCGGAAAGACTCGGAAATGGCAATTTCCATAGCCAGCAAACCGAAGAGGGTGGTGAACTTAATGATGGGATTCAAGGCCACTGAAGAGGTGTCTTTAAAAGGATCGCCTACAGTGTCACCCACCACGGTAGCATCATGTAAAGGAGTACCCTTTTCCTGCATATCCACTTCTACGACTTTCTTGGCATTATCCCAGCAACCGCCAGCGTTAGCCATAAAGACCGCTTGGAACAAACCGAACAAGGCGATGGAAATCAAGTAGGATACAAAGAGAGCTACTGGTGCTTCATAGGTCCTGGGAGCGGAGAGGCAGGCAAAAGCCATGGCAAAGGAGAAAATGGCGATAAAAATGTTGATCATGCCGGCCTGGGCATACTGGGTACAAATCCTTACCACTTCTATTGAGTTCTCCGTAGAAGCTTTCTGGCTGGCCTTTTCATCAAGCCGGATGTTCTTTTTGATATATTCTACAGCCCGGTAGGCTCCGGTGGTTACGGCCTGGGTGGAAGCACCGGTAAACCAGTAGATTACTGCTCCACCGCAGATGAATCCCAGAATAGTATAGGGATTGAGTATGGTAAGGATGCTCTCAGGTTTCACTCCCAGAACACTCTGGATAACCAGAATCAGGGAGAAAATCATGGTAGTAGCTCCAACCACAGCGGTTCCGATTAATACCGGCTTGGCCGTTGCCTTAAAGGTATTACCGGCACCATCATTGGCTTCCAGATAGTACTTGGCTTTATCGAAGTCAGGTTTGAAACCGAAGTCCTTTTGAATCTGTTTGCTGATATTGGGGATAGTTTCAATCAGAGATAGCTCATAGATGGACTGGGCATTATCAGTAACCGGTCCATAGCTGTCTACGGCAATAGTAACCGGACCCATACCCAGCATACCAAAAGCTACCAGACCAAAAGCAAATATGGAGGGGTAAATCATAATTTCGGCTAATCCAAAGCCGCTGAAATAATAGGCGGTAAACATGAGAGCCAGGAAAACCATGCCTATCCAGAAGGCACTGAAATTACCAGCTACCAGACCCGATAAAATGTTCAGGGAAGGACCGCCTTCACGAGAGGCCTTGACAACTTCAGCCACATGATCGGACTTGGGACTGGTAAAGATTTTGGTGAATTCAGGAATCAGAGCGGCTCCCAGGGTTCCAACACTTATTATTGCTGCCAGGATAAACCATAGCGATTGCAGGTTAGCTGGTGCGTCGGAGGACGGTCCCAGTAGGAAATAACTTACTGCGAAAGTGACCACAATGGATAGAAGGGAAGTAATCCATACCAGGCTGGTTAAGGGCTGTTCAAAATCAAAATCTTCCTTACCGGCATATTTGGCCTGGCTGAAAGCTCTGTTGATGTAAAACGATGCTATGGAGGTAATAACCATCAATACGCGCATTACAAAGATCCAGGTCAGGAGAGCCGTTTGCAGGGCTGGTGCTACTGCCAGAACTATGAAGGTGACCAGGGCTACGCCGGTTACGCCATAAGTCTCAAATCCGTCTGCAGTTGGGCCTACACTGTCACCGGCGTTATCCCCAGTACAGTCGGCAATAACCCCGGGATTACGCGGGTCATCTTCTTTTATACCAAAGACGATTTTCATCAAGTCGGAACCGATATCGGCAATCTTGGTAAAGATTCCGCCCGCTATACGCAAGGCACTGGCTCCTAGAGATTCACCAATAGCAAAACCGATGAAGCTGGCACCGGCCAGTTCTCGCGGTACAAAGAGCAGGATTATGAGCATCATAATCAATTCAACGCAGACCAGGAGCACCCCTATGCTCATACCGGCATCAAGCGCAATATTTAAAACCTTGAGCGGTTTCTTCTCCAAGCCTGCGAAGGCGGTACGGCTGTTGGCCAGGGTGTTCATACGGATACCATACCAGGCCACACTGTAGGAACCGAGGATACCTATCACGGTCCAGGCCAGGATCAGCAGTACCCCGCTCAAGGGAGTTTTTTGCAGGAAGCCAAAGTAGAAGGCTATGCAGACTCCAATAAAGGCAAATAGTAATATTAGAAACTTGCCTTGCTGAATTAGATAGGTTTTGCAGGTTTCGTAAATTATACTCGCCACATCCAGCATGGATTGGTGGGCGGGGAATTTTTTTACCTTGATGAACTGGTAAAGACCGAAAAACATACCCAGTATACAAACCACAATACCACCGATAAGCAAATTATTCTGTGCCGGGCTCAAAGTCGGAATAACCAGGTTGGCTTCACCGGCAAAGGCTACCGCTGGCCACAGCAACAGCATAAGCAAGCTCAAAAGGGCAGAGAACATGGCCTTAGCTGCTTTTACCTGCTTCCCTATAGGAAATAGAGTGACAAAATCCAAAGTCACTACTTATCAACCTTCTTTCTGAATTTTTTATGTCTTGCTTAGTGGAGAATCACTAGTCTTTATGTAGCTCGCCCGGGTCGACAACAGTTCATTTTGACGGTAGCTAATCCACTCCGATTGTTGCCGGGTCTAACCTGGGCTAATTAGAGCTGACATGGCTTAATTTTTGAATAATAGTTTTTCAACAAGTCCTTTTTGGGTACGGTATTAACCCCCTGGAATAGCTTGCTGACATAATTTTATTTATTAACGTTTTATCGCCTCCTTATACCTCATAAAAAACCTGATCCTGTCTTGGACAGAATATTTTTAAAGCCCGAAACGATTTTATATTCTAAGCCACAGCACTTGGTGAGTAAGGTCTCACAGAACAGGTTTGGTTCTACTGCGGTTAATTTGAGGTGAAAAATGGTCACAATAAGGTCATATTAAGAATATTAGACTTCTATGAGATATATTTCAAAGCCCAAAATACAGGCTTTCCTGCCAAAGTACCGAAAAAACAGGAAATTTGTACGATATTTCAGGCTATCTCAGAAATTAACGAGATTTCTTTGATTATCTCTTGACTTGACAACAAGTTTATGTAAAGCTAATATCGCCAAGGAATTTTATGAAACATATAGCTATTTGATCAGGGGATGTCTCCTGTTTTTTATTTATATTATCCATTCTTAATTCTACTGCAAAAAGTCATAAATATTATTTTGCTTGTATAAATATACCGCTCAGCAACCTTAAAAGCGACCGAAGGGACAATCAGTTGTGCCCGACAGGGCGCTTCGCAGGGGAGTCATTCTTACCTTTATTGCGAAATAGGAAAATCCAAAACAATCACGACTTCTACATACTAGCAATGCTTTTTGCAGGGATTTGCTTGCAGATGTCGAAACGAATATTTATAGCGAGGCGAAATATCTAGGAGTGTAAGTCTGGAGGTGTATGTTTTGAAGTTTATCGGTTTTGAAAATTTACGCCTGACTGACCGCAATAGAGCGGGCGGAGATGCGGTTTTTGAGCTTAATGGAGAAAAGGCCAAAGCAGAATTCAGTTTTTACCTGCAATTAAACGAATGTCTCAGTATTCGCCTGAACCGTCATGATAAAAGATTATCTACCGCTGAGCTGGAGAAATTTATTAGTGATAATCGACAGGAACTTAAGAAAATGGTTCAGCCTGATGTGGAACGCTTACGTAGAGCAAAACGAAAAGAGTTATATGGGGTGGAAGAGTTTAATAGCCCACATAAAAACTTGCAATGAGATATTATTTATGATATTTTTATGAGCGTGGTATGAGTAATAGGGTATAATTACCTGCAAGTCATAGTGAGACCCTCTAAACCCTATTTTTTGGCGGGGACTCACATATTATCTTAATAATAAGAGTAGAATTTGATATGGACAATTAATAGGCAATGGTTTATTGTATTACCCATAATAGTAACCTTGGCAAAGCTTATGTTGGTCCGTCGGCTAATATTTACGGAGGTGATATGGTGAAGAAAAGATGGGGAAAGGGAGAACCGGTAAATCTCTCCGACTTATTAAAGATCACACCTGTAGCCAACGAAATACTACAATTAAGCGAAGAAATGGATATGACTTGCACGGATGTAATGTGGATAGTTGCCCAGATTATTGATAATAACGAGGAAATCAATCTTCATCACATAAGACATAATCCTGAAGATGATGAATTAGCTCTGGATGAAGAGTGGAGTGAGGCTGACCTGGAGAGCCTGGAAGAGGAGATTGATCAGGCACTATATACAGTTAATGTTAAAATCAACAGTCAGAGCCGTTTCCCTGAAGTGGCTTTCAAAGCCGGAATTAACAACCGGGAGGATATCAACTATTTCTTTGATATGGTATTGGAAATGTTGGAAAAATTGGAGTAGAATGATAAGCTTAGATAGGGAATAATATCTCCCATAATGAAATGTTAGTCAAGCCCGGGATTTCCGGGCTTTTTTATCTAGAAAGAGAAGTTGTTATTGGAGAGGGAGTTACAAAATGATAATTGCTTTAACCCGCGTAATTAAGTTGATTAGGCCGGAGGCCAGGGCTGTGTTCCCGTATAGTAATTCGTTGTATATCGATGATGAGGTGCAAACCTTTATAGATGCTGGTTCAGGGGGCAGGGCTTATGCGGAAATACCTACGGATAAGATTGAGTTGCTTTTGCTCAGTCATAACCACTTTGACCATGTAAATGGAATCAGTTTTTTCTCCCGAGCCAGGATTATGGCGGGTAGGGAAGAAGCTCTGACCTATCAGAATCAGGAGCTTTACCTGGAATTCTCCGGTTTTTACGATTGGGAAAGACTGATGGGGCAGATGGACCGGGGACTCCTCTCTGGCACCATGTCGCTTCCAGAAGATGTACCAGCCCAGCGTGGTTTTCAGGAAGTTCAATTGGATGGCTTAATAAAGGATGGGGATGTTTTCGAACTGGGGGCAACTTCGCTGAGGGCTATCCACCTGCCAGGTCATTCTCCCGGTCATTATGCTTTTTATTGTGAAAAGGAAGGGATTCTCTTTTCTGCTGATTTGGATTTGGCACCGGACGGACCCTGGTATGGGGGAGGACTTTCTGATTTTGACGAATTGGAAAAATCAATAAAAAAGCTGATAGAAATAAACCCCCGTATACTGGTAACTTCGCACCGGAGGGTATTTGACGCTGCTCAGGATAATATTCCTGCTTTGTTGCAGGCCTATCTGGATGTGCCTTTGAAGAAGGAAGAACAGAGCCTGATTTACCTGGCTGAGCCCAGGACTATTGAGGATATTGCCCGGCAGGAATTTATAGAAGGCTTCAAAGGGAAAACGCCGTTTGCTGTCTTTTTTACTAAAATGATGATTGATAAGCACCTTAAGCGCCTGGAGAAAGCCGGGAAAGTGAAAAAAATTGATGAGACCCATTACATAAGAATAGGATAGAATTCCCCGGCCTAATATATATTCCTTCATTATTCCATTGCTTTGTTTTGTTGGTAATGATTTTTGATTATAGCCCATAATTCATATAGCGGGGAATATTTTAATAGAGCTGTGGCCAGTTCTACGCATCCCAGGATACCGCTAAGGGTAGCCAGCCAGCCGGTTAACATTTCTGAACCGGAAGAGAAAAAGAAACAAAAGGCTAAAATATACCGGGCTATTACCCCATCTCTACTTAACATTAGCTTAACCTCACTTTTACTTTAACCCCATCTCATCGTCATGTAAGTTAAAAGATTAATTAAATCTAGTATTAAGCCTGGGAAGTCCAAGTATGCGAGCTGGCATTGTTAAGTTTAGGATAGTGGGGATTATTTCAGGAGAAATAGGAGAAGAACGCTAGATTAATCAGGACAGGTTTTCTTAAAAGGAGATTTTTAACCTTTTTAACCTGCTTTTTACGAATTCCTAATGATTTCTTAAAAGTAGTATTATAGAATGAATTAAAATAGGAAAGAATTATAATTTTATTAAAATAGGAAAGAATTATAATTTTAAAAATGCTTGAGAGAGGAATAGTTGGATAAAAAACTACTAAGTAAGTTTACCGAGATGAAAAAAATCCGCGAGCAAAGTGCTAACGGAAATATCAGTTTTCGGCGATTCTATCTTAAAGAGATTATTCCATTACCTGTAAATAGCTGTTTAACCCTTGTGAAAATCAGGGATATACGTTATGCTGGTTTAGGTTTATGTTTTGCAGCCTGGTTGCCATGTTATATATAGCGACAAAAAATTTGGCCAGGATTCTGTGAGAACATTAAGCTACATATATTCTGAGAAAGGAGGGGACTACAATTGGATAAAAAGTTAATAGACGAAATACTCAAAGACATTGGTCTGGAACACATTGACGGTTTTGAAGACCAGGAAGAGTAAGCTGGAAGCCATTTGAGGGTAGGATCAAATGGCTTCAATTATTTTCTGGGGGCATTTCTTTAAGCAAGGTCGAGACTGTAACCAGTTCATAGCCTTGCTCTTTAAGATTTTCAATTACAACAGGCAGAGCATCGGTAGTTTGCTTGCAAGTATCACTGGCGTGCATAAGAATAATGGCTCCGGGATGAACCTTCTTCTTTACCCTTTCTATAATAGTAGCGGTTCCCGGATTCATCCAGTCCAGAGAATCAACACTCCATTGAATAGCCTCATAATTTATTTCATGAATGGCTTCGATAACATGGTCATTATAGTCTCCGTTGGGAGTTCTTATCAAATTAGCATTCACTCCTGCTACCTCGTTAATATTCTTGTGAGCTTTCATAACCTCTTCCTTAATTTCGCTTTTACTTAAAGTACTGTAATTGATATGGCGATAGCCATGACTTGCCAGTTCATGACCGTCCTTTTTAATCCTTTGTACTACTTCCGGGTTTTCTTTAACCCAGGGACCGGAAAGGAAAAAGGTGCAGGTAACATCCGCTTCTTTCAGAATCTCAATAACTGGCATGGGAGTTTTGTTACCCCAACTAATATCAAAAGTAAGAGCCGCCATCTTTTTTTCGCTTGGTACTTCATATACCGGCTTGTTTTTATTATAGGCCTGTACATATAAAGCCCCACTTACCAGGATAATCAGGGTAATCAGAGCAGTAAGGGTCAGTCTGGTTCTGGCCCGTATCTTGTAAAAACCAAAAACCTTGGGCATGCTTTTTCCTCCTCTCTTTATTCTCCTACATTTTTATGGCGATGTTTCCAGCTTTATTCCTGCTTTTCCAGGAGCATTAAATCACTCATAGTTAGAAAACGGTAGCCTTGCTGCTTAAGCTCAGGAATCAGTTTATCCACTGCGCGGGCTGTTTCCAGGCCGTTTTTATAGCCATCATGAAGTATTATTATCTGACCAGGTTTTATGTTTTTTATTATGTGGGCCGCAATTTGAGAGGAATTGTTTCCTTGCCAATCTTTACTATCCTGCTGATAGGTCCAATAGGCTATGGTGACTTTTTCTTTCTGGGTGACCTCAACCATATCATAGGAAAGATAACCGCCTGGTGGACGAAAAAGCTTGGACTTCTGGCCGCTGATGCGTTCAATTAATGCATTGGTTTTTCGTATTTCTTCCTGGTAAAACTCCTTTTTCTTGTGATTGAAATCAGCATGACTATAACTATGGTTGCCGATTTCATGCCCTTCATTGGCCATTCTTTGCAAAAGATCAGACTGTTTTTCCGCCCTTATTCCCACAACGAAAAAGGTAGCCTGGGCTTGATGCTTCTTTAACATGTCAAGAACTACCGGGGTATTTACCGGATCGGGACCGTCATCGAAGGTCAGGGCCACTGCTTTTTCCGTAGTTTTTACATCAGTTATCACCAGTTTCTGGGCTTTCCAATTATGCATATTGGGGTGCAAGGCCAGGTTATAGGCTCCAAGTGAGATACCCAAAAACAAGATTCCTCCTAAAAAAAACCCCACGCTTCGCCTTTGTAATACAAAAAACATAAAAGCAGTTCTCCTTATTTACTGATTCTAATTTATATGTTTTAGAAAGGCTGTTTATGTTCCACATTGAGTTAGCAATCAAAGAAGCCTCCTCCTGTGCCCCATCTACAAAATATATAAATAATCGACAATATAATCGACAATGTATATAATGTGATTATGTATATTTCTACTACATTAGATTTTAAGGAGTGATAGGCAATTGAAAAAATGGATCAAAGTACTTATGGTAGGATTATTAATTACCGGCCTATTGGTAACTGTAATCGGTTGTAAAGCGCAGCAGAACAACAATGACAGCGCTCAAGAAAGCCAAAAGGGAAAGCTAATTGTTGGTACCGAAGCTACCTTCCCACCCTTTGAAATGATAAAAGATGGCGAGTATAGTGGATTTGATATGGACATCATAAGGGCTATCGGGAAAAGCCAGGGTTATGAAGTTGAGATTAAGAACCTTGGTTTTGATGCTCTGATACCCGCCGTTCAAAGCGGTAATATTGATTGTGTTATAGCTGCGGTTACTATTGATGAGGACCGAGCTAAAGTTGTGGACTTTAGCCAACCCTATTTCGATGCTGGGCTTATAATTGCGGTAAAGCAAGAGACTACCGGTATTACTACTACCAAAGACCTGCAAGGCAAGAGAATTGCTGCCCAGGTGGGAACTACCGGTGCCGATACCTGCCTGAAAATAAAGGATAAAGACCCCAGTACTAATGTGAAGATTTTCGAATCCGTAGGTGAAGCCTTTATGGAACTACAGAAGGGCGGGGTAGATGCGGTTATTAATGACCATCCGGTTACTGCTGATTACATTAAGACCAGTGGTAATGATTCCGTAAAAATGGTGGGTGAAGTCTTTAGTGCTGATAGCCAGTATGGTATTGCCGTAAAGAAAGGAAACAGCAAGCTCCTTAACGATATCAACGCGGGCCTTGACGAACTTAAAGCCAGTGGCGAATACGAACAGATTTATAAGAAATGGTTTGATTAAAAGTAGCCGTATATGATGCTAGGTGAAAAGCGCGAGTCAAGCCTCGCGCTTTTGATTGTGTGCTCAGGGGGATTTAATTAAATGCAGCTTTTCGCTCTAAATGTATTTTGTTTAAATATACTGCAGCCCGTGCTGGACTCAAATGGCTTTCAGGTAGTTAGTCATAATATGGGCCATTTGATGAAAGGTACTTTGCTAACCCTGGAAATAACCGCACTATCAGTTGCCTTCGGCATGTTCCTTGGTTTACTTGCTGCCCTGCTAAAAATGTCACCTTATAAAATACTAGCCATCCCGGGTATTGTATATATTGATTTCTTTCGGGGTACCCCGTTATTTGTTCAGATATTGCTTTTCTATTTTGGTATACTACCACTGGTATTTGATGCTACTTCCTTTCAGGCTGCAGTAATAGTATGTTCACTTAACAGTGGAGCCTATATTGCGGAAATAGTCAGAGCAGGTATTCAGGCAGTGGACCGGGGCCAAACGGAAGCCGCGCGTTCGCTGGGCATGAACAATCGCCAGGCTATGTGGTATGTAATATTACCCCAGGCTTATAAAATTGTAATTCCCCCGATGATAAATGAATTTATAGCCATGCTCAAGGATACTTCGCTGGTTGCCGTTATTGGGGCTCAGGAACTAACCCATCAAGGAAGGATACTGGTTTCGGTTACCTATGAAGCAGCCTGGATTTGGGGTACAGTAGCCCTATTTTATCTGCTGTTAACCCGCTTGCTTTCCATGCTGGGTGATTATCTGGAAAAGAGGTTAGCAACTGAATGATTACGGTAAAGAATCTATATAAGAGCTTTGGTCTTCTCCAGGTGCTAAAGGGTATTAATTGCCACATCTCCCCCCAGGAGGTAGTATGTATTATTGGCCCCAGTGGTTCGGGGAAGAGTACCCTTTTACGCTGTGTAAATCAACTGGAAACACCTGATTCCGGTACGGTAACTATAGATGGTATTGAATTAACATCGCCTCATACCGACATAAACAAAGTACGGCAGCAAGTAGGAATGGTCTTTCAACATTTTAATCTCTTTCCCCACCGGACTACGCTGGAGAATATTACCATGGCCCCGGTGATAATTAAAAAAACCGATAAAGCAGAGGCCGCGCGCATAGCCCGGGAGTTGCTTCGAAAAGTAGGGCTTTTCGATAAGGATGATGTATACCCGGCTCAGTTATCTGGCGGGCAGAAACAGCGCGTAGCTATAGCCAGGTCGCTGGCTATGCAGCCCAAAGTCATGTTATTTGATGAACCCACTTCCGCTCTGGATCCGGAAATGGTCGGGGAAGTTCTGGAGGTAATGAAGGACCTGGCCCGGGAAGGCATGACCATGATGGTAGTAACCCACGAGATGGGATTTGCCCGGGAGGTAGGACAGCGGGTTCTTTTTATGGATGAAGGACTGATTGTAGAAGAAAACTCCCCTCAACAGATATTTGAGAACCCTACAAATTCTAGAACAAAAGCCTTTCTCAGCAAAGTGTTATAATGCAAGCTTCCAGTTTCCAGGCCTTTACCAGCTATTGAGACCGCCTGTTCCCGGGTAATCAAATCATTAGGACCGAAGTGTTCAGTTGTATTATCATATTTCTGAACGATATCCGGCTTATATGCAAAAGGTATCTGAAAAGGTTGGTGAGGTAAAAGCAAAAGAGGTGTTAACCAGGACACATCCGAATGGACTATCTTTGGAAAATATTTTATTTCAGTTTTTCCGCCAGAAGGGTGCGGCGGTCGATTTAAAGCTTTTGAAATTAGCATATTCAGCGCTTTTGCCTTTTTAACGGTCAGAACATTATTGTTGATCCCTACATTTTGTCAAACAAAAAAGCAGGGACTTCCTAATATGGAAATCCCTGCTTAATCTCATTCCACGGTAAACTTCATTCTCGTTTTTATACCCAGGGTTTTATTTAAAGCTGATTGCAAGCCAGGTTCCAGTATCAAGTAGTAGCTTGCCCCGGCTAACCATTGGCCACCAGGGGGTTTAACCGATATCTGGCAGTTATTGCCGGATACCTTTTCAACGATTACCCCCTCAACTTTATTATCCCCGTTAATATCAGTAGCTACGTAAATATTGCGAAGATTCTCTTCATCGTAATTTACCCTGCCCCGCACCTACCGGCGTAAAGCACCGCGCAGGTCGCAAAAGCGCCTAACATTGCAGAAAACACGCTTTTGAGTACGATATAGAGATAAAACCGCAATCAAACACAGCAGCGCAAAGAAAGAAGCTATATGCCATGATTACAAAAAATCTAATTAAATTATGCAAAAGCTTCTTATGTCCATCCGGTTCCCCCGTTTACTCCCGCAGGTTGAACAGCCGTCCCCCCTTTTTCATTTCGTCCAGCATTTCATAACAGTACAGCATCAGGCTGTCGCTCCAGCGTATGCAGTCTTTGTACACCAGTCGACCGCTTTGTAAAAAACCCCTATCAACCAGAGCGGCAAAACGTACGGTCTGCAGTTTGGGCTTGAGGTCGTAGAGAATGCATATTAGTGAATATGTGGTTAATAAGGAAGTAGTCTTGAATTAAGAATTAAGAATTAAGAATTAAAAATTAAAATTTAAGAATTATCGTTGAAATACTCCGTATTTCTCTCTATTTTAACCCTAAACAAATCCGCGTAGTTCCCTAATGATTCCGCGGATTCCGCGTCAATTATTCATCCGAGTGCATATTTATTACTTTTTGCAGTGGAATCAACAATCAGTTACCAGCAGAAATAACAAAATACGGAATTGGGATTGATTAGTAAGCTTATATAAAAGAGGCTACTGCCGCAGTTCATCCGGTAGTAGCCTCTTTTTGATTATTTTCTTGGAAGTAAAACAAGCTATTTCCCAGTTATCGTCTTAATCCATTATCCCGGGTTATAGCAGTCCTCCAATCATAATCGCCCAGTTCGTATGTTTGACCGCCTTGCCAATTAATTTCCCATTTGTAATGACTTTGTAAAGCGTTTGTGTATAATATATTGACAATTGCATATAATACCTTAAAATTTAATTATAGAAAGGGGCTGATAAACATGGCCAAAACAACCAATTTAAATATTCGTGTCGATGAGGAATTAAAGCGGGAAGCTGAAGCCGTATTTAACGAACTGGGGCTTAATATGTCCACAGCCATGAATATATTCCTGCGTTACTCCGTTCGCTACGGTGGCATCCCTTTTGATCTCCGCATCGAAAAGCCCAACGAAGAAAGCATGGCTGCCATTGATGATGTTAATAATAACCGCAATATGAGCAAAACTTTTGATAGTGTAAGTGCATTAATGGAGGATCTGAATGCTTAAAATCAGGTACTCCAGCCGATTTAAAAAAGACTTTAAAGCTATTGTCAAGCGAGGTTATGATGTTAAGCTTCTCGAAGAAGTTCTTAATCTTCTGGTTCAAGAGAAGGTCCTTCCCCAGAAGTATCTTGATCATCCACTTACCGGTAACTATGCCGGGCATAGGGAATGCCACATCACACCTGACTGGTTACTAATTTATAAAATTGAAGGGGATATCTTGATATTGTCTTTGACACGCACCGGAACCCACAGCGACCTGTATTAATCCGCTAAAATGAAATTATGTTTATGGATTTACTTTAACTTAACAGGGGCGATTCCCAAGCGGGCATGCCCCTGTTTAAAGAAGATTCATCTCCTTGGCCTTAGCACGCAAACCGCAATCAACCTGTGTGATAGAATTGAACAGGAAATCTTAAAATTGGACACTATGGCAAACAGACACGCTCTATTCAATAAGGAACCCTGGTTTTCGCGAGGACTGCGATTCTTCCCCGTTGGTAAATTTCTCGTCTTTTACATTACCAGAGAATCCGACTGTACGACTCATGTTTTTCGTACCCCTACATTTTGTCAAACAAAAAAGCAGGGACTTCCTTATAGGGAAATCCCTGCCTAATCTTATTCCACGGTAAACTTGATTCTCGTTCTTATACCCAGGGTTTTATTTAAAGCTGATTGCAAGCCAGGTTCCAGTATCAAGTAGTAGCTTGCCCCGGCTAACCATTGGCCACCAGGGGGCTTAACCGATATCTGGCAGTTATTGCCGGATACCCCTTCAACGATTACCCCCTCAACTTTATTATCCCCGTTAATATCAGTAGCCACATAAATATTGCCAAGATTCTGTTCACCTGGTAAAACTGGGTGGGAAAAAGTGATAATCCGTGGTTTAGTAGCATCTGTAATTGATATCTCCTGGAATTCCCGTACGAAGTTAGCCTGCAACTGGCGACTACTGTTACCCAGGTTAAAGCTGTAGACGCTATCTCGACTAAGCATGCAGCCGTTTTCACTCCAGTTATCAAAAACATATCCACTTTGGGCTTGGGCTCTTACCGTGATTAAGCTACCACCGTAAAATGTCCCATCGCCACTCACGGTCCCTGCTTTGGCGTAATTACTGCTCAAGCTTACAGTATAACTGACAGGCTCAGGATTACTTATAGGGGTGTAAGTTACAAATTCAGTAAAGTGTTTGGTCCAGACTACCAGGTCAGAGCCAACATCAATTTTACCATCTCCATCAGCAGGAATCTCGCTATCCGCAACATCCTGGCGATCGGCAGAGAGGATACGGGTAATAGGGGTGAATACTCCATTTCTAATATAGCCCACCTGTTGCTGAGCCTGACCGGGAATAAGTATTCTTACCGCCTGGGAAAAGCTGATTTGCTCATCCTCCAGGCCCAGTACAATAACCATATGGACCTGACTGGCACCATTTATGATAGCACTGGGCTGATTGCTTATCGTAGGCAGCTTAAAAGTCCCATCCCAGCCATCCGGACTGCTGGCGATAGTTCCTTCAGGTATTTGTATTTCAACTGTACCCAGGGCAGTGGAACTGTTGATATTCACCTGAGGCATTGTGCTGCCTGGTGTAACCTCAATCGTAGCCTCGACTTCGGGGGGAATATTGATACTTACCGGTTCATCGTGCAAGACTATGGTTTCTTCTGCAGTGGCAGTTATGGTTGCCATCACTGTTACTGTACAGTTGGCACTAAAATCTCCCTCCACGGTCCTAACAGTAATGAAAGTAGTTCCCGGGCTTATACCGGTCACCAAACCCTCGCTGTCAACAGTTGCTATGCTGCTGTCATCGGAAGACCAGCTTATGTTCTGCTTGCTATTTTCCGGGATTAGAGTAGCTTTTAAAGTTTCGCTATTGCCTTCTGTAATCGTGGTGCTGGCTTTGTTCAGTTTTATTCCTTCTATCCTGGCCAGGACTTCCACCGTACAGCTGGCAGTTTTTCCCCCTTCTGAAGTAGTTGCCGTAATTATAGCTTGCCCCGGGGCTACCGGGGTTACCAGTCCGGTATAGTCAACCCTGGCTACTTCAGTATCGCTGGAATTCCAGTAGACATAGGGATTACTAGCGTAGGAGGGTTGCACCGTTGCTGCTAGTTTTTGAGCAGGGCCGTTTACTTCCAGGGTTAAACTACTTTTATCCAGGGTTACTCCGCTTACCGGGTACCACGGGGGTGGGGGAGAAGGCCTCGCGTTAACAGTTACACTGATACTGGTAGTCAGGGGTACGCTATTGGGATTTACTACCCCCGTCGGAAGAGTTACGGTTCCGCTTACGGTGAAGGTCTGCTCGGTAGTTACAGCCGGGTTATAGGAACAGGCGGCTACATCCCAGCTTACATCGGCCTCTGCATTTCCGCCATTGGTAACCAGGGTCACTTTGGCCGGCAGTCCCAGGGCTGCCGCTGTCTTGTCGGCGCCGTTGGCTATGCCGGTTATAGCAGAAGGTGCGGTAATGCTTATCAGGGCTTTATCTGTCGATATCGTATCCAATATGGTGATAATCAGTGTTGCCGCATTGCCCTTATTAAACTCCACCGTCAGCGCCAGCGCGCTGGTTTCCTGGGTTGCCAGGTATTCCTTCTTAATGGTCAGGGTATTACCTTGTATGACATAATCAGCATTTGCTGTTAAAGTCGCATTACCTTGTTTAACTACAGTTACACTAGTAGCCGAGTTCCAGTTAATAGTGGTAGATACATCAGCCGGGGCTTCCAAATTTTTGTTAAATGTTATGGTAGTGGGATTGATGGTAGCACTTACTATTGGTATTGCTTCCACTGCAACAATTACGGTTACCGCCTTGGTCGGCATGGTGAAGGTGTATCTGCTGCCTGCTGTTACTTCGGTTGTTGTTACTGCTCCACCGTCGGTATCGGTAACAGTGATGGACTTGAACTGTTTGCCCGGTTCTATACCATCTATGCTAACGGTTACGGTTTCTCCTGCTGCCGCTTCGGTAACCGGGTTAGTTGTTATAGTTGCTGTCCCGCCTACTACATTAGCTACAGTTATAGAATATTTGGTTGCTGGTGTAGTGTAAGGGGGATTATTTTTCAAGAAAGGATAACCGTCGTTCATGCTGTCATCAATATTCCAAACATTTGTAAAATCCCAATCTACATAAGTTCCTTGCAACTTCATATCTGTTGTAATTTTGCCTATTCCGGCGGCAGAGGAATCTCTCCCTGATGTAGTAGTGTCCCAATAACTTTTTTTAACGTTTTCAGCGTTATAATTTGTCGCCACTAATCCACCAACAAAATGATCGCCGTGCACTGCACCCCTAGCGTAAGAGTTATTAATCGTACCCAAATTATATCCCACCAGCCCGCCACAATCATTTGCTTTAACAATACCCGCAGCGTAAGAATTAGCAATATTACCTTGATTATATCCTACCAGTCCACCCGCCTTTTCTATACCCGTTACATCACCGGTGGCGTAGGAGTTAGTTATCGTACCATAATTATATCCCACCAGCCCGCCGACATTGTAACCACCGGTAACATTTATTTTCCTCAGTTTTACATTCTTAATTTGGGCAGTATTCTTGGTAAAACCAAACAAACCTACACCCCCCCCCGAACTCCGTTTGATAGTCAGGTTGCTGATGGTTTTACCGTTACCGTTAAATGTACCCTTAAATTCAAAACCCTCCTCGCCGATGGGCTTCCAACCTTCATTAGCGTTATAAGGCGCAACATTCAGGTCGATATCTGCTGTCTGTATAAAATGCTTATCAAGGTAATTCCTCACATGGTCAAGTTGTTCCGGCGTGGCTATCTGATAAGGATTATCCACGCTGCCATCACCGCCGGCAAACATTACTACATATGCAAATGTGGATACCGGGCTATTATCCAGGCCATCCTTTACCGCAATAGCTTTAATAATCGTATTTGAACTTATTTCTATCGCAGACGTATACTGAGGGCTACCAGTTGTGGGCTGGCTATTATCCGTAGTATAGTAAATCGTTGCTCCTTCGGTTGCAGTAAATAAGGTAATATTTTGCGTTCCAATATAAGTTCCCGCTGGTGGATTAGCACTTGGAGCAGCTGCAATTGGTGTATTATCTTTCAGGAATGGATAGCCTTTGTTCTTGCCCGCCTCAAGGCTCCAAGTATTTGTAAAATCCCAACCTACATAAGTTCCCGGAAGTTTCATCTCTTCTGTGGTTTTGCCTTCGCCGCCGGCAGATGAATTCATCCCTGAGGTATCTATGTCCCAATAACTGTTGGAGACGAACCTTATGTCGGGAGTTGTTTCTCCCACCAGACCACCGACAAGTTGTGTACCTGTTACAGCACCCGTAGTAAAAGAGTTGGTAATCGTACCATAGTAATTGGATCCCACCAGACCACCGATATAATTTGTGCCGGTTACGGCACACTTGGCATAAGAGTCGGTAATCGTACCATAGTAATAGGATCCCACCAGACCACCGACAAGTTGTGTACCTGTTACAGCACCCGTAGTAAAAGAGTTGGTAATCGTACCATAGTAATTGAATCCCACCAGACCACCGACAAGTTTATTTGTACCTTTAACAATACCCGCCGCGTAAGAATTAGCAATAGTACCTGCATTATATCCCACCAGTCCGCCGACCCTGGTTTGACCTTTTATATCTATATTATTGAGCTTTATATTCTTAATTTTGGCAGTATCCCCGGTACTACCAAATAAACCTATGTGATCCGTAGTACTCCGATTAATAGTAAGGTTGCTGATGATCCTACCGTTGCCGTCGAATGTGCCGGTAAATAAAGAGGATCCATTGCCGATGGGCTCCCAACCCTCACCCTCATTATAAGGCGTAACACCCAGATCGATATCTGCTGTCTGTATGAAATGCTTATCCAAATGCTTGCGCACGTTGTTGAGTTGTTCCGGTGTGGCTACCTGATAGGGATCTGCTTCAGTGCCGCTGCCGCCGGCGAAAAAGAAATATTCAAAGGTGGATATTAGGCTATTATCCATACCATCTTTTACCGCAATAGCTTTAATGATCGTATTTGAGCTTACTTCTATCGCAGTCGTATACTGATGGCTACTGGTTGTTGGCTCACTGTTATCCGTAGTATAGTAAATCGTTGCTCCTCCGGTTGCGGTAGCTAAGGTAACGTTTTGGGTTCCAATATAAGTTCCCGCTGGTGGATTAGCACTTGGAGCAGCTGCTGCATTGTATAACAAGAACGGATAGCCGTTGTTCCTGGTGCCTTCAATACCCCAAATATCCTTGAAATCCCAACCCACGTAGGTTTCCGGCAGTTTCATCTCTGCTGTGGTTTTGCCTTCGCCCCCGGCAGATGATTTCATCCCTGAGGTATCTATGTCCCAATAACTGTTGGAGACGACATCGTCCTGATGATTTACTCCCACCAGGCCACCAGCGTTTATCCCCGTCACCGCACCGGTGGCGTAGGAATTGGTGATCGTACCAAAATTGTCCCCCACCAGTCCGCCGGCAGTACTTGTGCCAGCGGTCACCGCACCGGTGGCGTAGGCCTCACTGATCATACCATTATCATTGAGGCCTACTAGTCCGCCGACCTGATTTGTACCGTTTACGGTAGCCGTAGCATAAGAATTGGTGATCGTGCCATAGAAAGTTTGTCCCACCAGTCCGCCGACATACTTTGAACCCTTCACGGTACCGGTGGCGTAGGAGTTGATTACCGTGCCGTAATAATTATATCCCACCAATCCGCCGACATTATCCTGACCGGTAATATCTACATTCTCCAATTTCACATTCTTGATATGGGAATCTTTAGCAAAACCAAACAAACCTACGTAACTCTCAGTACGCTTTATAGTAAGGTTGCTAATGGTCTTGCCGTTGCCGTCGAATGTACCGGTAAATGGGGCATATGGAGAATAACTGCCGATGGGCTCCCAACCCTCATCCGCATTATAAGGCGCAATACCCAGGTTTATATCTGCTGTCTGTATGAAATGCTTATCAAGATGATACCTTACATTGTTAAGTTGCTCGGCGGTTGCGACCCGATAGGGGTCTTCCACAGTGCCGCTGCCGCCATCAAAAATTATATATTCAAATGCGTATACCTCACTGCTAACTGTGCCATCCATCGCAAAAGCCTTAATGGTCATGTTAGATGCTACATTTATTAGATCGGTATACGGAGTGCTGCCAGTTGTCGGCTCAGTACCATCAGTCGTATAATAAACCGATGCTGCTACGGTTTCTGTTTTCAACTCAACATTTTGCTTTCCACCATAAGTTCCCGCTGGTGGGTTAGCGGTGGGAGCCTTTACTGCATAAGCCGTTGTGGAAGTAGTTAACAGAAATATGATAGCCAGCAGGAGGGTACAAAAACTCCTTTTTCCTTTCGAAAAGTGGGTAATACCATTGAATTTGTTATCAGTCATTCTCGCTTCCTCTCCTTTGTTTTTTACTTGGTTGAGAGTTTTACATAATGAAAAACCCAATCCCTGTCATTCTGAACATTAGTGAAGAATCTTCAGATCCTTCGGCTTTGCCTCAGGATGACAATTCTAAAATACCTAGTGTTTTTAAGAAAAAGTGCATTATGCAAAAATCTCATTTGTGTAATCAGGGGTAACTTCATTTAACTCACAAACATCCCAGCAAAACTACCTCCATCAGCTCGTTGACCGTCAGGCGCAGACGCCCACGGCCCCAAATGACATAATCGCCGTCGGTGGTGGCGGTTTTAAAGAATACTTCGTTGGCAAGCTCACCGTATTTCATGGTGTGCAGCTTGCCGGAGAGGTCTACTGTTACTGTACTGCCGCTCTCCATTTCCATAAAAAGCCGATAGTCCTTCATGGGCAGCACGGTTTTAATGTAATTCACACATACGCCTCCTTCTCCGTAGCAAATAGAAAAATCCCATCCTACAGATTAACTATAGAATGGGATTTTGTTTTGCGCATCGTCCGAATGGACGATCTTAATGGACGATCTTTGGAAAATATTTTATTTAAGTTTTCCGACAGAAGGGTGCGGCGGTCGATTTAAAGCTTTTGAAATATTCACCTAATAGCAAATTCAGCTTTTTTGCCTTTCTAACGGTCAGAACATTATTGTTGACCCCTACCCTTTGTTAAACATAAAAAACAGGGACTTCCCTATAGGGAAGTCCCTACTTAATCCTATTCCACAGTAAACTTCATTCTCGTCCTTATACCCAGGGTTTTATTTAAAGCTGATTGCAAGCCAGGTTCCAGTATCAAGTAGTAGCTTGCCCCGGCTAACCATTGGCCACCAGGGGGCTTAACCGATATCTGGCAGTTATTGCCGGATACCCCTGCAACGATTACCCCCTCAACTTTATTATCCCCGTTAATATCAGTAGCCACGTAAATATTGCCAAGATTCTGTTCACCTGGTAAAACTGGGTGGGAAAAAGTGATAATCCGTGGTTTAGTAGCATCTGTAATTGATATCTCCTGGAATTCCCGTACGAAGTTAGCCTGCAACTGGCGACTACTGTTACCCAGGTTAAAGCTGTAGACACTATCTCGACTAAGCATGCAGCCGTTTTCACTCCAGTTATCAAAAACATATCCACTTTGGGCCTGGGCTCTTACCGTGATTAAGCTACCACCGTAAAATGTCCCATCGCCACTCACGGTCCCTGCTTTGGCGTAATTACTGCTCAGGCTTACAGTATAACTGACAGGCTCAGGATTACTTATAGGGGTGTAAGTTACAAATTCAGTAAAGTGTTTGGTCCATACTGCCAGGTCAGAGTCAACATCAATTTTACCATCTCCATCAGCAGGAATCTCGCTATCCGCAACATCCTGGCGATCGGCAGAGAGGATACGGGTAATAGGGGTGAATACTCCATTTCTAATATAGCCCACCTGCTGTTGAGCCTGACCGGGAATAAGTATTCTTACCGCCTGGGAAAAGCTGATCTGCTCATCCTCCAAACCCAGTACAATAACCATATTAACCTGACTGGCACCATTTATATTAACACTGGGCTGACTGCTTATCGTAGGCAGCTTAAGAGTTCCATCCCAGTCATCCGGACTGCTGGCGATAGTTCCTTCAGGTATTTGTATTTCAACTGTACCCAGGGCAGTGGAACTGTTGATATTCACCTGAGGCATTGTGCTGCCTGGTGTAACCTCAATCGTAGCCTCGACTTCGGGGGGAATATTGATACTTACCGGTTCATCGTGCAAGACTATGGTTTCTTCTGCAGTGGCAGTTATGGTTGCCATCACTGTTACTGTACAGTTGGCACTAAAATCTCCCTCCACGGTCCTAACAGTAATGAAAGTAGTTCCCGGGCTTATACCGGTCACCAAACCCTCGCTGTCAACAGTTGCTATGCTGCTGTCATCGGAAGACCAGCTTATGTTCTGCTTGCTATTTTCCGGGATTAGAGTAGCTTTTAAAGTTTCGCTATTGCCTTCTGTAATCGTGGTGCTGGCTTTGTTCAGTTTTATTCCTTCTATCCTGGCAAGGACTTCCACCGTACAGCTGGCAGTTTTTCCCCCTTCTGAAGTAGTTGCCGTAATTATAGCTTGCCCCGGGGCTACCGGGGTTACCAGTCCGGTATAGTCAACCCTGGCTACTTCAGTATCGCTGGAATTCCAGTAGACATAGGGATTACTAGCGTAGGAGGGTTGCACCGTTGCTGCTAGTTTTTGAGCAGGGCCGTTTACTTCCAGGGTTAAACTACTTTTATCCAGGGTTACTCCGCTTACCGGGTACCACGGGGGTGGGGGAGAAGGCCTCGCGTTAACAGTTACACTGATACTGGTAGTCAGGGGTACGCTATTGGGATTTACTACCCCCGTCGGAAGAGTTACGGTTCCGCTTACGGTGAAGGTCTGCTCGGTAGTTACAGCCGGGTTATAGGAACAGGCGGCTACATCCCAGCTTACATCGGCCTCTGCATTTCCGCCATTGGTAACCAGGGTCACTTTGGCCGGCAGTCCCAGGGCTGCCGCTGTTTTGGTGGTGCCGTTGGCTATGCCGGTTATGGCAGAAGGAGAGGTTATGCTTATCAGAGTCTCAACAGGGGGATTATTTTTCAGGAAGGGATAACCGTTGTTCCTGCTACCCTCAATATTCCAAATATCTATGAAATCCCAACCTTCATAAGTTTCCTGCTGTTTCATTTGCGCTTCGGTTTTGCCTGTTCCACCGGCAGATGATTTCGTCCCTGATGTATCTGTGTCCCAATAACTATTAGTGACAGTACCTTGGTTATTTATCCCCACTAGTCCGCCGAAAATATTTCCTGTACCTGTTACAGCACCGGTAGTATAGGAGTTGGTAATTGCACCTATATTTATCCCCACCAGTCCACCGACATATTCGGTACCGGATATAGTACCAGAGGCGTAGGAGTTGGTGATCTCACCATCATTCCCACCCACCAGTCCGCCGACATCTTCGGTACCGGCTATAGTACCAGAGGCGTAGGAGTTGGCGATCTCACCATAATTCCATCCGACCAGTCCGCCGACATAATAATTAACACCGGTTACAGCACCGGTGGCGTAGGAGTTGGTAATCGTACCACTATTTTCCCCCACCAATCCGCCGACACCTTCAGAACCAGTTACATTTACATTTTCCAACTTTACATTTTTGATTTGGGCACCCTCAGCAAAACCAAACAAACCTACGTAATCCGTGGTACTCCGGTTAATAGTAAGGTTGCTAATGGTATTATATTTGCCGTCGAATGCACCGATAAATGGAGAGTCCCAATCACCGATGGGCTCCCAACCCAGACCAGTATTATAACTGCTCAGATCGATATCTGCTGTCTGTTTGAAATGCTTATCGAGAAGATATCTCACACTGTCAAGTTGTACGGCTGTTGCGACCTGATAGGGATCCTCCTCCGTTCCGCTGCCGCCGGCAAAAAGTATGGGCTCCACTTCAACAGTTACGGTTACGTCATTGGCCGGCATGTTGAAGGTGTAGCTTTTTCCCGCGGTTACTGTGGTTATTGTTACTGCTTCATTATATACATCGATAACAGTGATTGACTTAAACCGTTTGCCGGCTTCTATATTGGCTATGTTAACGGTTACGGTTAGACCTTCAGCTGCTTCGAGAGCCGGATTAGTTTTTACTGTCGCTGTCCCGCCTACTACATCAGCTACGGTTATAGTGGATTTCACGAAAGAACCAGGGGGATTATTTTTCAAAAAAGGATAATCGTCGTTCTTGCCATCCTTAATATTCCAAATATCTGCAAAATCCCAATCTACATAAGTTCCTTGCAGTTTCATATCCTCTGTGCTTTTACCTGCGACGCCTTCTCCGCCGGCAGAGAAAGCTGTCCCTGATATAGTAGTATCCCAATAACTTTTAGAGACCGTACCCTGGTCATTTATCCCCACCAAACCGCCGACATCGCTTGTACCCTTAACTGTGCCCGTAGCATAAGTGTAGGAAATTGTACTATCACCATTCCACCCCACCAGTCCACCGACATAGTTAGTACCTGTTACGGCACCGGTGGCGTAGGAGTTGGTGATCTCACCATATTTATTGTCTCCCACCAGTCCGCCGATATAGTGGGTACCTGTTACAGCACCAGTAGCGTAAGAGCAGGTGATCGTACCCCAATTTTCTCCCACCAGTCCGCCGACATGGTCGGTACCTGTTACAGCACCGGTAGCGTAGGAGTTGGTGATCTCACCACAATCATTGGATGCCACCAGTCCGCCGACATAGTTGGTACCTGTTACAGTAACGGTAGCGTAAGAGCGGGTGATCGTACCAAAATAATTTTCTCCCACCAGTCCGCCGACATGGTCGGTACCTGTTACAGCACCGGTAGCGTAGGAGTTGGTGATCTCACCATATTTATTGTCTCCCACCAGACTACCGACTTGATAATCACCAGTTACATTTACATTCTCCAACTTCACATTCTTGATATGGGAACCGTTGGTAAAACCAAACAAACCTACGTAACGCCCAGTACTCTTTATAGTAAGTTTGCTAATAATCTTGCCATTGCCATCGAATGTACCGGTAAATTGATACCACTCATTGCCGATAGGCTCCCAACCCGTATCCTCATTATAAGGTGCAATATTTAGGTTGATGTCTTCTGTCTGGATGAAATGCTTATCAAGATGATACCTTACATTGTTAAGTTGCTCGGCCGTTGCAACCTGATAGGGGTTATCCACGCTACCGTCACCGCCGGCAAAAAGTACATATTCAAATGTTGATATCGAGCTACTATCTGTACCATCCGTAGCAATAGCTTTAATGGTCATGTTGGATGGTATTTCTATCAGATTGGTATACAGAGTGCTGGAAGTTGTTGGATCAGCACCATCAGTCGTATAATAAACCGATGCTGCTACGGTTTCTGTTTTCAACTCAACATTTTGCTTTCCACCATAAGTTCCCGCTGGCGGGTCAGCGGTTGGAGCCTCTACTGGTAGTGCATAAGCAGCTATGGAAGTATTTAACAGAAATATCATGGCCAGCAGGACGGGATAAAAACTTCTTTTTCTTTTCAAAAAGCGGGTAATCCCATTGATTTTGTTACCAGTCATTCTCGCTTCCTCTCCTTTGTGTTTTACTTAATCGAGAGTTTTACATAATGAAAAAACCCAATCCCTGTCATTCTGAACATTAGTGAAGAATCTTCAGATCCTTCGGCTTTTGCCTCAGGATGACAATTCTAAAATACCTAGTGTTTTTAAGAAAAAGTGCATTATGCAAAAATCTCATTTGTGTAATCAGGGGTAACTTCACTGCAATTTAACTCACAAACATCCCAGCAAAACCACCTCCATCAGCTCGTTGACCGTCAGGCGCAGACGCCCGCGGCCCCAAATGACATAATCGCCGTCGGCGGTGGCGGTTTTAAAGAATACTTCGTTGGCAAGCTCGCCGTATTTCATGGTGTGCAGCTTGCCGGAGAGGTCTACTGTTACTGTACTGCCGCTCTCCATTTCCATAAAAAGCCGATAGTCCTTCATGGGCAGCACGGTTTTAATGTAATTCATACATACGCCTCCTTCTCCGCAACAAATAGAAAAATCCCATCCTATAGTTAACTATAGGATGGGATTTTGTTTTGCGCATCGTCCGAATGGACGATCTTAATGGACTATCTTATAAAAATATTTTACTTCAGTTTTTCCGCCAGGCGGGTGCGGCGGTCGATTTGAAGCTTTTGAAATATTGTTCGCATGTGTGAGCGCACTGTGCTTTCCGTTATCACCAACTTTTCCGCGATTTCGCTGTTACGCAGCCCCGTAGCTGCTAATTTAGCTACTTCATATTCCCTTTCTGTTAAGTCAGGAGGTAGCTCGCCTGAAAAAAGGGCTTCACGTAACGTGAACCAGCCTTGCGAGAAGCGCTTCCTGACGGTCTTAAACTTCTCCAAAAGGGCGGGATAATCACGCGCAATAACCTCATCAACCAGATCACCCAGCAGTTGTGAATACGAGGCAAAGGGAGACACCAACCCATCAGGAAGAGCTTTTCGGGCAGCATCTTCAACAAAAGCAGCGGCTTGGACACGGTTGCCCAACGCCATATGGCTGGTGGCCATAAGGAAACAAGCAAAGATATCCCCATAGGGGCTCAATAGCCCCTCTGCCGGTCGTACAGCCTGTGCCGTGCCTATAACTCGGGCAAATTCACCTTGATGCAGGAGAAAGACCAGGTGTACGAACAGCGCAATGTTGATTACAGCAGGGGACAGGCGACGATCCTCAAAATCGGCATTTTGCAGCCAATCAGCGATACTCATATGATTCTGAAACTCGTTTAGAAGAACGCCTCGAATAATATCTATAACAGACCTAATGACGAAAGTATCCTGCCGGTCGAAGGAGGCGGCATGTTCCATTGAGGCGATAGCACGCTCCCAGCCGACTGTATCTGCTTTGTGCAACGCAACATGGGCCAGCAATATGGCGGCGCCTAATAGAACCACACTTTGCTGCTTGCTTTCGGCAAGAAACGCCGCCTTGTAGGCAAGTATCTCCGCGTCGTTCAAGTTTCCCCGTTGATAGGCCAGTTCCGCGCGAAATAGCGCATCTGCACCGCTGCCATGACCATTGGTAAGACGCGAATAGATGGTGATGTACTCCTCCAGCACATCGGCCTGGCGATCAGCCTCACCAGGTTTAGTGTAGAACTCAGTTAATGGGGAATAATTGCCAAAACACCAGAGCGTAGTAGGAAGAATTACCTGGGAGTATTGGCTTTTAAAAAGTGGGGCAGCCTGTCTGACTATGACAGTCATCTCAGCCAGATTAGGGAAATTCCTATATGAGGACAACAGCAGCCATTCCCTCAATAAATCAGAATTGTCCAGCAGTTCTGGCATAGTATGCAGCTCATCCATCAATATCTCAAACTGCTCATTCATCCCGGCCATAAATAAGATCCAGGCAATGCGGAGCATATTAAGGATATATTTCTTTTTGATTTCTGCTGGGCAATTTTGGGCAATATCAAGAGCTAACTCGGTAAAGGGTACAGCGTTAATAATCTCCAAATTCATTTCGGAAAGGTCAAGCGAGAGCATCCGCTCATAATCACGGATTTGCATGTAAAAGCCCAGAGCCCTAGCGGTTTGCCCTTCATCCCGGCAAAAATCCCCCGCCTGCAACAGGCATTGCCGTTCAAACGCAGGCCCACGCTCCCCGCGCTTTTGAATAAACAGCTCGGTCAGAATGCTATGCACTTCGTATTGCCGCTCGGTTGGATCGTAGTGGATAAAGGGACTCGCGAAGGCCTCCAAAGCGTATTCCGGCAGTGTATCACAGCCGATGAGGGAACATGACTGCTGTACGCTGACCATCTCAAACGGTGATAAATACAATAGAAAGTTTTGCTGTTCTTCGGTCAACTTATCCCATACTAAATGCTCCATAAGAGCCAAAATACCGGGTGTATCGGAGAATGTACCTGTTTCCAGAAAAGTAGAGAGCTGTAAATATACTGCGATAATCCAGCCTTCGGTGTAGCGCTCGACCTCTTGTGCGTCCTCCAGGGTAATTTTTACATTAGCGAGGGCGTAATAACGGCAGATATCTCTTGTGTTCAACCGCATATCACTAACCGTAATATGCAAAAGCCCATGACCTGCAACAATAGAAAGGGTATCTCGTTTGAGCATTTGGGTCACGATAATGACATGCAGGCCCTGGCCACCATGTTCGAGGAGCGCAAGAAAAAAGGCTGGGGGCAGGGCGTCCTGCAAAAAATGAAAGTTATCAATCACCAGATAGGTTTCATGTTTGCACTGGACTAAGCGCAGGGCTTCACTTGCTTCGCCAATGGTGCCGGCGTTGGGTAGTCCAATTTTAACGAGTCGCTCACCCGCATATCTGTCAATCTTCTCAATCTCGCGGCAGAGTCGCCGAAAAGCCGCGGAGGGCTTTTCATCCATAGCAGTGAACCAATAGATGGGCGTGCCCTGGGAGAGGGAGTTTTGTAGAAAGTCTCGTATTGCGGTGGTTTTACCGTAACCGGACGGGGCTTCGACAATAGTAACCGGCACAAGATGTATCTGCTCCAATTTGCGTTTGAGCCGGTCGGAATAATAATGTAGTTCGTTGCTATTGCTTTTTCCTGTTCCCATTTTTCCTCCCTATGCAGCCCATAACCATGAAGCAAGGGGACATCTTTTTTGCTTCCTGTTGAGGAAGTAAAAAAAATGTCCCCGCAGACCGCCCCCTACAGAGAGATGGTCTGGTTCCTTTCCTTATGTTCGAAGGTATACATTATTATTATGTTAATGATATTATTCTAAACTCATTGTATCATAAATCTATGAGTGGTGAAATATGGGGAAGGCCAGGGAAGCAGAAGAATATCTTCTTGCTTTCATGAGTGGATGGTGAGGACATGAGGCTGATTTGGAAACATCTCAGCAGCGGCCTGATTTATCTTCGTAATTTTAGATTAATCCCGGGGCTGGTGGGTACTATTATTCCATTTTTCTGGCAACTGGTTAATCTTTATGGTACCCTGCCAGCAGTGATTATTATTGCTGGCGTTTTTCAAATGCTAATAGTGATAATGGCAGCCATAATATATCCTTTTTTCTTTTTCAAATGGAGTTTTATTGAGATCTACTACCTGGCGGCAGTATTTATGCTGCTTGCTGTTATTAGCTGGCAGTTTATAAATATTGAGGTTAATCGGCGGGCAGGCTTTAAAATGGTTAAACTGCAATTCTCATCCCGTGCCGCTCTGCTTTTGCTGGGATTGCTGCTGGGTAATCGTTGGCTGTCTCTGTCCATTTCGCCCCGTACTACATTCTGGGACCTGCATTTAAAGCCTCAACTCGCAGGACAGCTCAGGTCCAAGAGCAGGGAGCAAATAGTGGCGGCTATAAGCCATGATTACCGGCAGGCTTTAAATCTGGTGGAAGATGCTATATTCTTTGGCTGTTCCCCCGGTTCATTTAAAAAACTTTTAAATGCGGCCGGGCTCAAAGAGTCGCAGTATATTATTATGGAAACCATTATTCCCCCAAAGCATGCAGAAATATTTGGCTTGAGACGTCCTTTTTACTTTTATGTAATATCAATCCGTAATCAGACCGGACAGTAAACAAGTTAGGAGATACTCTATAGCGGGCCCAAAATCATGGTGGCGATAGCAAAATAGATGAGCAGGCCCATGACATCCGTTATTGAGGTGATAAGGGGATTGCTGGCTACCGCCGGGTCCAAATTCATTTTTGTTAGTATAAAGGGCAGCATTACCCCTATCAGATTGGCAGCTATAATAATGGTTAACATGGTAAAGCCCACAATTAAACCAATTTGCAGGCCTCCCCGCATAGACCCAAATATGGAACTGATGATTCCCATAAACACCCCCAGCAATAAACCTACCATAAGTTCCTTAAAAAACACTCTTATCCATTCATCTGCCGTCACATCGCTGGTGGCTAAGGCGCGTACCATCAGGGTAGATGCCTGAGCACCGGCGTTGCCGCCACTGCCCAGCAAAAGAGGGATAAATACAGTGAGAACTATTACGGTTTGCAGGGTTTGTTCATACAGAGCTATTACTCCCGAGGAAAGCAGGCTTACAAAAACCAGAGCGATTAACCAGCCCATTCTTTTTCCCACCAGGTCTTTTATGCTTGATTCCTGATAACTGGCTTTCAACGGTGTAACGGCGGCGGTTTTATGAAAGTCTTCGGTGGCCTCTTCTTCAGCAACATCCATTACGTCGTCAAAAGTCACCAGCCCCAGGAGTATTCCATCCGAATCTACCACGGGGAGAGAAAAGACATCATATTTTTGCATGACTTTAACGGCCATTTCCCGGTCATCAAAGGCACTGAGACTGATGAAGGATTTGCTCATGATGGCTTCTACGGTTTCCTGGGGGTTGGCCAGAATTAACAGGGAGAGCTCCAGAGAATCCAGCAACTTCCAGGATTCATCAATAACATAGATGGTATGCAGGGTTTCGCTATTTCGAGCTTTAAGCCGTATGTGATTAATGGCCTCCTGAATAGTCCATTGTGGTCTCACCGCGACATAATCGGGAGTCATTAATCGACCGACACTCTCTTCAGGATAGCCCAATAAAAGCCGGGCTTCTTTCAAATCATCCGGGTTCAAAAGATTAAGCAGGCGTTGAGTAACTTGACCAGGCAGCTCCTCGAAGAGAGTGGTTCTATCATCGGGAGGCAGGTTAGTTAATAGATAGCGAGTTTCTTCATTGGTCAAATCTTTAAGCAGGGCATTGCGATCTTCTTTTTCCAAATAGGAGAATACGGCAGTTGCCACCGGCCGGGGTAAGAGCCGGAACATTATTACCCTATCTGCTTTATTTAAGCCGATCAGCAGTGATGCCACATCCGGTATAAGATAGTCATTCCATGCCAATTGCCTTAGTTGATTCCATTGTTGCTGGGTTATTAAATTAGATATCTGTTCCTTTAACTCTTCCATATAAACCTCCATCTCGCTGCAGGTTCGGCGATACAAAATAGGAATGAAAAGCTACATATAGCACTTGGAATATGCAGCATAGATCTAAGGATAAGGCAACTCAGGTTCAAGCAGAACGCCCCTGCCGGACTTGCGGCAGCATGGCTCTTAATATAAGGCATAATACCTTCGCAGGAAAACCCGGGCAACCTGTTGGGAACTATTAAGGTTTTTACCTAGAATTAGTGAACAGGATGCATTTATTAGGGCAAGTTTTCAGAAATAGCAAAATAACGGGTTTTTCACCCGCTATATTTCTTAGCCAAATTGTTAGCCACTGATGGGCAAACCCTGTTATTTTGATTCTTATGAAACTATTTTATGGGCCTCCAGATATTTTCTGTTTCGATAATTACAATACACTGGAGTGTAGAGTGATTTCATGGTGGGCCGTATAAGATTCGAACTTATGACTTCTTCCGCGTCAAGGAAGCACTCTCCCACTGAGTTAACGGCCCCATCTATTTTTAATATTTATTATTTTAATGCAGTCAGGTCAGAAAGTAAAGTGAATTGAGAGACTTCTGCCCCCTGATGCTATAATGAAAAGAAAGAGGATTGATGGTATGAATATAGAAATCATAACGGCAACAATCGATATGCTGGAAGAGATAGTTGCAATCCAAACCGCAGCATTTTCTGAGCGTGAGCCTATGACCATGTCGTTGAATTTTACTAAGGAGGAAATGTATGATTATTTTTTGAAAATAATTCCGGAAAGTATAAATTCAGGGCTTACAATGGCGGCAGTAGATGAAGATAAAGGAGCAATAGCAGCTGTAGTCATATGTTTTGATGCTTTTGCGGTATTCCCTAATATGGAATGGACCCAAAAAGAAATTGACGGAATTAGCAAAACAAATATATTTTTTGAAGAGTTAGAAAAACCCTTGAACACTAATCCAGCCTTTAAGCCGGAAAAATGTGTGAGGCTGATGTATGTCTCTACTGATGAAAATTATCTGAGAAGGGGAATTGCTAGAAAACTAGGCGAGTCTATGATAAACCGTGCAATTGATTTGGGCTACGAATTGATGATAGCTGATGCCACCAATATAAATTCTGCCGGCATGTTTGAGAAGCTGGGCTTTTGGCAAGAAAAGGTACTTCCCTATAAGTTGGTGGAAAAGGACGGCCTCAAAGCATTCGGCAATGTAGAGGGCGAATGCATTTTATATAGCAGGTATTTACAGGAGAACTGCTTTTCATAACTAAAATAAAATACTGTGATTTAAAAAGATATTGAAAAAAAAATGAAAGTTTATACGGGAGGTAGATATATGAAAACTTTTAAACTTTCCAATGCCCAGGCGAGAATACTCGCCACTGAGCTGGGCAATCCCGGCACTACAGCGTATATTGTGCCCATCAGCGTTAGCTTTGCATCCGAGGATGAAGCATATATTACGGATGCTATAAAAGCGCTTCTTGTGGGAAATATCAATATTCGTTTCACCCGGGACGATAATCTGGATGTGGTTCAATACATAGCTGAAGCAGATTATTCTACTATAAAATACATAGAGGCCGATACCAAGGATATGGAGATGTTAGTGAAAGATTCCGTGGCGAAGGGGTTTTTCACTATTTTTGATGTTCCTTTGTATCGCTTTACTATAATAAAAACTCCCCATGAATTAGTCCTGATAATCGTTTTACATCACTTGATATGCGACGGCAGCTCGGTATATATGCTGGCTGACCGCCTGCAGGAAGCGGTAAGATACTTGCGCAGCGGCAGTGAATACTCGTTTAATGAAGCGGATTATCAGCTATATACCGAGCGTGAGCAGCAATACTTGAACTCTAGCGAGGGTAAAAACGATAAGGCTTATTGGCTTGAGCAGTTCCGGGATTTATCCGGTTATGTGCAGGCCATAGTGGTCAGTGAGGAACTCTCCATTGGCACCAGAATTATCGATTTGCCAGAAGAATTGAGACAGGGGATTAAGGCAGCCTGCGAAAAATGCCCGGTGCAGATTTCACCCTTTGTTTTTGCCAGTGCCCTGCTGGCGGTATATCTCTCAAGGGTAAATAAGGCGGAGGGGATGGTATTATCTGCAGGATACTCGGGCCGAAACTTCGGCGAGGATTTAAATGAGGCCATGGGCATGTTTGTTAATCTTCTGCCGCAAAAATACCCTTATAATCCGGAAATGACCTTTATTCAGGCTTTGGAGAATGCTAAAGAGATTTTAAAAGGCGGATTAACACATGGCAGGTACCCCTTTAACCTCTATAGTGAGGAATTAAAACAAAATAATATAGATGCTGGTATGCTATTAAATTACTCCATCGTATCTAACTCTTGGAAGTCGGATTATATCAAAGTTCTGGAACTGGGCCATGCTGAATTCCCTTTGCTTTTCCGCATAAATCCAGGCCGGGATGATCGGGACGGCCTGCAGCGAATCAGAATCGAGTATCGCTATGATTGCTTCAGTGACGAGAAAATTGATAGTCTGGTGGATGGTCTTTTGACCATGCTTAGGGATATTGTAAATAATCCGGAAATAGCCTGTGATGAGATAAGTATTTGGGGTGAAACGGAAAAAAGGCTGATTGCCGCTGGGATGGCTACGCTGGAAAACAGCTTTGCCTATCAAGAGGCGCAGAAGTATTTTGAGAAGATATTTGCCGGGAATGAGATTGATGCCAATTTAATCCCGGACCTGCCGGGTGAAAAAGCCCCGCCGCTCTTTGCTTCCTATACTTTAAGCTGTGAGCTGCCCCATGACGAAACCGCCTGCCTGGCGGCCTTTGCCTATACTCTGGCCAAATATAGCAATCAGGAGGAGGTATTATTCGGCAGCGTCATTGAGGGGAAAATACTGCCAGTTTATACGAATATTGATGAAGAGCAGGCTGCTCCGGAGTATTTACAGCAGATTAAGAATTATTTAGCCCGGACCCGGAAGTATTCCTTTTATCCCTTCACTGAGATTAAGAAAAATTTTGCGCTGAGCTCTGATGTGCTACTGCTGTTTGGTGAATCCGAGATTAATGAGCCTTTTAAATTCTCGGTGAAGCTGTCGGAGAACGGTATTACAGGAGTATACAATGCGCATCTTTATAAAGAGGAAAGCATTGGGCGTTTTTTAACATCCTTGCAGGCGGTTATCTTAGCTCTATCAGAGGGTCAAAGATTAAGTGAGATTGAGATAATTTCTGGCAAAGACCTGGATTTAATAAAATCTTTTAACGATAATACCGTCCCTTTGGATAGGGAATTGACCATAGTGGATATGCTGCGGGCACAGACGGCCAGGACCCCGGAGCGTACGGCAGTGGTATATGGAGACAATTCATATACATACCGGGAACTGGACGAGATAACGGATAGAATTGCCCGTTTCCTGACGGCCAAGGGTATGGGCCGGGAACAGGCGGTGGGCATATTAATCCATCGTTCGGAGTTAATGGCGATTTGTTCTATTGGGGTACTAAAGAGCGCGGCTGCCTACCTGCCGCTTGATCCCAATTACCCATCGGAACGCTTGGAATTCATGCTGAATGATGCCGCCGCTAAAATACTTATAGTGGACGATGATTTATATGACCGGGTTCCTAATTACCAGGGTGAAATTATCTTAAGCAGCAGCATCTGGGATTTAGAGGATAGTAAACTGGCATTGGCGGCACCCAGAGCCGAAGATTTATTTATTCTTTTATACACCTCGGGCTCTACCGGAACGCCCAAGGGCTGCATGATTGAGCACCGGAATCTGGTTAATTTCTGCCGGTGGTATCAGGATTATTACGCTGTGACTGAAGAGGATAAAAGCGCCGCCTATGCCAGCTACGGTTTTGACGCCTGCATGATGGATTTGTATCCCTTTTTGACCCGGGGTGCCTGTGTACATATTATTCCTGAAGAAATGCGCCTGGACCTGCCCGGGCTTAATGATTATTTCGAGAAAAACGGCATTAGCATAGCCTTTATGACTACCCAGCTGGGTCGGCAGTTTGCCCTGAGCATGGATAATAAAAGCCTTAGACATCTTTCCACCGGTGGGGAGAAGCTAGTGCCCTGTGCGCCGCCAGCTTATAACTTTTATAATCTATACGGGCCAACCGAGTGTACCATCCTTTCCACCGCATTTTTGGTGGATAAGGAATATGCCAATGTACCTATCGGCAAACCCTTGAGCAATACCGACTTGTATATCCTGGATAAACAGGGAAGGCAAATGCCGGTGGGAGTTCCCGGCGAGCTTTGCATTTCCGGCTATCAAGTGTCCAGGGGTTATCTGGGCCGGGATGATTTGACCGCAGAACAATATGTGGCCAATCCCTATAACCGTGCCGAGGGTTATGAACGCTATTATAAAACCGGAGATGTTTGCCGCTGGTTGCCGGATGGTAATATGGAGTTTGTGGGCCGGCGTGATTTTCAGGTAAAAATTCGCGGTTTTAGGGTTGAGCTTAGTGAAATCGAAGGTAAAATCCGAGAATATCCCGGTATCCTTGATGCAACTGTTGTTGCCTATGACGAGGCTGGCGGCGGCAAATATGTAGCGGCGTATATAGTAGCCGACCATCAGGTCAAGATAGCGGACTTGAATGACTTTATTGCGCAAGATTTACCTGCCTATATGGTGCCGGCTGTGACCATGCAATTAGCCAGCATCCCCCTTAACCAGAACGGCAAGGTAAACAAGCGTGCCTTGCCGGAGCCCAAAGTAACCTTTGCGGAAGCCATTCCCCCCCAAAATGCCCTGCAGCAAAGGATTTTCGACTGCATTAAATCGGTAACCGGCAGTGATGAATTCGGCATTAATACGGATATATACCTGGCTGGTCTGACCTCTATCGGAGCGGTGAAACTAAATGTCGTTCTGGCAAAGGAGTTCGGCATTAATATTAAATCCCGGGATATTAAACAGCATAATACGGTGGAGAAATTGGAAAAGTTTATTCTGGGGAATACCCAGGTGGAAAAAACCCATGAAAAATTAGCGGAGTATCCCTTGACCCAGACCCAAATAGGTATTTATTTGGAGTGCCTGCGGGATGAAAAATCTACCATCTACAACATACCTATGTTATTTAAGCTGGGAGAGGGTGTAGATGCCGAAAGACTGGCATCAGCTATTGAAAAGGCGATTGAGGCCCATCCCTATATGAAGTGCTATCTGAAAACGGATGCCAATGGGGATATTAAACAGGTCAGAAACGATGATTTTGCCTATAAGGTGCCCATAATTAAAACATGCGCTTTCGAGGAAATGAAAAATACCCTGGTTCAACCCTTCGATTTTGCTGCCGCCCCACTGTTTAAAATTGTTATCTACCAGAGCGAAAGCGCTTCGTACCTGTTCATGGATATTCATCATATCATCTGTGACGGCAGCTCTACCGCGATTTTATTAAATGATATCAACCAGGCCTATAAGGATGAATCTCTGGCCGTAGAGGAATATTCCAGTTTTGAACTTTCTCTGGATGAAATCGAAGCCCGGAGCGGGAAAGAATACAGTGAGGCCAGGGCTTATTATGATTCGCTTTTTAAGGATGTGGAAATCAATTCATTGCCGGCCCGGGATGTATTTAATGATAGCGAGCAATGCCAGAGCTGGGAGCGGGTGGAGAAATTGCCCCGGGGGCAAATTGATGCCTTCTGCCAGGAAAACAATATTACCCCCAATGCCTTGTTTACCGGGGCCTTTGCCTATTTGCTGGGACAATACACCCATCAAGACGAAGCGGTGTTTACCACCATATACAACGGCAGAAATGAGGCGCGAAAAGCCCATATAGTCGGTATGCTGGTCAAGACCCTGCCGGTTTATGCCAATCTTGACCACGGGCAGAATGTAGCCGTTTATTTACAAGGCATGAAGGAACATATAATGGAGCTTATGAGTAACGACATCTATTCCTTCGCTGAAGTCAGCCGCGCCTACGGGATTAAGGCGGATATTCTATTTGCTTATCAGGGGGAAGAATTTACTGATTTTCAAATTGCGGGTGAGCCGGGCGAGTTAATGTATTTGGAAGCCAAAGACGCCAAGGCCCCCTTATCGGTGGATGTATTTGTCGAAGGCGAGCAGTATCGTTTTTTGAGCGAGTACCGAAGCGACTGGTATTCTGAGGAGATGATAGCCAGCTTTACCGATGCTTATATTGCAACCATTAAGAGTTTTTTGGAGGCGGAAACCCTGGCTGATGCAAATATATGCTCGGAACAAGCCCTGGCTTTGTTGGAGAGCTTCAACCAGACCGCCTGGCCGGTAAGGGATATCCCGCTAGCACATTTATTTGAGGAGCAGGCAGCTTTGCACCCCGATAAAGTGGCGGTAATTGCTGGTGATGAACGGCTTAGCTTCAGGGAGCTTAACGAAAGAGCCAATCGGGTAGCCAATTCTTTAATTGAAAAGGGGATTCAAAGTGAGCAGATGGTAGGCATTATGCTCCCCCGTACGGTAAATGTCTATGTAGCGATTCAGGGTGTGGTGAAATCCGGCGCGGCCTTTTTGCCTATTGACCCCGATTATCCCGATGACAGAATCCAGTATATTTTAGAGGATAGTGCGGCTCCCTATATTATTACCAGTGAAGCGATCAAGAGTGAGCGCAGCAGCATATGCTCGCAGGGAAATTATATGGTTCTGAGCATCGAGCAGTTGTTGGAGAATGAGAATAATACAAACCCGCTGGTAGATATCCAGCCTGAGCATATCTGTTATTGCATATATACCTCGGGCTCTACCGGCAAGCCCAAGGGCGTTATGATAGAGCACAGCAACCTGACGCATTACTGTAACGCTAATCCCTTGAATCCGGAAATCATGTCCTATGTGAATAATGCCAATGTATCTCTGGCCCTGGCGGCGATTACCTTCGATGTGTCCGTATTGGAGCAATTTGTACCTCTCTTAAACGGCATTACCGTCTGCCTGGCCAACGAGGAGGAAATTCATAATCCCCTGGCTTTATCGGACTTGATCTTAAAGAATAAGGTGGACATGATGACCTGTACCCCCTCCTTTATCAGTAATATCGTGGATATGCCGGAAATGCGTCGGGCGCTTCGTCAAATCAAGGCGTTCAATGTAGGGGCGGAATCATTCCCGGCAGCTTTATACGAGCAGATTAAGGCCCTGGGTACCAACGCCGCTGTATTCAACGGTTATGGACCTACCGAGGCTACTATCGGCTGTACTTTCTGCGAGGTTTTGGGTGAAAAAATAACCATCGGCAAACCCATGTCCAATGTGCAGATTTATATGATTAACGAAAACCATAAAATACTGCCGGCAGGTGCTCCCGGTGAACTGGTGATTGCAGGCGCCGGGGTGGGCCGGGGTTATGTAAACAAGCCGGAAATGACAGCGGAGAAATTCATTACCATAAACGGCCGGCGAGCATATCGCAGCGGGGACTTGGCCCGGTGGAATTTTAACGGTGAAATTGAATTCCACGGTAGAATAGATGATCAGGTGAAGCTGAGAGGGTTGCGGGTGGAACTGGGTGAAATCGAAAAGGTAATGAACGATTATGAGGGTATATTATCCAGTATCGTAGTGGTAAAGGAAAACCAGGCGGGACAATTCCTCTGCGCTTATTTTACTGCCCAGGGGATAGTGGATAAGGCAGCACTGACACAGCATTTGGCTGATACCCTGACCTATTACATGGTCCCTAGTGTTTTAATTCAGCTGGATAAGCTTCCGCTTACCAATAACGGTAAGGTAGATAAAAAGGCACTGCCCGAGCCGGACTTTATAAGGGATGAAGGTGAGTATGTCGCACCGGCCAATAAAACCGAGGCTGATTTATGTGAGATATTCAAGTCGGTATTGGGCTTGCCGCAAGTAGGTGCGGTTGATAACTTCTTTGAAATCGGCGGCAGCTCATTAAGTGCCTCGCGGGTGGCCATGCAGTGTATGAGCCGGGGATTAAAAATCGTATACGCCGATATATTCAAATCCCCAACTCCAAGGGAACTGGCAGCAATATGTGCCGATACGGCCGCTGCAGAGATCGGAGTTGCTAAAGAAGATATAATCTCTGCCTATGATTATAAGAAACTGGCGGCAGCACTGGCCCCAAACGATTTGCGCTATATTGATGAGGTAGAATATACCCCGGTGGGTAATATTCTTTTAACCGGGGCCACGGGATTTTTGGGAACCCATGTGTTAAAAGAATTCTTAGACAATTACTCCGGCAAGGCCTACTGCTTTATTCGCCAGGGCCAGAGAAAGAGCCTGGAGGAACACTTAAAAACCATGTTGATGTATTATTTCGAGAATACCTACGAGGATTTGTTCGGGGACCGGATTATGGTGATTGATGGAGATATTACTGATTTGGATAGTGTTTTGGCCCTGGAGCATTATGACTTTGATATACTTATCAACTGCGCTGCCAATGTAAAGCATTTCGTGGCGGACGATAGCCTGGAAAAAGTCAATGTGGAGGGTGTGAAAAATCTTATTAAGCTTGGCCAAAAGACCAAAAAACGCTTAATTCAGGTATCTACAGCCAGTATTGCCGGAGAGGGTCGCGATGGCAGACCGCCTGTGGATAAGAAGTTATTGGAAAACGAAGTTTATTTTGGGCAGGCTCTGGAAAACGCCTATATTAAGTCCAAATTCCTGGCCGAGCGTGCTGTTTTAGAGGCTATCAGCGAGGGTCTGGATGCAAAAATAATGCGGGTGGGCAACCTGATGTCGAGGTATTCGGACGGCGAATTTCAGATTAATTTTTTGACCAATAGTTTTATGCAGCAGCTGCGTGGCTACAAGATTATCGGCAAATTCCCCGTAACAGCCATGGATGCACCGGCGGAGTTTTCCCCCGTTGATTCCACGGCGGCAGCAATTTTGAAGCTTTCTGGTACTAATAAGGAGTTTAGCGTTTTCCATCCTTACAACAACCATTTAATCTATATGTCTGATGTGATTTATGCGATTAATCAATACGGCTTCAAGATCGAGGTGGTAAGTGAAGATGAATTTCAAAAATCTTTGCTGGAGGCTATGGGGGATGAAAACCGCAACGAAGCTATTTCCAGACTTATCACCTATTTGTCAAATGATGCTGATAGCAAGATTTATTGGCTTGATGCAAGCAATAAATTTACCACCGAAATCCTTTACCGGTTGGCCTATAAATGGCCTATCATCAGTGACGAGTATATGAAGCAGTCGATTAATGCCCTGGATGGCCTGAACTTTTTTGACCTATGATAAAGCTGTATTTAATGAAGATATCCGGGCTGGAGCCTGATGATATCAAATGGAAAAAGCATGTTTCCCCAAAACGCTATGAAAAAATGTTAAGCTACCGGCAAAAAAAGGACCGGGCCTTGTCCCTGGGGGTTGAGCTCTTGTTAAACGCGGCTTTGCAGGAACTGTATCCCGGTATAAGGTGCCCGGTCGCCTATGTGGAGGATGAAAACGGCAAGCCGTATTTGCCGGATTATCCCGCTATCTATTTCAACCTCTCGCATGCGGAGGAATATGCGGCTTGTGCCCTATCCGATGCAGCTCTGGGAGTGGATATAGAGTATTGCGCTGATATTGATGGGGATATTGCCCGGAGCTATTTCACGGGCCAGGAATATGAATATATATGCGGAAAACCCGAGTCGAAACGCCTGGAGGCCTTTTATGATTTATGGGTTTTAAAGGAAAGCTATATGAAAGCATGCGGAGTTGGTTTTCGCCTGGCCCTGGATGCTTTTTGCCTCCAAATGGGGGATAGAATAACGCTGCTGCAAGATGGGCAAATACAGCCCTGCAGCTTTTTCCTTACCCAATTTGAGAACTACAAGCTGGCCGTATGCTATCAGGGTGATGAAGATGCTTCAATTACTCCGATATTTTGCGAGCCCCAGAACTTATATCTAACTCCACTGCAAAAATTTATTAATATTCATTGGCTTGTATAAATATACCGCTCGCCAACGCTCGCTTGTATATTTTTATACAAGCCTTATGCAACAAAAAGGAGTTTTTGCAACAGAGTCACTTCTATATTAACCTTCCAAGCCCCAGCCTAAAATTAACCCCCTCCGCCTCCGTTTTCCATCTTCCGTCTTCATCCTTTCGTCCTCTGATAACTGATGACCGACAACCGATGAGCATCCCCTTTCTCCCGACATCTGACGACCATTCCGATGTCCGCCCTCCGCTTTATTAACCAGCTGAATACTATCCCCATATAATAGGAAAAGCCAGAAGGAGAAAAAAGCATGAACCGCTTTTGCTTATATCCTTTCAAAATTCGGGAAGCCCAAAGCCAGAGGGGCATTCCCTGGAATATCAAACAGGTCAATGCCGCCAGCCTGTGGCCACGATCCCAGGGGGACGGAATGGTGGTGGCAGTGGTGGATAGCGGCCTGGATCTTAAGCATCCGGAGATTGCCGGGAGGGTAGTATCGCCCCGGAATTTTACTTCCGCAGGCAATCGCTCGGATCTACATGATGAAATTGGCCATGGTACCCATGTGGCTGGCATTGTAGCCGGAAAGACCTGTGGAGTAGCCCCGGGAGCCAGGATAATGCCGCTCAAGGTATTTGGTGATCAGAAGGCAGAGGAAAATATCCTGGAAGCTTTTAAATTCATACTGCAATACAACCAGAATGTGGCTGAAAAAGATCGCGTACTGGTGGTAAATTGCAGTTTTGGCAGCCCGCTTTATAATCCCCTTATGGCTTACTATATTCGCACTCTTACTAATTCCGGAGTAGCAGTAGTTGTAGCGGCCGGTAACGAGGGGGATGGCAAGCCGGACACCCAGGAGATTTTTTCTTATCCCGCCTATATTTATGAGGTTATTACCACCGGGGCCGTAAATCAGAACGGCAAGGCGGCCGGTTATTCCAATTCCTTTGACGGTATTGACCTGGCTGCGCCGGGTACCGACATATACTCGGCCTGGCCGGGTGGAGGATACAAACTGCTAAGTGGAACCAGTATGGCCGCACCCCATGTGAGCGGGGCCTATGCCTTGCTAGCTGCTTTATTCAGAAAGCGGGAAGGACGCTGGCCCAGCACGGATGAAGGTGAAAAGATTCTATTTCGACATATTCGCCAGGTCCCGCTTGATCCACTTCTGGTGGGGCGGGGGATGCTGGATCTTAACTGGGAAACAAGCCGCTGGCCCCTGTATCGGGTAGAACTGGGTGCTTTTTACCGGCGGGAAGAAGCCAAGGAAATGGCGCGAAAGGCCAGGGAGAACGGCTTTAATGTCAATATTACAAAATACTAACCTAATCCCCCATGGCCGCAACCTTAATAGTGACATTCGCAGGATGGAACACCAAGAGTACCCTTCAACCTTAATTAGCGCCCACAGGGAGCATCAGGCGTACCCGACAGGGTGCAGGATGAGGGCCACAACCACTGATTTAAAGTGGGTTAGTAGGGGCTTGAATAGTAAGATGCAGCAGGAAATAAATTAAACCCCTCACTCCTCACTTTTCTTACTAAATGAACCAGCACCTAAATTTATATATATTTTAGCTATGAATGCATAATTTGTTGCTTGATAGGCAATTATCTGAATTGGACAAAAGAGGGTTTATTAGAATGCTTTGCTTTGAGCTCACTTTGAATATTGAGATAGCTGCAAACATATAATAAATTAAATTTTAACGAGGAGACGCTTATGAATTATGGGTTTCGAATAGTAACAGACAGCGAAATTGATAACTTATTAATAAAGCTTGAAGAACGGCTAAAGTGGATTAAGCAGAAGGATTTTTCTTTTCAAGTTCAGAGCAGCTATAAAATGGAGCATTCAACATATATAGTCGATATATATTTGGAAGGGAATAAAAGGGATAAATTGTTCCGGGATGAAGATATCATTCATATATTTAAACACCAAATTGCCGAGGTTTTGGCCGAACATATAGTTTACGAATGGGAATCAAAACTGCTTTGGAAGGCTATTAACCGAAAGTACCGCTCAGCATTAAGAGAAGATAAAACAATTATTCATAATAAAGCCAGTGAATTTCTGTGCAAGTGTCACTATAATGAAAGCCTGAATCTCTTGATGGCTTATGGTCGCAAAAATCGCATTGCTCACCGTTTGTTTGACCAGATTGAAAATCATAAAACTTTAGTTATAGAAGGTTTTATTAATTTTTGCCTGCCGGAATATTTGGCAGAAATCAGATTTGCCGTGGAACTGGCCAGTGAAGAGTTGAAAAGCGAAAAGGAGTATAATGAATTTGTTAAACTCCTGCGTTATTTTGTGGAAACCCAGATGCCCAGAGTGCTGGAAGTAAATCTAATAATTACCGATAAAGGTAGATTCTACCTATGGGATGAGAACGGGATAAAGATTGAGGACAAATATATAAACTACTATCTGGACGATATCTTGCAAAATGAGATTAGTCTTGATGATGTGCTAATAAGTATACTGGTTACCATTGCACCTCGCAAGATTATACTACACAATACTGATGAGCTTTCTTGCAATGAACCGGTAAAGATGATTAAGAATGTTTTTCAAGAAAGAATTATTACTTGTCCGGGTTGTAAATATTGCCGACATGATGAAAAAAATTTGGTGCCAGGCACTTAAGTTGTTAAGTTATTGCTGATACCCTGCAGCTTGCTGCCAATCTTCCAAGCAATCAGCCTCTTGCTTCTCCTGCTTTATAGTTGATATCATCAACGCTGTGTTACCGGCATAGAGAGTACCCACCCCGAACCTTATTCCACAAAATCCTTTTGCCTCTTGCACTACTTCATAAAGGCGGAATTTATTGCGAGTAAGCCTGAAATCTGCTATATTTTTTAAAGTAAAATCGAATAAGGTGATAATATGATATGGCAAATAATTGCCATACCACTAATCAGTGCTGGTATTGGTTACATGACCAATGTTGTAGCCATTAGACTGCTGTTCTGGCCCAAAAAGCCCATAAGAATAATGTTTTTTGAAATATATGGTCTTTTGCCGAAAAGACAGGCGGAAATCGCGGCTCAACTGGGACAGTTGGTTGAGGAACAGCTTCTTTCCATAGATGATTTATTTGACCGTATTGATACCCCGGAGACCTATTCCCGGCTTAGTTCAGAACTCAGCCATATTGTCAGGGGAAAGCTTTATGCCCTGTTACCCCGCATAATACCAGGCAAAGTCAGTGCCTTGATTGTGGACAACCTTGATCGCATTCTGCAACAAGAAGCCCCGGCAATTTTTAAACAACTTCTGACTACGGGTCGAGACTACCTTAATGAAGAAGTGCAAATCAAGCAAATAGTGGAGAACCGGGTTATGGCACTGGATCTTGATGAATTGGAAATGATGATTAGGGGAGTATCCGGAACCGAGATAAGATTTATTGAATTACTGGGTGGCATCCTGGGCTTTATTATCGGTCTGGTTCAATTGTTTATAATATCCTTAACTACTTGAGGAACGAAATTTATTAGTAAGAAAAGTGAGGAGTGAGGGGTAAGGGGTGAGGGGTTTAAGTTATTTCCTACTGCATCTTACTATTCTAGCCCCTAATAACCACCTTTTCATCGGTGGTTGTGGCCCACATCCTGCACCCTGCACCCTGTCGGGTACGCCTGATGCTCCCTGCGGTCGCTATTAAGGTTGCGGGTACTCCTGGGTGTTCCACCCTGCGGTTGTCACTATTAAGGTTGCGGCCATGGGGGGTTAGTATGAGTGGGACAAGGGACCTGTCCCCATGTCCCATGATAGTGAGGCGTGAGCGTGATTAGTATAATTTGGGAGGAATTTAAATGATATCCATCAGATTGAAAGACGGGAGCCAGCGGGAATACCCGGAAGGCATAAGTCTTTTGCAGGTTGCGGAAGATATCAGCCCTAAACTGGCCAAAAATGCAATGGCGGCGGTTTTTAACGGCAAGATATCTGATTTGAATAGTCAGGTCAAGGAAGACGGTTGCCTGGAACTGCTTGATTTCGAAGATGAAAGAGCCCGTGAGGTTTACCGGCATTCTTCCGCTCATGTCATGGCCCAGGCGGTAAAAAGATTGTGGCCGGAGAGCAAGCTGGCTATTGGGCCGGCTATTGACAAGGGATTCTATTATGATTTTGACAGCGGACACACCTTTACTCCAGAGGATTTTGCCGCCATTGAAGAAGAAATGAAACGGATTATCAAAGCCGATTATCCCATAGTTAGAAAAGAACTGTCACGGGAAGAAGCCCTGCAGTTTTTTAGCGAGCGCAGCGAGGATTACAAGCTGGAACTGATTGAAGACCTTCCGGAAGATGCTGTAATCAGCACTTACCAGCAAGGTGAGTTTGTTGACCTCTGTGCTGGTCCGCATCTGCCTTCAACTGGTCGTTTGAAAGCCATAAAGGTCATGAGCCTGGCGGGGGCTTATTGGCGGGGAAGTGAGAGAAACCCCATGTTACAGAGGGTTTATGCTACTTCCTTTCCTAAAAAGTCTATGCTCGATGATTACCTGCAAAAATTGGAGGAAGCGAAAAAACGCGATCACCGGCGCCTGGGAAGGGAACTGGGCCTGTTTGTGGTTCTGGACGAAGGTCCAGGCTTTCCCTTTTTCCTGCCCAAAGGGATGGTTTTGCGTAATGAACTGGAGAATTTTTGGAGAGAGGAACACCGAAAAGCCGGTTACCAGGAGATACGCACCCCGATAATTCTTAGCCGGGAGCTGTGGGAGAGATCAGGACACTGGGATCACTATAAGGATAATATGTATTTTACCACCATTGACGAGGGCGATTACGCCATAAAACCGATGAATTGCCCGGGAGGCCTGCTGGTATATAAGCAAAACCTGCACAGCTACAAGGAACTCCCTTTGCGGATGGGGGAAATGGGGCTGGTACACCGGCATGAAATGTCCGGTGTCTTGCATGGACTGATGAGGGTGCGGGCCTTCACCCAGGATGATGCCCATATATTCATGTTACCGGAACAGATTATCGATGAGATCAAGGGTGTAATGGATCTGGTGGATCGTTTCTATAGTCTCTTTGGTTTTCCCTACCATGTAGAGCTTTCCACCAAACCAGAGAAAGCTATGGGCTCTGACGAAATTTGGGAAGTAGCTACCAATGCCTTGATTAAAGCCCTGGAGGAAAGGGGTATGGAGTACAAGGTTAATGAAGGGGATGGAGCTTTTTACGGACCCAAGATTGATTTCCATCTCCAGGATTCGCTGGATCGCACCTGGCAGTGTGGCACCATACAACTGGATTTTCAGATGCCGGAGAAATTCGATCTTACTTATGTGGGTGAGGATGGGGGGAAACACCGCCCGGTAATGATTCACCGGGTTATATATGGCAGCATTGAACGCTTCATTGGCATTTTAACTGAACATTTCGGCGGTGCCTTTCCGTTGTGGCTGGCACCGGTTCAGGTCCGGGTGCTTCCTATTACCCAGAGAAGCCAGGATTATGCTCGCCAGGTAGTTGCGGAACTGGAGCAGGCAGGCATAAGGGTAGAGGCTGATTTCCGCAGTGAAAAAATTGGCTACAAGATAAGGGAAGGGCAACTGCAGAAGATACCCTATCTCCTGGTTCTGGGCGACCGGGAGGCGGAAGAGGGCACGGTTTCGGTTCGTCATCGTAAAGAGGGGGATCTGGGTGCCAAACTTTTGGAGGAATTTAAACAAACAATTGTGAAAGAAATTAAGGATAAAGTTCTTTAGGCGACTTATTGCATAAAGTAGCCATTTATGTTATACTCCTTCTTGTATTTAAGCAGGAGCCTTGCTTCTCACCTTACAACTGTGGTTCGTAAGGTATTTGGATAAGCGGATACTTTGACAGGAAAATTAAATCCTGTTAAACAGTAAAAGCAATCCAACAAGCGGGTTTTTGCGACCCGCTTTTTTATTTTGATTAGGAGGTGGACTTCTCATCAGTAAGGATTTGAGGTTAAACGAAGAAATCCGGGTTAAGGAAGTAAGGCTCATTAGCGAAAGCGGTGAGCAATTGGGCATTGTTTCTATCCGCGAAGCCATGGATCTGGCTCAGGAAAAAGAGTTGGACCTGGTGGAGGTGGCTCCTTCCGCCAAGCCCCCAGTTTGCCGTTTAATGGACTATGGCAAGTATAGATTTGAACAGAGTAAGAGGGAAAAGGAAGCCCGTAAGAAACAAAGGATAATCTCTATTAAGGAAGTAAAAATGAGGCCCAATATAGAAGAACATGATTTTCAGGTTAAGGCTAAAAATGCCCGCAAATTCCTAAGTGGCGGGGATAAGGTTAAGTTAACCATTATGTTCAGGGGAAGAGAAATTACCCACCCGGATATTGGAGAAAAATTGTCTCTAAAACTTACTGAGCAATTATCCGATATATCAACGATAGAAAAAATGCCCAAGGTTGAAGGAAGAAACATGGTAACAATTCTTGTACCGAAGATGGAACAGGAGAAGAACGAGAAAAAGGATAAAAAGGAGGAAGCTTAATGCCCAAGATTAAAACCCACCGGGGTGCAGCCAAGAGATTCAAAAAAACCGGTACTGGAAAAATTAAGAGGTCAAAAGCCTATGCCAGTCATCTCCTGGGGGGTAAAAGTCCTAAAAGAAAGAGAAATCTACGCAAAGCCGGTCTGGTAAGCGAGGCGGAAACCAGAGGTATTTCCCGCTTAATCCCATATTAAATCCATATTGAGAGTTACAACAACGATGAAAAAATCAGTGGGTGCTTAAACGGGGAGATGTATTTAAGAATTATTTTAATCCCGCACTCCTTACCCCTTACTTTTTAATTAATTCTTAGGAGGTTTTGCTGATGCCAAGAGTAAAAGGTGGAGTCACTTCACATAAAAGACATAAGAAAATCTTAAAATTGGCCAAAGGGTACCGGGGCAGCAAATCCAAGCTCTACCGGGTAGCCAATGAACAGGTAATGAAGTCCGGGCAATATGCCTATATTCATAGGAGATTAAAGAAAAGGGACTTTCGCAAATTATGGATTGCTCGTATTAATGCTGCCGCCCGTAATAATGGCACTACCTACAGCAGAATGGTTCATGGTTTGAAAGTGGCCGGAGTCGACATAAACCGGAAATTATTGGCTGAACTGGCCATCAGTGATCCCCAGGGTTTCACCCAACTGGCCGAACTGGCCAAGAGAAGCGTGCAATAGAAGCAAAAAAATATGGCCCAGGGCCATATTTTTTTGCCCTTTTCGAAACTAATGGAGAGAAATCAGGTGAAGTTTTGCTGAGGATCTGCTCGAAGGATAATAAAAAAATTAAATATGCAGCCAGGTTGAAACAGAAAAGCTTCAGAAAGCAGGAAGCTTGTTTCCTTATTGAAGGCAAAAAAATGTTGGAAGAAGCCCTTAAACACCCGAAACTTCTGCGGCAGATTTTTATTGAAGCAGAGCTGGCCTCGGAATATACGGAACTTTACCAGCAGCACCCCGAATGGGAATGCTATGTGGTGGATAAACGACTGATGAAACATATTAGTGATACGGAAACACCACCCGGAATTGTTGCGCTTTGTCAAATCCCTTCCTGGTCGAGGGAAGAATTTTTGTCCCAAAATGCTTTTTTGCTTTATCTTGATCGTATAGCTGATCCCGGCAACCTGGGTACTATTATTCGTAGCGGATGGGCCCTGGGAGTTGATGGGATTCTACTCAGCCCTGAATCGGTTGATCCTTTCAGCCCGAAGGTAGTTCGAGCCAGTATGGGGGGTATTTTTAATATTCCGCTTTTACTTGATTTTTCAGTAGATGAATTAAAACGCTTAAAGCAGAATGCTTATACTTTTTTCTGTGCTTCATTGCAGGCCAGGCAGGAGATATTTTCCCTTGATTTTACAGGTCCGTCTTTACTGGCAATAGGAAGCGAATCACAGGGAGTGAGACCGGTTATAGAGGAGATTTGTGATTTCAACTGCAAAATACCCATCAAGCCCGGAGTTGATTCTTTGAATGCGGCGGTAGCCTGTGCTATAATTATAAACGAGGCGTGGAAACAGAGACAGGGTTTTATCTTGTCCTGACTTTATAAATATGATACAATCTCTAATAGTTCGGCCCTCATAATAACTTGAAGGGTGGACCCAGACGATGAATCCAGCTGATAATCTATGGCATCTTTTTGAACAATCCGGTTGTATACTGTATTATCTTCTTTATAAGATGTTTATAACTCAATAAATTAATCGCTGGGAACAGGACAAGTAACCTGCTGGAAGCCCTGCAGGGAGGCCGTATCAAAGACTGGAAGTATGGCCAGGAGGGAAAACAGGTGAATTCACCTGGGAGCAGTGGATTGAAATAGTAGTAGATCTCACCGGTAGCCACCGTTAAAGGGCAGCAAAGAGAATTAAGCCGCATTAATAGCGGTTTGATTAATCAGGGTGGTACCGCGGAACCAGGCTTTCGTCCCTATGGGGAGGAAGGTTTTTTTATTTTCTGCCAGGAGGTTTAGTTAATATGTTGAGGAAAATTGAAGAGATTAAGAACGAGTGCCAGGCCAGGCTATCCCAGGTTTCCAGTATGGAGGAGTTAAATGAATTTAGAATCAAGACCCTGGGGCGTAAAGGTGAAGTTACCCTATTATTGAGGGGACTAAAAGACCTGAGTGGGGAAGAAAAGGCCAGGGCCGGACGAGTAGCCAATGAACTTAAGCAAAACCTGGAGCAAATGCTAAGAGAGAAAATTGATGCTTTTAAACTTGATGAACTGGAGCAGAAATTGCTGCAGGAAAAAATCGATGTGACTTTGCCGGGACTTCCTCGACAGAGAGGTAGACAACATCCCCTTACGCAAATTACCCGGGAAATACAAGATATTTTTATCGGAATGGGTTTCACTGTGGCCGAGGGACCTGAAATAGAATTGGATTATTATAATTTTGAGGCTCTGAATGTACCACGGGATCATCCGGCCCGGGATATGCAGGATTCCTTTTATATCAGCGAAGAGCTGCTTTTACGGACCCATACCTCGCCGGTACAGGTACGAACTATGGAAAAAATGGCCCCACAGATTCCCATAAAAATAATCGTTCCCGGCAAAGTATACCGTAAGGATGATGATGCTACTCATTCCCCTATGTTTCATCAAGTGGAAGGCCTGGTAATTGGCCAAAGGATTACTTTCGCTCACCTTAAAGGGACCCTGGTTCGTTTTGCCCACCAGGTTTTTGGGGAAGATGTCACGGTCCGTTATCGCCCCAGTTTCTTTCCCTTTACCGAACCGAGCGCGGAAATGGACATTTCCTGCGTAATGTGCCAAGGAGAAGGTTGTCGGGTTTGTTCCCATACCGGTTGGCTGGAGATACTGGGAGCTGGAATGGTTAACCCTCGGGTGTTGCAATACGGAGGTTATGACCCGGAAGAGGTTACGGGATTTGCCTTTGGCATGGGTATTGAGCGTATAGCCATGTTGAAATATGGAATCAATGATTTACGCTTGTTTTTTGAAAATGATAAGAGATTTTTGGCCCAATTTTAGCATGGATGCACAGTTTAAATTTAATTTCCCGGAATGATAGTTTTAAATGCTGAGTACCGGGAGAAGGACTTTTTTTATTAATCATGGTTGAATTAGGAGGCTAAGATATGGGAGTATCCTTGAACTGGTTGAAAAAATATGTAGATATTGACTGGAGCCCGGAAGAGTTGGCACAGCGCCTTACTATGGCGGGAGTTGCCGTAGAGGGATGGCAGGAACAAGGCGGTGACACGGTTCTTGAACTGGATTTGACTCCTAACCGGGGTGATTGTTTGGGTTTGATAAACCTGGCCCGGGAAGTTTCCGCTCTGAACGGCCAGGAATTGAGAATTCCCGAAATACAGATTAAGCCTGCAGCGGAGAAGGTTGAGGATTACATAAAGGTAGAAATTACTGCCCGTGACCTTTGTCCTCGTTATGCTGCCCGACTGGTGAAGAATGTTAGTATCAAGGAATCGCCGGAATGGATGCAAGAAGCCCTGATTAATTCTGGTATCCGTCCCATAAACAACATAGTGGACATTACCAATTATGTGATGCTCGAGACCAACCAGCCATTACATGCCTTTGACTATAATCTCCTGGGGGACGAGAAAAGAATACTGGTCAGGCGGGCTGGAGACGGCGAAAAGTTTACTACCCTGGACGGAGTGGAAAGGGTACTGGATGCGGAGATGCTGGTTATCACTGACGGTCGCAAGGCAGTAGCTCTCGCCGGTATTATGGGGGGAGCGAATAGTGAGATCCAGGATGATACTTGCGATGTTTTGTTGGAATCAGCCAATTTTCAAGATACCAGTATTCGCAAAACATCGAAAAGGCTGGGCTTGAGAAGTGATTCCTCAATCCGTTTTGAAAAAGGAGCAGATATTGAAGGATTGATATATGCTTTAAATCGTGCTGCCGCTCTGATACAGGATTTAGCCGGGGGGCAGGTACTGGAGGGGATATGTGACATTTATCCTGAGCCCCGAACGCCAATAACGCTCACTTTGCGTCCGGAAAGGGTTAATTACCTGCTGGGCACCGATATAAATCCAGATGAAATAAAGCAATACCTGCAAAGACTAAAATTTAACCTTAAAGAGCAAGACAAGCAGTTTTTGGTTGATATTCCTTTCTATCGCCCGGATATTCAAATGGAGGTAGATTTGATTGAAGAAGTAGCCCGGCTTTATGGCTATGGTAATATACCTGCTGGCCTGCCTGGAGGCGAAAGCAGTGGCGGATTAAATCCCTACCAAAAATTTCGCCAAAGGCTTAATGAGTTTATGGCTCAAAGTCTATCTGAGGTAGTCAACTATAGTTTTATCAACCCCAAGGATTTTGACCGGCTTCTTTTACCAGCAGACAGTCCACTACGAAATGTAGTTAAGATTGCCAATCCTCTTTCGGAAGAACAGAGTGTTATGCGCAGCTTGCTACTGCCAGGATTATTAGAGACGATAAAACGGAACCTGGCAAGAAAGAACCAGGATCTGGCCTTTTTTGAGATGGGGCAGGTCTTTATTCCAACCAACGAGCTTTTGCCTTTGGAGAAATTGTACCTGGGAGCCATAGTAACCGGGAAAAGCGAGCCCAACTGGTTGAAACAGCAGGTGGAATTAGATTTCTTCTTTTTGAAAGGGATAATGGAAGATCTGCTGCAAGAGCTGGGGATAAGTGATTATGAATTCAAGGAAACCCAAAATCCTTCCTATCATCCGGGAAGAACTGCATCCCTTGAGGTGAAGGGTCAGGAGATAGCGGTAATCGGGGAGCTTCATCCCCTGGTATTGGAAAACTATGATATCAAGGAAAGAGCTTCGGCCTTTGAATTAGATGTAGAAAAGCTGTTCACTTTGCTGGGTGCAGCCAGTAAAATGGAATCCATCAGCCGCTACCCGGCAGTAGAAAGAGATATTGCTATACTCCTGGATCAGGAAATCAAAGCATCACAGGTGTTAAGCGTTATTAAGGGGATGAACAATCCGTTGCTTTACGATCTCAAGCTTTTTGACCTGTATTCAGGAACCCAGGTGACAAAAGGCCAAAAGAGCGTAGCTTTTAAAGCCATATTCCAATCTGCTGAGAGAACCCTGACCGATGCTGAAGTTAACCACAGTATGGATAGTATTCTGGAACAACTGAAGAAGCAGCTAGGAGCTGTTTTGAGATAGCTTAGAAAGCTTGTCAGACGTCAAGCGTCGGACGTCAGAAGGGGGAAATCCAGCAGGGATTCCCCCGGGAATCCCTGCATTCAAGCGAAGCTTTATACTTGATACAATCTCGTTAATGAGATTACTGCTGGGTTTTATTTGCTTTCGGGTCAGGTTTATAGCTTGGCAAACCTTTCTGAAAAGCCTCGATTATGGCCGGGCTTTCGTCCAGACGATATTTTCGCGCCGCCCGGCCCACCAGGTCGAAGTCCACCCCGTTAAACCAAATGGCCACTTTGATCCGGTCGTACTTTTCCATTTGAGCAAACATTTCCTCAATCCAAAGGGCTTTGTTGCCACCCACTGAACTGCAAGCAAACTCGCTTATCATGAAGGGATAATCAAAATAACGGCAGTACTCTTCATAAAGCGGGTCATATATTTGCCTGAAGCCACGCCAGATTTCACCTTTGTGATATGTCCCGGTATTATAACCAGTAAGCCCTATGATATCCACATATTCCTCCCCGGGGAAATAGTTCAGGTAGTGGTTCCACATGAAACCGGGGAAAGAAAGGTCATGGGGATTCCACACCCAGATAACATTATCGACCTGTTTATGCTGGAATATATTATAAATATAACGCCAGACTTCTTTAAAAAGCTCACTATCTTTGGAACTGTAGTAACTGGAGTATACGCACCAATCCCCATTCATTTCGTTATTGAGGCGAAACAGAATGGGATGCCCGAATTGGCGGGCTTTTTCAGCATAGTCCTCAAAAAAATAATCGTAATGACCATTGAGAATATCATAAGTTACGCTGCTGTTGTCCCGGTTATACCACATGGTCTGCAGGGTTAATTCAACATACTTCTGTTCATCATAGGCCTTTTGCAGTTCTTCCAGGGGGAAGGGGGTATCAAAGGTTTTGTAAAGCACCAGAAAATTAAACTTGTAGTTCAGATTCTCCTCCAGTTTGTTGAGATAATCCATGTTAGCCGGGGCTGAATTTTCAAATATACCCCACTGCAAGCTGGCATCAGGGCCAAAATATTGCTCATAAAAAGCTTTTGTCTCCTCATTCCACGCTTTATCCTTTTTCTTGAAACGGGTATTAATCTTGCTGTAACCATTATTATCAATAAAGGTAAATGATTTTACCAGCGGTAGAAAGCTTTCTACCGGAGAGCTCGATTTTATCAGTATAGTGTAAACTTCTTTAGAATTACGGGGGATTTCCACGCTCATATAGTAGTTTTTATCTCCTGCTACTCGTGATAGCTTGCTTCTTTGCCATCTTAAGAGATGTGCTTTGACACCGGCGATGGTGATACTGCGGTTCTCCTGGATTTGATGATCTTTACGGTTGTTAAGAAACTGGTTGCTGTAATACTGGTAAGCGGCGGCAGTATGTACCGTTTGCGAAAAATCGTCCCGGTAGATTTCTATACAGGTTTTATCGTCCCACAGGCTAGTTTTAACCTGGGATAAGGAAGCATCAATATTCATATGGCTGGGGTAGTCGATGCTGTAGGCCTGGCTATAGTCAAGAAGCCGGTTAATCCCCGGTTTGAGGGTGGCTATAGCCTTAATATCATCATAAGAATTAAATTCTGCTTGATAATTGATGGCTCCATTCTTGATAAAAGTTGTTGCAGCACACGCATCCAGGGGGTAAAAGACTGGCGGGAGAAAGATGGCTAAAATAAATAAAGCTATGAAACAGTGTTTTTTTCTCATAAAATATCCTCCTCACTAGTAATATTCTATATCGATATTCTATTTCCTGCAGTTGTGCAGTAATAAGGGGGTTTGGTCCAAAATCGGATTAAGCGGGGGTAAAAAGCTAAAAGGGCGATTTCTTTAACGCTTGACAGTTCTGCTTGAAATGGACGATTATGTAAAATAAGAGGAGAATTCTTATTAACACAGGATTTTATAGTATTATTAATTATTATAAGTTTAGGAAAGAAGGGATACATTGTGAAAGTCAAAGACCGAATGACTCCTAAACCCTATGCAACAACTCCTGATACTTGTGTAGGAGAACTCTGGCATTTGATGCAGGAAAAGAGCCTACAAAGGGTACCGGTCCTGGATCGGGGTAAATTGATAGGCATCATAACCCGCAGGGATTTTAACGCCCGGCCGGAATTGGACCTCAAAAGATCATCACTGGCTACACGATTTTTCCCCGAAGAAATGGAACAAAAACTAAGCAAACTGAGAGTCAGGGATATAATTCCTCTCAACCAGCAATTAATCACTATCCATCAGGATGCTTTTATCGAGCAGGCGGCAAAATTATTACGGGACAATCGCATCAGCGGTTTACCGGTAATTGATGATGAAGGTCGTATGGTGGGGATAATTACGCAAAGCGATCTTTCTGATGCATTTCTTTATATCCTGGGAGTTAATTGCCGGGGTACTCGCCTGTCTTTGCGAATAGATGATGATGCCCAGGTTCTGCTGCGGTTGGGAGAAGTTTTATCCCATTTTGATATTAAAATTGAGAGCATGGTTCGTATGGAAGTGAAAGGTGAAAAATCACTGCTTATTATTCGCCTGGATACAGTAGATTCGCGCTCAATTATTGAGGAGATAAAGGCAGCAGGTTTTAAGGTTGAATCGGTAATTGTTAAACAATAATGGGTGATAAGGGATGAAGGGTAACAGGAGAATCTTTGAATGGTGGTAAAATTAAAGGAGGGAGATTTAATGAGTGATGAGGTTAAACAAGATGATTCGAAGGTAGTTATGTTCAACCCCTTCAATGTATGGAAAAATGTGTATTTTTCTAGCGAGGCAGCCCTAACGGCAATTACCCGCAAAGCGGTTGAAACCACCATGTTTGCCAATAGCATTGATGTGATACTTAACAGCTACTTGCAATATCTTAAACTGCAAAACGAGGTCTCCAATTATATTGCTGAAACTTTGCCTTTCTCCTCCCACCGGGATACTGCTCGTGTGGCGAAAATGCTTACCGCTCTTGAGAACAAGATAGATCGTCTGGATGAAGAGTTATTTACAGATATTTATGATTTGAAGGAAGATACTGCTGCTATTTTGGAAAGTATTGCCCCGGTACCAGCCAGTATTTTAGATGAAGCGGATGCTGGAAGGGCTGAACAAATTGACCAGCATATCAAGAATACTGAAGCATTGGTAGAAAAGATTACAGCACTGGAACTGGCGATGGAAGAAATAAAGGCTTCCCTGCTGGAGCTAAAGGCCAAGCCGAAGCCCAAAGCGACTACCCGGAAAAGCCAAAAGACTACGACGGAATAATTAAGCAAGAGGGGGTAATGATATGGAGCACATCTTCCAAGCGCACTCGCCTGGTGAAGCTGGCGAAATACTGCAACAAAATTGGGAACACTGGCTGATGACCACGGCCAGGTGGAGGGAGATATTGACCTATGATCCCCGACCTGCTACTGGTTGTTCGCCTAAGGAAATTTTGTGGACCAAGAACAAAGCACAACTTTATCACTATCAGTGCAGTAGTGAGCGCCGCTATCGCACCCCGGTATTAATGATATATGCTCTCATTAACAGGCCTTATGTATTGGATCTGACCCCGGGATCCAGTCTGGTGGAGTATCTGGTAAACGAGGGTTTCGATGTATACCTGCTGGATTGGGGAGAATTTGAATGGGAGGATCGGGATATAACCTATGCTGATCTGGTCTATGACTATATCGCCACGGCTGCCCGGAAGGTGGCGCGCAGTGCCGGTTCCAAAGAAATAAGCATTATCGGTTACTGCATGGGTGGAACCATGTCTACATTGTACGCGGCCCTTTTTGACCGGCCGGTTTTAAAAAATCTGGTCTACCTGGCGGCTCCCATCGATTTCAACCGGGCCGGAACTTATGATGTATGGCTTAAAGCCCCGGGTTATGACCCGGACCGTATAGCTGATACCATGGAGCTGGTCCCCAAGTCTTTCATAGATTGGGGAACCAGGATGCTGAATCCTTTGGCCAATTATTGGGGCACATATACTCGCTTGTGGAAGACTTTGGAGGAAGGAAAGTCGGTTCATTTTTGGAAGGTGCTTAACAAGTGGTCCAGTGATAATATTAATTTTCCTGGCGGTGCCTATCGCGACTGGATAAGGGACTTCTATCAAGGTAACAAGCTCATAAAAAATCAAGTGGTATTACGGGGAAAGAGAGTACAGTTGCAGCGCATCAAAGCTAATATCCTGGCTATGGTGGGTTTGCGGGATCATATCGTTATGCCGCACCAGACCGCAGCTGCCTTAACCTATCTGGGGGGTAATGATAAAACCTATATGGAGTTCCCAGTAGGTCACGGGGGATTGGTTTTGGGCGAAACTGCCCGCATGAGAGTTTTCCCGGAAATAGCTTATTGGTTGGGAGAGCGTTCCGAGGAATTAAGCGAAGAGTAAATGCTAACTGTTTACATAACGAGGCGAAATATGTCCCCCGCATCCTTAATAGTGAGCGAAGCGAACATCAGTGGTGCCCGCAGGGTGCATCCTTAATAGTGAGCGAAGCGAACATCAGTGGTGCCCGCAGGGTGCTAAGCGGTCGGGTTCCTTAACAAATAACAAAACAGGCGGCGGGTTCTAATCCCCAGCCTCGTTGCAGTGGTGAGTTGAAACTGTTCCGCAGTTTCTTACGATGCTTAAAGGCCGCTTTATAGCGGCCCTTAATCTTTAGGCCAGGTGGTCGATAGACTTGATTATCTTATTAACATAAGCCTGAGTTTCTTTATAAGGGGGAATACCTCCATATTTCTTAACTGCTCCACTGCCGGCATTGTATGCTGCCAGGGCCAGCGGCAGGCTGCCATTGAATTCGTTCAGCTTTTCTTTCAAATAGCGGGTTCCCGCCATAATATTCTCTTCCGGATTAAAGGCATCCCTTACCCCCAGGCTTCTAGCTGTGCCTGGCATCAACTGCATGAGACCCTGGGCACCACAGGAAGAAACCGCCCGGGGATTGTAAGATGACTCTTGTTTTATTACGGCACTAATTACTTCTTCCTGAATACCATAAGCCTGGCTGGCTTCTTTTATAATCTCGCTGAAAGGGCGGCTCTTGCTGCTTGCTGAGGAAGTTGATATATCGGGTGTTTTGCTGCCGCTCAGGGCGCGACCGGTGGAAGCAAGGCCGTCTTCCAGGGCTTTCAGGAGTTTCATGAAGCTTATTTCCTTGAAGAGATTGGTGAAGATATTCATTCCTTTATCTCCCCTTCCAAATTTATGGTAAGCAAGATAGATTCTTCTGTCAAGCCGGATGGAAAACGAATACTCCTCACTTTTCTTACCAGTCAACCTTTTAATGGTAAAGGGCCTGTCAGCAATTTTTTTCTGAATAATATATAATGAAAATAAGGGCCAGGAGGAGAAGATTGAGGAGGGAAAAAATGGCCATTGCAAGAGCGGAGACAGCTGGGTTTGAAGTAAGGATTAAAGGAATAGGTTCCTATAATGTTCCGGAAGGAACTAGCGTAGCCGAGTTAGTAAAGAAACTGGAGAAGAAATTAATCTATCCGGTAATGGCAATAATTATTGACAATCGCTTGCGAGATTTGAATTATCGCTTTACCCGGTCCTGTGCTATAGAGTTGGTAGATATGAATAGTGAAATCGGAGTGAGGATTTACCGTCGCAGTATGAGCTTTCTGTTGATGAAGGCAGCGCGTGATTTGTTTCCTGAACGGGTGCTGACGGTAAAACACTCTCTATCCAATGGCTTGTTATGCGAGTTTTTAAATGAGGACTCGCGGACAGAAGAGATTGAAGCCATCGAAAAAAGAATGCAGGAAATTGTTGAGGACAATCTACCTATCAGGAGAATGCGGATTAATAAAGAAAAAGCCCAGGAGATATTCCGGGAGCAGGGGGAGGAAGACAAAGTGAAACTCCTGGCTTATCGGGATGTGGATGAGGTCCAAGTATGCGAGCTTGATGGGTTTTACGAAAACTTCTATATTTTTATGCTTCCCGAAACGGGAATGTTGAAAAAGTTTCGTTTGTTTGAATATCCACCGGGAATGATTTTACAAACCCCGGAGTTGAGTGCTCCAAATTCATTGCGGCCTTATGTGGAGCAAAAAAAACTGGCCAGTATATTTCAGGAGGCCAAAAATTGGGCCGAGATGCTGGGAACTCCTCATGTGGCAGCTCTTGATGATATTATTGAACATGGAGATATTAATGATATAATCCGGGTTAATGAGGCTTTGCATGAAAAGAAGATTGCTTTTATAGCCGACCAGATTTGCTGTGACGAGGATATCCGCCTGGTGCTGATATCAGGACCGTCCTCTTCCGGCAAGACCACTTTTGCCCAGCGTTTGCTCATACAGCTCCGGGTAAATGGGAAGAAGCCGGTAGTTCTGTCCCTGGACAACTATTTTGTTGATCGTGACTTGACACCTCGGGACGAGAATAACGATTATGATTTTGAAGCTTTGGAAGCCCTGAAAGTGGATTTGTTCAATGAGCATCTGGGACGGCTTATCAAAGGGGATGAAGTGGAAATTCCCCTCTATAGTTTTACCCGGGGTTCTTGCGAAGAGCGGGGTATCTCCATGAAGGTGCCGACAGGGGAACCTATAATTATTGAGGGCATCCATGGCCTGAATGAGCGCTTGACCTGGAGTATTCCGCCGGAACAAAAATTTAAAATATATATCAGTGCTCTGACCCAGTTGAATATAGATTACAGCAACCGGATTCCCACCACGGACAGCAGGTTGGTGCGAAGGATAGTTCGTGATGCCAGAACCCGAGGCTACAATGCTTTGGACACCATCAAGCGGTGGCCTTCGGTTAGGCGGGGAGAGGAAAGGAACATTTTTTCTTTTCAAGAAAATGCCGATATTATGTTCAATTCCTCTCTGGTTTATGAATTATCAGTATTGAAGCCCTATATTGAGCCTCTGCTGCGGCAGATTGGCCCGGAACACCCGGAACATGTGGTGGCCCGCTATCTCCTGCAATTTGCCAGCTATTTTAAACCTATAGCACCGGATGCGGTCCCCGCCAATTCCATTCTCCGGGAATTTATCGGGGGAAGCTGTTTTAAAGTATAGAAAGACGGAAGACGGAGGGCGGAGGACGGAGTGGTCGTCAGGCGTCAGATGTCAGAAGAGGAAGGAATTGTTGGTTGTTGGTCTTCAGGCTTCAGTCAACGGGGGATGACGAAAGACGGATGGCGGTAGAGGCAAGAGGGATACGGTGATTTAAAGGGATTAGGAGTAAGGGGGTAATAACCCGGGCAGATCTCATAATGGAGGAATTATGAAGAAGAAGGTGCTGAAGCCGCGCATTCCGGTTGCTCTCAACCAGCATGCCGGAACCCATAAGGATAAGAAGAAAGAAGCTAAAAAGTATGCCTGCCGCAAGAGCAGGAGCAGATAAGAAGATTATTTAGCCTGTTGGTGTTCGTTTGAGGCCAATGGGCTATTTGTTTTTTTCGATTAAAAGGAGTATGTGGGTAACATATAAGTTTGTTAGTTACCGGTTTTTTCGGTGATAAGCTGTTGCAGCAAATCTGATTATGGTATTTTTTTGAAAAGGGTTGTGATATAATAAATACAGTAGTTAAGATGAAGTAAGGGTCAAAGGAGATTAGAACTATGCCGGTCAAAAAGTACACGATAGAGGAAATCAAGGCTATTGTAGAACCGATTGCACGGAAATACGGAGTAGCACGTGTCTATCTGTTTGGCTCTTATGCTCGTGGAGATGTTATTGAAAACAGTGATGTAGATTTTCGTGTAGATAAAGGGTCTCTTAAAGGAATGTTTGCTTTATGTGGTCTGTATACAGAACTTGAAGAAGCTTTAGAGATGAAAGTCGATGTTTTTACAACGGGAAGTCTGGAAGATGATTTTCTGCAAAAAATTAAGAATGAGGAGATACTATTATATGCAGAATAATCGAAACGCTTATGTACTCCGGTGCATTATTTCCTATTGTAATGATATTTCAGAGACTATCCATCGCTTTGGTGACGATTATACCGTTTTTAAACAGGATTCTGTTTATAAGAATGCTACAGCTCTTTGCGTTCTACAAATTGGAGAACTAACCACACATCTTACTGATGATTTTAAACAGAGCTATACTGGGATACCTTGGACGCAAATTAAGGCATTGCGTAATATAGTTGCTCATAACTACGGCAAGATTGATGATGAAAGCTTGTGGGAGACCATTACAAGCGATATTCCGGAATTAAAAGATTATTGTTCTAGTATTATTAAACAGTTCAATTCTGATGCATAGGATTATCAATGAAACCAAAGATGAACCATAGTTTTAAAGTTCAACAGATTTAAAGAACGCGCTAATCTAAAATGATTGAGGGTGAAGCTGGGCTGTTCCATGTGGTCGGGAAACACGACCCTGGCTATTACCGGGTTTTAAACCTGGTTTTTTTCTTTTGAAGGAAAAAGGGGTGTAAATGGAGAAATACACCATGATTGCAGATTGTCAGGGGGTATTATACATGGAGGATAAAAAAATTCAAATCAATAAGGTTACGGTAAGCATTTTCAACGAAGACTATGTGGTAAAAGGGGATGAGAGCCCGGAATACATGGAAATGCTGGCCAACTATGTGGATCGCCGCATGAGAATGATTCAGCAGCGCAATTATAACCTTTCCAATACCAAAATAGCCGTATTAACGGCTCTCAATCTGGCGGACGAATTAAACAAGCTGCAGGAAGATTATGATGAATTGGTCAAAACCCTGGAAGAGGAGAAAAAGAACAGGATGGGATAATTGATGACCAATCGTGATGTGGCTCGAATGTTGGATCGAATAGCCGACATGCTGCAAATAAAGGATGAAAATCCCTTTAAAATCAGGGCCTATCGCAAGGCGGCCGACTCCATCTACCACCTGGATGAAGATCTGGCTTATATCCATAAAAATGGTAGGATAGGGGATATCCCGGCTATAGGCAAGGCGCTACAGTCCAAAATTGAGGAGATGCTGGAAAAGGGCAGTTGTGAGTATTATGAGCGTTTGGCCCACGAAGTGCCGGAGGGCTTGCTGGACATGCTGGCCCTGCCTGGAATTGGTCATAAAACGGTAAAGCTGATATATAATGAATTGGGGATAGACAACCTGCCTGATCTCTTAAAAGCAGCCCGGGAAAAGAGGATAAGGGTTCTTCCTGGTTTGGGGGCAAAAACCGAATATAATATCAAAAAAGGCATGGAAATGTTACAGGAAGCCAGTGCGAAGAGTACGCTAGGACTGGCTCTTCCCCTGGCGGAAGAGCTCTGTGATTATTTGCTGAAGAGCGAAGCAGCGGAGCAAGTTGCTATTACCGGCAGTATTCGCCGGGGCAAAGCTCTGGTCAGCGATATAGATATTATGGTGGCCAGCCGTTCATTTGAGGCCGTGCACCGTGCGGTATGCGGGTACAGAAGGCTGGAGGAAACCGAGAGCCAGGGTATTGACCACATAAAGGGCCGTCTTGCCTATAATTTAAGTTTTGAAATAATAATTGTGCCTCCAGCAGAATTTTTATCCCAGCTATTCTGGTCGACCGGCTCCAAAGAGCATATTGAACAAATAAGAAAGCTTAAAGGAGAAGAACGGAAAGGCGATTTTACCAGCGAAGAAGCGTTTTATGCTAGTATGGATATGCAGTATATACCCCCGGAACTTAGAGAAAATCGAGGGGAAATTGAAGCAGCTCTTAAAGGAGAACTCCCCAATCTTATAGAACTGAGCGATATTAAAGGAGACTTGCATACTCATTCCCGGTGGAGCGATGGAGCTCACGATATAGAGGATATGGTTCAGGCGGCGAAGGATTCGGGCTATTCCTATTTGGCTATTACCGAACATTCCCGCTCCCTGCCGATTAGCGGGGGTCTTAATGAAGAAAGGCTGCATGCCCAGGGTAAGGTTATTGATGCTTTAAACCTGAATTTAGATGAATTTCGGGTATTAAAGGGGAGTGAAGTTGACATATTGAAGGATGGCAGCCTGGATTTTGACGATGATATTTTGGAAGAGTTAGATATTGTGATCGGGTCAGTACATAGTAATTTTAAACTGGAGCGGGATAAACAAAGTGAAAGAATAATCCAGGCTATTAAGAATGAGAAGGTAGATATAATCGGTCATCTCAGCGGCCGCTTGCTAAACCGCCGGCCCGGTTACGAATTGGACCGGGAAAGAATACTGGAAGCGGCAGCTCGCAATAAAAAGATTCTGGAAATCAATGCTCATCCGGATCGTTTGGATATAGACGAAGAAACGGCTAAGATAGCCAAAGATATGGATATTAAAGTTGCTATAAACAGTGATGCCCATTCCCAACAGGATTTAAAGCTGATGAAATATGGGGTAATAAATGCCCGGCGCGGCTGGCTGGAGCCTGCTGATGTGGTGAACAGCTGGGAACTTGCCGATTTATTGAACTACATTCAAAACAAGTAGAGCTAAGCTCTGGGAAACCATTTAACCCTTCTTCTTTCCTTCCAGGCCCAAATCGAAACTCCCGTTATTAGCTATTACGAATAAAGCAGTAAGCTCATACCGAATAATAGAGCAAGAACCTCTATAACGAGGTGAAATATGTCGGCGGGTTATAATCCCCCGCCTCGTTGCAGCGCTGTGTTGAAACTCTACGCAGTTTCTTCCGATGCTTAAAGGGGGAAATCGGGTGTTGATATTTGCTCTGCGGGCCATAGGCATGTATTTTCTGGCTTTAATAATGATAAGACTTTTGGGTAAAAGAGCTTTAGGGGAGCTGGGGCCTTTTGATTTTGTGGTCATGACCGGGGTTGGCCATACGGTGGTTTCAGTAGCCCTGGATAAGAGCCTTCCTTTCTATGAGGGCATTGTCATTCTGGCTACCCTGGCCTTGCTGGAATATATCATGGGTTACCTGGCTTTGAAGAATCAGACCCTTTCTCACTTAATAACTGGAAAACCGGTAATATTGATTGACAACGGCCAAATAGTAAAAGAAAATATGGCCAGAGAAAAATTCAATGCCGATGATCTCTTGCAGGAACTTAGAAAACAGGGGATAAGGGAAATCGAGGATGTCGATAAGGGGATCTTGGAATCATGTGGGGGTTTTAGCGTAATTCTGAAAGAAGAGGATGAGCCGGTAACCCGCCGGGATCTGGGAATCAGTCCCCATATACAATCGACAGTTCCAACTAGCAGTACCATATCACGGGCTGAATTCTTTGCCCGGCAGCAGGAGCCCTTATTGGCCAGAGAAGGAATTTCGCTAGCCGGACTTTTGCAAAACATTGACCAGCGCCTGGATTCCATCTGCCAGCGCCTGGATATATTGGAAGAGAGATTGCAGGACGGAGGACACAACCACCGATGAGTTAGTGAATAGTAAGATGTAGTAGGAAATAAATTAATCCTTCACACCTTACCCCTCACTCCTCACTTTTCTCTTATATGGGGTCTTGCAAATATGCGTGTTACTTGATTTTAAGTTTGCAATCAAGCAATTTCCTATGGAGGTATGATAATGGAGCTCTTAGCGCCGGCGGGGAACTGGGAAGCTTTCCTAGCCGCTATGGCAAACGGTGCGGATGCAGTTTATCTGGGAGGCCAGTCTTTCAGTGCCCGTCACTATGCTGAAAACTTCAATAAAGAGCGTATTGATGATGCGCTAAACTACGCTCACTTGAGAAATAAAAAAGTATATGTAACGGTAAACACCCTGATAGCTGACCACGAGTTTGCCTCGGCCCTGGATTATATTCGGGATTTATATAAGATGGGTGTTGATGCAGTTATTGTCCAGGATATAGGCTTGACCCATGCATTGCGCAAGCTTATCCCTGACCTGCGTCTTCATGCCAGTACCCAGATGACCGTGCATAACTCTGCCGGGGCTATTTTGCTGCGGGAAGAAGGAGTAAAAAGGGTAGTATTGGCCCGGGAAATGTCCCGGGATGAACTGGCTAAGATCTGCTGCGAAGTAAAGGATATAGAATTTGAGGTTTTCGTACATGGAGCACTATGCTACTCCTATTCCGGACAATGTCTTTTTAGCAGCTTGGTAGGAGGGAGAAGCGGAAACCGGGGGCGTTGTGCTCAACCCTGCCGACTGGCCTACCAACTATTTTCCCGAACTGAGGATACCCCGGTGGCTAGTGAAGGGCGGCACCTCTTAAGCCCGGCGGATCTTTGCCTTATCGAACAATTAGGTGATTTGCAGAGAATAGGTATCCATTCATTGAAAATCGAGGGACGGATGAAAAGGGCCGAATATGTGGCGGTAGTTACCAGAGCCTATCGCGAAGTACTGGATTCTATGGCTGTTAACCCGGGAAGTACAGTGTCGCCTGAACTCAGGAAGCGCTTGGAAAGGATTTTCAATCGCAACTTTACTGCTGGCTACTTTCTAATGGACCGAGCTGGATATCTTAGCCCAAAAAGACCCAACAACCGTGGGATATATATAGGAAGGGTAGTGGAACAGAGCCAGGATTTTACTACCCGGATTAAATTGACTGAAGAGCTCAGGGTAGGGGATGGTTTGGAGATTTGGGTGAAAAAGGGCCAGGGGCCAGCTTTTACGGTAAAAGATATTTTACTGCAGGGTAAAAGGGTTTCCCAGGCAGAGTCTGGGGATATCGTCAATCTTAAAATAGAGGGCCGGGCCGGGGCAGGTGATCGGGTCTTTAAGACTTATGACAGTGAGCTTATGGAGAATGCTCAAGCCAGTATTGAGGCTGCTTCCCGGAGCAAGCTGCCCCTCGATATTTTGGTCTCTTTGCAGGAAGGCGAGCCCCTGAGCCTGCTTATTAGTGATGGGGAGGGGAGACAGGTCAAGGTAAAAAGCACCGGCCTTCTTCAAAAAGCGGAAAAACATCCGCTTACCTTCGAAGTGTTGCAAGAAAAGATGGAGCGCCTGGGCAATACCCCCTTTTACCTGCGTCATCTATCCCTCAGTGGGGAGGAAAATCTTATGATTCCTTTCAGTGAGCTTAATGAAACCCGGCGCCGGGGATGTGACGCCATCTTGCAATTATTAAGGGGAGGGCCACTGCTATCTGAGGATGATGAGCTGGCCTATCGTCATATAAAAGATAAATATCTATATATTCCGGGTAGTCCATCCCGCCAGGGGGATTCCCATACTCAGGCCCAGGGGAAAAGCCTTCCTCTTTTAAGCGTGACTGTCAGTGGTATCGCGGAGGCGTACAGCGCCCTGGAGGCGGGAGCGGATAAAGTGTACCTGCAGTTGGCGGCTCTGGGGAAAGGCGTTGTCCCCAGAAAAGGTGATTTAAAGCGACTGCTGCAAGCGGCGACCACCGCCAATAGAGAAGTAGTCCCGGCACTATCACGAATACATCATTCCAGCGATAAGCCTCAGCCTGACTTCTTGGCGGAAGAAGGGGTCGGAGCGATTATGGTTGGGAATTTGGGGGATCTGAGAGCTTTCTTGGGCCGGGATATAGGCATCTATACGGATTATAGTCTTAATGTTTTCAATTCTTATTCTCTTCGTTTTCTACTGGACTTGGGAGTAAAAGGAGTTTGTCTATCCCCGGAACTGAGCTGGAAGCAGTTGCAAAGCTTCGGCAATATTGATAAAGTTGAAATGCTGGTTCACGGTGAATTGCTTCTAATGATATCCCGGCATTGTATCCTGGGTAGTGTTATGGGCAGAAAAGATGCCGTTTGCTCCGGCTACTGCAGGCAGGATAGTTTTTTCCTGCGGGATGAGAAGGGTTTTGAATTTCCGGTTCTTAGCGATAGAGATTGTCGGTTTTATCTGTTTAATTCCCGTACTCTCTGTATGATTGAAGACCTGGAAAAGTTCCTATTACTGGGTCCGGGAAGCTTGAGGATTGAAGCTTATCGCTATAATGAAAGACAAGTATCCAGGATAGTCGGCATCTACCGGAAGGCCCTACAAGAGATAAAGTTCGGACAGCGGCCGGAGCTGGCTGAATACAAAAAGCAGCTGATGGATAGTTCTTTTTCTCCCTTTACCAGGGGGCATTATTATCGTGGAGTACTATAAATATGATAGTTGATGAAAAAACTCTAATAAAACTGGAATATAACAAAATAAGAGAGAAACTGCAAAGGCTCAGTTCTTTTGCGGGTGGGCAGAGAAAAGCTGAAGAAATGAGACCTTCCAGTGATATTGCTGTGATTATAAGGCGGCTGGATGAGACGGGTGAAGCCATGGAAGCCATGCGTTTTTCCGAACCTGCTTTTCTATACGGACTTAAGCTGGTGGATTCACAGCTGGCCAAGGTCAAGGTGGGGGGGATTCTCTCTCCGGCAGGATTACGGGAGATATACCATATCCTAAATTCCTCCCGCCAGGTTCAAAAACTATTTGCCGCTGGAAAATATCCTCGTTTATTTTATTTGTCGTCGAAGATAGCGGAAGTAAAGGGTTTGGAGAATGAGATAAATAATGCTGTAAGTGAAGAGGCTGAACTTAAAGATGATGCCTCGCCGGAATTGAAAAGCCTGCGGGGACAGATAAATACTCTGCGCTTGCGTATCCGTAATTACCTGCAGGAATTCATTCGCTCACCCGATACCCAGAAATGGCTACAGGACAGTCTGGTTACGGAAAGGGAAGGGCGCTATGTGGTGCCGATCCGGCAGGAGTTCCGGCATGAGGTGCGAGGTATTATTCACGATGAATCTGCCAGTGGAGCCACCGTTTTTATTGAACCGGCAGCAGTAGTAGAGAACAATAATCGTATCCGGGCTCTGCAAAGAGAAGAAAAAAGAGAAGTAGAAAGAATATTACGAAAGCTTAGTGAGGCAGTAGGGCAATATCGGGTAGAAATAGCCGGAAATCAGGAAATACTCAGTGAATTTGATTTTATCTATGCCCGTGCCCGCCTGGCTTATCAAGGTGATTACTATCGCCCGGAGATTAACGCGAGAGGTATCCTGGAGATTAGCCGGGGACGGCATCCCCTGTTGGGTCAGGATGCGGTTCCCCTGGATATTCGCCTGGGAAGTGATTTTGATGTACTGGTAATTACCGGTCCCAATACCGGGGGGAAAACGGTGGCCTTAAAAACGGTGGGGCTTTTGACCCTCATGGCCTTGAGCGGGCTCTTCATTCCAGCCCGGGAAAACAGCCGGATTTCCGTTTTTAAGAAGCTTTTTGTGGACATTGGAGATGAACAGAGCATTGAGCAATCCTTAAGCACCTTTTCCTCGCATATGACCAATATTATTGCCATATTAGAAAAAGCCGATAAGGAATCGCTGGTTTTGATGGATGAAGTGGGGGCAGGTACTGACCCGGCCGAGGGAGCCGCTTTGGCCCGGGTAATATTGGAAGAGTTGATGCGTAAATGCTCCCGCGTAATCCTGACCACCCACCAGAGCGAATTAAAATATTTTGCCTATCAAAGAGAACGGGTAAAAAATGCTTCGGTGGAGTTTAACCCGGTAAGCTTGCAGCCCACCTATAAGTTGAGTATAGGAATGCCCGGACAAAGTAATGCCCTGGAAATCGCCTCCCGCCTGGGTTTGAAGACTGAGTTAGTGCAGCAGGCCCGGCAGTTGCTGCCTCGCCGGGAAATGGAAATAGGGAATATGATTCGCCACTTGAAAGAAAGCCAGAGCCAGGTGGAAAAATCCCAGCAAGAAGTGGAAAAACTGCTGGCAGAACTACGGGAGAATAAACAGAGCCTGGAGCAGGATAGGGAAAGCTTTGAACAGGAAAAGACGGAAGTAATGGAAAAATCCCGTTTGGAGGCAGAGCGCTACCTCCGGGAAATAAAAAGGGAAGCCAATACGGCCATTGAGGAATTTAAAGAACTGATGAAGGAAAAAGAAAAACCGCCCAAATGGCACGAAGTGGAGCAAGCCCGGCAAAAGATCCGGCAAATTAAAGTGGACTTCCCGGGTGAAATAGAAAAAGACTACGGGGTTAATCCGCCTAAAATCAAAGCGGGGGATTATGTTACTATTAGGAATATTAAGCAAAAGGGTTATGTAGTAGAAGGTCCCAACAACCAGGGTGAGGTGGTAGTTCAGGTAGGCATACTAAAGCTTAATGTAAATCAGGAACAGTTAAGTCCCAGCCAGGAAAAAGAAGAAATAATAAGCCATCGCCGCCATCAGGGTTTTCTGGAAAAGGCCCGGACAATTTCCAAGGAGATTGATGTGCGGGGTCAATTGGCCGAAGATGCCCTGTATATAGTCGATAAATACCTGGAGGATGCCAATCTCTTAGGCCTGGATTCGGTGCGTATTATCCATGGTAAAGGCACTGGAGCCCTGAGAACCGCAGTTCGCCATTATCTGAAAGACCACCGCTATGTTAAAAGTTATCGCGATGGTCTCCGGGAAGAAGGCGGCCATGGGGTTACAGTTGTGGAGTTCAATTAAGCTTTGCTGCTATAGCCCGATCACATCATCGAATACTTCACGGGCTTTCTTTTTCTTTAACTGGTGATCTTCCAGCGAGCAATAGGGAAGACTATCCCCGTTCTCCACTATGACTTTTTCCAGATACTCCGGAGGGCAACCCCCTGATTGTAAAGGATTGGGCAGGTTGGCCCGGTATATTTTCCCATTATGCCGAGGGTCACGGCAGACATAAATTTCGTTGTTCAATAAAGCAGGCAGGGAAAAATCGCTGTGAATATCGCATTTTTCCGTAGGAGTTTCATCCTTGGTCAAGGAACGCATTTCGGGATTAGGGCAGTAGCGACCAGCCAGTTTTCCTGATTCCGGGCAAATGGAAACCATATTGTGCGCATCACAGATTTCTGTCGGAACCTTATTTTTAAGACAATAGTCGGAAAAGATTTGTTCCTGCGAGCAGAGTTCAGCGGGAAGCTTGCCCGATTTCGAGCACACCGACACTGATACTATTCCAGCAGGCATAGAACGCGGCTTGGGATTTTTAATTTCATGGGCCTTTTGCATCATGGAGCGGAACATACGGGCCGGGTAACTGCCGCCATATACCTTGTTCATAGTATGCTCCCGGTCATAGCCCATCCATATGGCAGCAGAATAGCCGGGAGTGACGCCGCAAAACCAGGAATCCTTATATTCTTCTGAGGTGCCGGTCTTACCCCCGGTCTGTACGCCAGGGACCCGGGCATTGGTGCCGGTACCAGAGCTGACTACGGTTTGCAGCATGCTGTTCATCAACCAGGCGGTTTCTTCGGACATGGCCCGGTGATAATCCGGTTTGAAGCGGTAGATTTCCACTCCATCGGCATCAAGAATACGGGTTACAAAATGGGGTTTGGCATATAAACCTCCGTTGCCAAAGGCACCATAAGCGGCGGCCATCTGTACAGGTGATGCTCCACGGGTCAGGCCGCCCAGAGAAAGGGGAGCCAGGCTCAAATCATTCGTACCCGGCGTATCCACCAGATCAAGCCCCAGGGATTTGCCAAAATCAAAAGACTTTCTTACCCCAACTTTTTCCAATAATTGTACCGCATAGGTATTGACTGACCACTGTACTGCAGTCCTCATGCTTATCAAACCACGATAGTTGGGGTCATAGTTCTTCGGGCTCCAAATAGTGTTTCCTACCTTAATGGAAATCGGTTCATCTATAAGGGTAAAGAAGGGCATATAGCCGTCTTCCAGTGCCGGAGCATATACCGTCAAGGGTTTAATCGAAGACCCTGGTTGCCGCAAGGCATTGGTGGCCCGATTAAATCCCCTTCGCTGTTCATAGGAACGACCACCCATGATAGCTTTTACTTCCCCGTTGCTATGATCGATTAGAGCCATGGCACATTGAATCTGCTCTCCGTTTTTCTGTTCCGAGGGGAAATTGGCCGGGTTCTTAAAGAACTCTTCGGCATGGCTTTCCAGCTGGGCATTCATGGTGGTATAGATTTTAAGCCCCGAACGATAAATGGCATTATTCGGATCTTCATAAATTTCGCGCGCTTCCAGGATATCCAGGGTTTCATCTATTACCGCGTCAATAAAATAGCCATACCTGCTTCCGGAATTAAATGATTTCTTAAAAACCAGGGGAGTTTCAAAAGCCTGCTGGGCAGTTTCTTGGTCAATATAATTGCAATCTACCATACATTTTAGAACCATTTGCTGCCTGGCTTTAGCCCGGTCATAATACTGGAACGGGTTATAGGAGTTGGGACTTTGCGGCAAACCTGCCAGCAATGAGGACTCGGCCAGGTCCAATTTGCTTACATCTTTGCCGAAATAGGTGTTGGCTGCTGCCTGTACCCCGTAGGCACCGGCGCCAAAGTAGATTTTATTAAGATACATGCTCAAGATTTCATCTTTGGAATAATGGGTTTCCAGTTTGAAAGCCAGCAGAACTTCCTTGATTTTCCTTTCCCATTGCTTGTCAAAGGTGAGAAAAGCGTTGCGGGCCAACTGCTGGGTTATAGTACTGGCCCCCTGTCCCGTCAAATCGCCTGATTGAAGATTAACCAGCAACGCTCGTACTATTCCCTTAAAGTTAACCCCGTGATGGCGGTAGAAATCCTGATCCTCAGTAGCGATAAAGGCATTGATCAAATCGGGAGGAACATTATTCAGGCTGGTTTCAGTTCGATTTTGTTCGGCATGCAATCCCGCCAGGACTTTTCCCTGGTCATCATATAAAAAAGTAGTGCTGGCACCGGAAAGCTGTTGCGGATCCCAGGCGGGAAGATTTTGCGCAGCATAAACTAAAACGCCTACCCCCACACCGGCAGCAACCAAAAAAATTAATAGCAGGGTACTCAACCAGCTATAACTGCGTCTTTTTGCTCGTTTGTTTTTTTTCTCTTTGCTTGTCATCAGTAGTTTAAACCCTCCTGTATTTGGCCGGGAATGCTTATGCTAAAAGTCTTGTCTTCTTCTTAAGACTTCTAATTAATATTTGACAAAGACAAGGATTTTCCTGCTTGTGACTTATGGTAAGCATTGCAGGAAATCCTATATATAAATACGCTTACAGAGTTCAAATTATTGCACATCAAGAAATTCAATGCTATATTTTATGAGCAAGGAGGTAGTATGGTGGACGAGAAAACAGTGCTGACAGAGGTAAATCGACAAATGGAACTAATCCGGCGGGGCGTGGCCGAAATCATACCGGAGGAAGAACTGGCCCAGAAGCTTTTCCGCTCCATCAAGGAAAAGCGCCCCTTAAGAGCCAAGCTGGGCCTCGATCCTACCGCTCCGGATATTCACCTGGGGCATACAGTAGTTCTTAACAAGCTTCGCCAATTCCAGGACCTGGGCCATGAAGTTCATCTTATTATTGGGGACTTTACCGGCCGTATTGGCGATCCTTCCGGTAAATCTGAAACCCGAAAACAATTAAGCGAAGAAGAAGTAATGGCTAATGCTGCGACTTACCAGGAACAGATCTTTAAAATCCTGGATCGTGAGAAGACCTTTATCCATTTTAACAGCAGCTGGTTGATGCAACTCAAGCTGGCCGATGTACTCAACCTGGCCGGGAAATATACAGTGGCGCGCATGCTGGAAAGGGATGACTTTTCCAAGCGTTATCGTGAAGGCTTACCCATAGGAATACATGAGTTTATGTACCCCTTGATGCAGGCTTATGATTCGGTGGAACTGCGGGCCGATGTGGAACTGGGGGGAACCGATCAAAAATTCAACCTCCTGGTGGGCCGCAACCTGCTCCGGGAATACGGCCAGGAACCCCAGGTGGCACTTACCATGCCAATATTGGAAGGAACTGATGGCGTACAAAAGATGAGTAAAAGCCTGGGTAATTACATAGGGGTCAATGAGGAAGCCTATGAAATGTTTGGCAAGACCATGTCTATTCCGGATGAATTAATAGCCCGCTATTTTGAGCTTTTAACCCGGGTGCCAATGAATGATATCCAGGGCCTGCAGGAAGATATGAACTCCGGCAAGCTTAACCCGCGGGACGCCAAAATAAGGCTGGCCAAAGAAATAATTAAAATCTATCACAATGAAGAAGAAGCTGAGAAAGCTGAGGAAAAATTCAGGCTGGTCTTTTCCCAAAGGGATATTCCGGAGGATATACCGGTAATAACCAGCAGCGAAAGAGAAGTTTGGCTGCCCAAGTTTCTCCACGATAATTCCATGGTCAATTCCACCAGCGATGGCCGCCGGATGATTAAACAGGGAGCAGTTAAAGTGAATGGGGAAAAATACCAGGAAGAAAACCTGCTGCTCCAGGATACCATGGTTCTGCAAGTAGGCAGGCGAAAATTTTGCCGCCTGCGCTTAAGCTAATAATAGCCGGGGACTCTGATAAGAAAGTAAAGGGTGAGGGGTTAATGGCCGTCGGTCATCAGGCTTCAGAAAGGGGAGGGGGTTATATCCTACTCTATCTTCTATTCATGCGCCATACTAATTCATTTTTCATCGGTGGTTGTGGCTTTCAGCCATGTGGGTTAATAAGAAAATAGGGTTAGGACACAGAAGGACGAAGTTGCCAAAACCCCGTCCCCGTTTCAGGTTGTGATTGCCCCACCAGCCAAAAGAACCGTCCCTGTGGCTGGCCCTGGCTGGCCTATTCATATTTATAGCAGGTAACCTTTCTCCAGACTTTTTAAGACCCGCAGCATTTCATCGAAATGACCCTCAAAGAATATGGCATGTCCCTTAACTTCAGGGTATTCCAGGGAAAGCAATCTAATGAAGGTGAAGCCGGCTTCCTCTAGCTGAGGTCGGTTAGTTTTGCGTATAGTATCAAGCTGAGCATCGCTTAGCTTTTTTACGGAACAGTAAATATCTTTGCCCTTGCTATTGGTCAATACGGTGGCAATCAGGGTCCGCAATATTTTCCCCTCATTTCAATAATAATAATAATAAGACCACCCCGGCAAGAGTGGTCTTAATTTTCTATGGTAGCCCCAAGGGGAGTCGAACCCCTGTCTCCGCCGTGAGAGGGCGGCATCCTAGGCCTCTAGACGATGGGGCCATAATATGGCAGCCGGACAAGGATTCGAACCCTGGCGAACTGATCCAGAGTCAGTCGTGCTACCACTACACCATCCGGCTGCAAAACGGCTTGTTTCAACCCGTGCGTAAATCATTATAATATAGAGTAAAAATATTGTCAAAAGCAAAAAAACATAAATTTATCACATTTGTTTACCTTCCACCAACTGGTGTACCATAACCTCGAAGCGCCTTTTGCTGTCAATGGCTTGGACTTTGGCCCTGTCGCCGTCAATTGACTCAATCCATACTGGGGAGCCTTTGAATCTCACCTCAATGGAATCACTGGAAGCCAGTATCTCCTTTACCCTTGCACTATTCATATAGAAAAACGCCCTTTCCCTAAAATATAATTCTGTGCTTAATATGCCACCGGGGCAATTTTTTAATCAATATGCTTTAAATTTAGCTTTTAGATTACGGTTTTAAATGGGTAAATATGAGTACTTGTGTGGCAAAAAATAAGGTAATTGAATTACACAACAATAGGATTTACATGAGTTGAGAGGAATTTTGCGGAAAGCAGCGAATATAGCCTGTATAGCTAAAGTATTTTGGAGGTTTGCATGGGCAAGATCGAAATAATTACCGGCCCCATGTTTGCGGGTAAAACAACCGAATTGATGCGAAGACTTGAACGCTATACCCTGGCAGGCAACAATGTTGTTCTATTCAAACCACATATTGACAGCCGAACCGAGACGGAGATAGCCACAACCTCGGTCAGGCAGCAATTCAGCATTCCAGTTTTGGTCCTGCATAAACCAATCGGCATTGAAGCTGCTGTGGTGGCAATCGATGAAGCCCAGTTTTTTGGAGAATGGATTTTAACCTATGTTCAATCACTCAAGGACCAGGGTAAAACCGTAATAATATCCGGTTTAGATATGGATGCTCATCGGCGTCCATTTGGATTTATGGGTCAGCTTATGGCCATAGCTGATTCAGTAAGCAAATTGACTGCTGTTTGCCGCTGTGGCGAAGATGCGGTATACACCTGGCTCAAAAACAGTCTCCCACAGCCCAAGGGAAATCTTATTTTAATCGGTGACAGTGAAAGATATGAGCCCAGATGCCGAAAATGCTACGCATCCAAGACATGAATAAATTGATATTAAAGCAAAAATGTAATTTGAGGACCATTAAAACTATACAATTAGAAATGATTAAATCCAAGATTAATTGAGTATCTGAAAGAAAACCTTTCATGATGTTTTGTGCCTCAAGAAAGGAATGGATACAAGTATGACCCACAAACTGATTGCTTGAGCATCATATTACTGGATGCGCAAGTATTTGAAAGTGATGAGGAAAAGCCAGGAATGCATCAATTTAAATCTGCTCACTTTGTAACCCACCTCCCCTTCAGGACCAAGCTAATATTTTGCTAAATGCATGATTCTTATTTATACTTATGGATAGTAAAATTGGGTTGTAAGAGTTTTTGGGTTGAGAGGAGATTGGTTATTGATTAAGGAACACAATAAACTGTCGCACTTATTTGTCATCATTGCCTGCCTTTTTGTAACTTCTTTGTTGTTATCCAATATCATAGCAGGGAAACTCATTACTTTTGGAAGCATGATTCTGCCTGGGGCAGTAATCCTATTTCCCCTGGCTTATATCTTTGGTGACATCCTTACCGAAGTTTATGGTTATGGCCGAGCCCGGATGGTTATATGGACTGGTTTTGCCTGCAACATTCTGATGGTAGGGGTTTTTTTCCTGGTTATGGCGATACCCTCCCCCGGCTTTTTTGAAGCGGAAGAGGCTTTTGCGACCGTTTTAGGCATGACACCGCGTATTGTTTTGGCTTCCCTTTTAGCTTATCTGCTGGGGGAATTCTCCAACGCTGCTATTCTGTCGCGGATGAAGATATTGACCAGAGGGAAGTGGCTGTGGACGCGCACCATTGGTTCTACCCTGATTGGTGAAGGGATTGATACCATAGTTTTTATTACCGTCTGTTTTCTGGGAGTGGTACCCAATGCAGTTCTCCTGCAGATGATGCTTTACCAGTACCTTTTTAAAGTAGCTTTTGAAATTCTGGCTACTCCTCTTACTTATGTGGTGGTGGGATGGCTGAAACGCCGGGAGGGTATTGATACCTACGACCATGAGGTTAGCTATAATCCTTTTCAGTTGGATATTTAAGCCTGAGAAAACTGTGAAAAGTCTTAAGAATTTTCAAGGAGTATCTTCATGCAGAGAATATTGCTAATAACAGCCTGTACAGGCAGTAAAACATATCGACCGGATGATGCTTTAAGAAAGGAAGACTTCCTGGATGCAGAAAGGTTTAAAGAAAAAAGTAAAAAGCTAAATCCTTACCTTCTCCCGGCTGGAAAAATGTATACCGGAGCTCAGCACCTTCGTTTAAACGAAGGTGTTTTAACATTGCGGAAAAAGTATGGGGATGAGACGATTGATGTCTATATTCTATCTGCCGGCTATGGACTGATTTCGGAGGATTATCCCGTATGGCCTTATGAGATAACATTTAACAAAATGAATAAAGGGAAATACTGCAGTGGGCACAATTCCTTAAAATCCACGAAGAAACGGAGAAGTTGTTGCCGCACTATGATCTAGTTTTCTTCCTCCTGGGTAAGAACTACCTGCAGGCATTACAATTGCCATTTGAAAAAGTTAACGATAAGCAGCGTTTAGTGTTTATTTGCAGCAATAGCAGCAAAAAGCTCATTCCAGAAAAACACCCTTATTATAGAATACCTATGGGTCACAATGATGCAAGGGAATTTCATTATGGATTGGTAGGATTGAAGGGACAATTATTCAAGCTGTTTGCCCATGAGGCAGTAAAAAGCAGGGGTTTATTGGAGGAGGTTTACGAAAATCCACAAAAGTTTGTTACTGGTTTGGAACATTATAAGCAAAAGTCTTACGCTTAATTAGGCAGGATAAATATGCCATATAGGCGAAATTAAAGTAAAATGCAGATTAAGTCACTGTGAAACCAACGGAAGGGGGAAATGCAGTGATTAAGGATGTACCAGTAGAGGCTATCCTAGATGCTATGTGGCAATTTGATGAAGAATACCGCAGCAATGCAGAATGGTTAAATTGGCAAGATAACAAGAATCACAAATATGCAATACAAAGAAATGATCAGCTCTATCCCGTAAAACAGATAATTTCTATGGCAACCGGGGATCCGGTGAGCTCATTCAGCGGCGGGGATGAGGCTAATAATTATCTGATAAAAAAGGGTTTTAAAATAATAACACTTGCTGATGAACGAGAAAGTGAAGCAGTTAGGGGATTAGCTGAAAACTTGGCCATTATTTTAAAAGACTATGTATCTGCTCGTTTAGGCCAGCCATTTAGTTCAAACCACCAAATATGGCAGGTATTTAAGGATATAGAAGAAAAAATTAATGATAATGGGAATATATCAAATAATGTTACGCCACGGTGGAGTGTAGGGCAGGGAAACTGGGCCAAAGTACCCTGGATAGCGTTTATGGATAAAAACAAAGCAGATTCGATTCAGAAGGGTATTTATGTTGCTTATTTATTTTGTCAGGATATGCAGGGATTATATTTATGTCTGATGCAAGGGGTAACCGAAATTATCCAAACAGTGGGGCGGAGACAAGGTTATCAGCAATTGCAACAGAAAGCAGAAGAAATACGCCCCTCCTTGAAGAAATTAGAGGCAAAAGGTTTTAAATTAGATAATAACATGAAATTATATGCTGATAGTAGCTTGGGAAGTGATTATCAAAAAGCAACTATTGCTTACAAATTCTATCCGGCTGAAACATTACCTAATGACATTGAACTTACTCGGGATTTGGTTACTATACTTAATGCTTATCTTCATGTCGAAGAGCCAAAATCCGGCTTGATTGTTATCGGTGAGGGGAATGATAGAGTGGAAAGACTGCTTATGAACATTGCTGCCCAGGGCTATACCTTCGAACCGTGGCAAATAGCTGCGTATGTTGCTGCGTTGCGTACGAAACCATTTGTAATTCTGGCGGGGGTTTCCGGTACGGGAAAATCAAAACTGCCGGCCTTAATCAGTAAGGCAACCGGTGGAAATTGCCATCTGATTCCGGTAAGACCTGATTGGACTGATAGTTCGGATGTGCTTGGCTATTGTGATTTGCAGGGGCAGTTTAAACCAGGTGCTTTGCTGTCAATAGTTCAGGAGGCCGCAAAAAATCCCGATAAACATTTTATCTGCATTTTGGATGAAATGAATCTGGCCCGCGTGGAACACTACTTTGCCGAGGTTTTAAGCCAGGTGGAAAACCGCCACCCTGATGGTACCGGGGGATTTATCAGCGGGCCACTTATCTCTCAGGATTTTAAAGAGGAAGATGCCCAATGGAGGCAGCAAGTATTGCCATCTAACCTGGCTATCGTAGGGACTGTTAATATGGATGAAAGTGCTTATGGATTCAGCCGTAAGGTACTGGATCGCGCTTTTACCCTGGAGTTTTCCGAGATACATTTAGAATCCTGGGGAAATGATAGTACTAAGACTCCTGATATTAATATTTGGCCGGTCGAACTCTGGTTTCCCCGGGCCATTAATCTGAACGGGCTACAGAAGATTACTGTAGAAGACAAGCAGAAGATAGAAGAAGTTATCGCGGTGCTCACCGAAGTTAACAGCGTATTGATTCAGGCCCAGTTACAAGTAGGCTACCGGGTAAGGGATGAAGTAGCCTTATTTGTATTACATGCAGAAGAAATTATAAGCTCATTCGTTAACCGGGATGGGATACAGGTTAATCCCCTGGATTTAGCCTTACAGATGAAAATATTACCCCGGATTATCGGGGGCAGCACCCCGGTTCGCAAGGTGGTGTTGCAGCTATTGGGTTGGGCAGTTAAAGGGGCAAATAATATTAGCGAAGAAAATGCGCGGATAATGGTTGATGATTGGGATAAAATGGGGCGACCTACCTTCCTGGCAGATGCCCGCTATCCCCGCACTGCGGCAAGACTATGCCTGATGTGGGAACGTTTAGTTACTGAAGGATTTACATCTTACTGGATGTGATGTTATGGAGCAGCTTTTTGAATTGGCCAGTGATCTGGTACACCTGAAATTTAGTTTATCCAGTAACAAAGGACCAAAAAAACCTCCAGGTCAGGAAATCTCTGGCCGTCTGGTTATTACCGCCCACCGGGCAGGTCTTACCTGGCAAAAAATATGGCGTCAGGGTGTACCCCCAAAGCTGGCAAATTGCCCGCAACAATATGCCGGGCCCTGTCTTTTTGAAGAAACTAATTATAAGCTATATGCTCGGTCCCAGCCTGGTCATAAACTGGATATAGTGCACCGTGATCCGGTTATAATTAGAGATTTGGATTATGACGATGTTCATTCCACAGTTTATGGATATATTAACTTCGGTTCTCAGGCAGGTTACAGCGAATTTACGATACTGCTTGATGATAAACCGGAGTTTTCATTTCAGGTCGAGGTTTTCCCCAGCAAGTTGGACTATGCCAGTGATTATGAGGAAATACTGGCATCGGTACAGGATATGATGACAGGTTTGGCCATGGAGTACCTGCGCTCAACCTACCAAATGGGTACCACTACCCCCTCCCCGTCTACTAATTTAGAATGGTTTGTTCTCTTACGGGGTATTATAGACGATTTGGAAAGGGCCTTAAACTTTATTGCCAGTAAACCGGTAAGGGGATTGCAAAGAGAGCAGATGCCGGTAAGGGTGGAAAAGATAAAGCATATTAATGGACGGGTTTTGGCTGCAGTAAGGAAAGGTTCGGGCCGGGGTGGTTTTGTTCAGACAAGAAGTAACATACCGCTTCGCCAGTATATTTATGAAGACCGTCCTCGGAGTACCCTGAATACTATGGAACATCGCTGGTTATCGCGGCAGCTGCAGCTTATTCGACAGCGATTAAATCGCTTACGTCTGGAAGAACGTCAGTGGGAAATAACTCCCCGGCGCCGTACGGCTTTGCAGGAATTAGAGGACATGGAAAAGCGGGTGCTGCGTCTACAAGGTTTGGAACCGCTGGCCGTTGCCAATGGGGAAATTCTGGCAGGTTTTGTTTCGCTGCAGTTATTAGGGTCACCCGGCTATCGGGAAGCTTATACCAACTGCCTGGCTCTAGCGCTGGGTCTGCGGATTGAAGGGGGTCCCTTACAGTTATCAGTTAAAGATTTGAATTTATTATACGAGTACTGGTGCTATCTATCTCTGCTTCGTATAATTGGGGAGGAAACCGGGCAGCAAATCCCGGTAAAAGAGCTGTTTGCGGTTAAACAGATGGGCCTGCGGGTTTTACTTAACCGGGGGAGGGAACAGCGGGTGTGTTTTGCATCCGGTGGAGACCGGCGTATAACAGCTACCTATAACCCCAGTTTTCAGGGAGAAGCGATGCTTATTCCCCAGCGTCCGGATATGGTGATTACCCTGGAAAATGAGGCCTGGCCAGCCATGCATTTAGTTCTTGATGCCAAGTACAGGTTGGATGCTTCTGATGAATACATACAGCGATATAATTCCCAGGGTCCTCCAGAAGATGCTCTCAATGCTATGCACCGGTATCGCGATGCGATCCTGGAATTTCAAAACCGTAGTGGTGAAAAACCGGTGCAACGGAGAACCGTGGTACAGGCAGCAGCCGTATTTCCCGGAGGTAGAACGGAAGATACTTTTTTTAATAGTAAGCTGTGGAAAGCCCTAAAACATATTGGAGTAGGTGCTTTACCTTTTTTACCAGGTAACACGGAATATGTTAGAGAGTGGTTGCGCAGCAGCTTGAAAATGGGTGGTTTCAGTATTGCCCAATATACTTTGCCCCACAGTATATACGAACGAGCCCGGGATTGGCGTTTATCTGCAGCCGAACCTGTAGTTTTAGGTACCTTAAGTGCCGGCAATCAGGCCCAGCATTTACAATGGATTATTGAAGAGCGGCTCTATTACATGCCGGTGTTAAAGACCCAGCTGCGCCAATACGCCACCAAATGGGTGGCGATATACTCGCCCCTGGAAATACGCCGGCCCGGTGCAGTAACTCATTATGCCCCGGTTGAAAGCATTGACATTGTTAAAAGAAAGGAAATACTAACCCCCTGGAGTCCAAAACGGGATTTAGAAGAGCTTCAGGTACTTTTTAAATTAGGTGAGGTAATCGAAAAGAAACCCCCGGTAAGCAATATCAGTGGATATAGTTTCACTCAACACCGCTGGACCAGCCGGTTGGGCCTGGAGCGTGCCCGCAATCTTGAAGAACTGCTGTTGGAAACGGAGCCAGAATGGAGATTATTTGAGGATTTAAGTGCTCTTGGTTCCAAGTTTACCCTTGATCCCAGCGAACCGATTCGTCTGTTGGATAAAGACAACCCTTACGGACGAGTCTGGTTTCGTCTGGAAGACGGCTTCAGTATTCGTTATGCCGGAGCCTCGGGATATGCTATTAAGAAGGCCCCTGGCATTAAACCTCAGTATTTTGTTAATTATAATAAGCTTCTTACAGAAATAGAAAAACAACTTCGGTAACGGTCTCGGGAGTTATGAAAAATCCGGGAAAGTAATCTTGCCCGGTTGATACATACTGCCACCGGCGGTTGGTGGGTTCGCACCTGGTCTTCGATTTCCGCAGGTTCATTAGTAAATTTCTTATGCAATAATCTTATTAGCAAATCTGCCTGCCTTTTTACTCTACCCGTCATTCTTTTGGCCTCCTTTGCATCTATCCTGCCTATTTCCGCCTCCAATTGTTTCTCTTCTTCCTCGTTTAAATTAATAGGAAAAGTAAGGAGTAAGAGATGGGAGGTTAGCGTTTCCGGATTACGGTCTTTTTCCTGCCGTTCAAGCCTTCACCTCCGTACGCTCCGGCAGCAGGAGGCTGTAGACTACCGGGATTATGACCATAGTAAGAAGAGTGGCTACCAGCAGGCCGAAAATTATAGCAATAGCCAGGGGAACAAAGAGACTGCTGCCGGACAAAGCCAGGGGTACCAGACCTATGGTAGCGGTCACCGCGCTGAGGATAATAGGGCGAAATCTTCTTTCAACGGCATCTTCACAGGCCTTTTCCACAGCCAATCCCCGCTCCCGAGCATCATTTATGAAAGCGATGAGCAATATAGCGTTGCGGATTACCAATCCGGTAAGGCTCACCATGCCAATAAAGGCCATAAAAGAAAGAGGCTGGCGGAAAAGCAAAAGTCCCAGTATCGAGCCAATCAAAGCCAGGGGGATAGTCAGGAATATAACCAGTGGTTGGATGAAGGAATGGAACTGCAACACTAAGATGAAATAAATCAGGAAAAGAGCCAGAAGTGCTGCCCGGGTCAGGATACCAAAATTATCTTTGATTTGTTTATACTCGCCATCATAAAGGAGACTAACTCCCGGTAACTCGACAGAGGATAATTTGTCTTTTAGTTCTTTCTCTATTTCTACGGCACTATAGCCTGGTCTTATATCACTTCTTACTTTGATAGAGTTTTGGCCATCGTATTTATTGATACTGGATAATTGGGGTTTAACCTCGATGCCGACGATTTCTTTCAGGGGAACGCTACGCTTGGAATAAGCGGACTTGATGCTCAGGTTTTCCAGCTGCTGACGGGAATTTATATCCGAGCGTAACAGGATACTATATTGCTCCCCTTCCTGGCGTAATACCGAAGCCCGTCCTCCCTCCAGGGCCAAACTGGTCTGGCGTTGAATATCATAGTTGCTGATTCCCAGGCGGCTGGCTTTTTCAGCATCCGCCTCAACCAGCAATTGCTGTATTTCTTTTTCCCCATTATCTTCAACATTACGGGAACCAGGTATTTGTTTCAGTTTACTTTTAATCAGCTCAGCAGCCTGGCGCAGGTTTTCCCGCTGTTCTCCACTTATTCTTAGCTGTACCGGGGCTACCGGAAAGGCTTTTTCCAATAATTTCACCTTAATATTACCGGCACTAATCCGGCTGTCCAGCTTCTCCTGAAGGTAACTGGCCATTTCCTCGTTGTTTTGAAAACGGTCTCCCTGCTGTGGCCGGATGCGCAGCATAACCTGGGCAAAGTCCGGAGCTTGTGGGGAAACAGGCAGTGTTATATAGAACTTGGGCACAGCACTGCCGACGGAACTGGTATAAGCCAGCACTTCTCCTTCCCGGGAAAGAATATCTTCCACCTGTAGCAGCAGTTCTTCGGTCCTGACTCGGGTAGAGCCGGCCGGGGCATTAATATCAATGTATAGCAGGTCTTTGTCTGCTGAAGGGAAGAACTGCAGGCCCATAAAAGTAAGAGCATATACCGCCAGGCTAAAAATAAGCAGGGAAGAAATAATAGCGGTCCTTTTTCTAGCCATACTCTCATGCAATAAATAAGCAAAAAATCTTCTTAGCCAATCATCTTTACGATGCTGGCTGGGAGTAAAAAACCGGTAGGCCATAGCCGGGGTAATAAACATAGCTACCACATATGAAGCCAGCAGTGATATTAAGACAATCTGGGGAAGACTTTGGAGGAATTCCCCCGGTGCGCCGGGAAGAACAAAGATAGGAGAAAAGGCAATAATAATCACCAGGGTGGCGGTGAGAATGGGTATGGCTGCCTGTTTAAGTCCCTGCAGGCAGGCTTCCATCCGCTTAAGGCCTTTATCCAAGCCAACCTGGATGGCATCTACCATTACGATAGCATCATCTACCAGTATGCCCAGAACAATAATCAAGGCGGCAATCGATATTTCTTGCACCTTAATTCCCAACAGGTACATGGCCATAAAGCTGAGCATAATGGAAAGAGGAATAGCAGTAGAGGCTACCAGGGCATTTTTCCATCCCATTCCCAGCAGCACTACGATTATTACCAGAATTATGCCTTCCAGCAAATTGCGTAAGAAGCGATAGAGGTTTTTATTTACTTCATCAGGCTGAAATAAGACCTGGTCTACCAGCAGGTCATGGGGAGCTTCACTTTTTAGCTTATCCAGCTCATCCCGGAGCTTTTTTCCTACCAGGAGGATGTTCTCTTCCGCCTCAAAATAGCCGGTTAACAGGAGAGCCGATTGACCGTTGTACCGGGCCAGGGGACGGTCGGGCTCTAATTCCCAGCGGATATTGGCAATGTCTTTTAGTCTTTGGCTGATCCCGTCTGGTGAAACCCCTATAATAGTGTTTTCAATATCGTCCAGGGAATTATACCAACCAGGAATCCTGACATTAGTCTTAATGCCTTCTTCTACAATGGCTCCGGGTGGAATGACTACATTTTGGGCTTGCAGGATATTAAATATTTCCTCCAGGGACAGGCCGCTCGCGGCCAGGCGAGTATGGTCGATTTCTACCTCTATCCGTTTTTTTTCTTCCCCAAAGATTTCAAACCGGGCTATACCCTCTACTTGCTCCAGCCTTTTTTTGAACTTCTCGGCCACAACCGCTAATTCTTCCGGATTATAATGTTGTCCGGAGAGACTAACAATAATTCCCGCAGTTTCCGCCAAATCGGTATTAAGCTGAATAGGCAGGCATTCCGGGGGCAGCTCTCTTTGCGTATCACTTAAAATCCGGCGCAATTCATTCCAAGATTCTTCCACCGGAGCATCATTTTGCAGCTGCAGCAGCACTACAGAAATACTATTTCTACTATAAGATTCACTGAAATCATAGCCAGGCAGCTTGCGAATATTGCTCTCAATTACCCGGGTTACCATTCTTTCTACTTCCTGTGGTGAGGCTCCGGGATATATGTTGCTGATCATGGCTACCGGGGCGGAAACCTCCGGGCTCTCCTGTTTAGGCAGGAGGTAATAGCTGTAAAGGCCCAGAACCAGGCTGAGAATAATAAAAATCGTAATAAAGCGGCTGCTGGCAATTATTTTAGATAAAATCCCTCGAATCATAATTCACCCTCAATCAATAAGAGGCTATTTTCTATTAATATGGCCTTATTCCTTATTGCTGATGCGAGGGAAAATAATAAGCATCCCGGATATTGAATAGCAGAATTCACATAATGCAAGCTTCAATATTTTGAACCTCTTTATCCTTTGCTTGCTGACTAGTTAAAGTTTGTGCCAGTTACTTAAGAAAAGGGAGACTTGACTAGAATTCCACCATACTTATAATAATTCCTCCTGCTAGTGAACATCCTATAACCAGGCTAAACTGCTTAAAATTCTCTATGCTATAAAATAAACACGCAGGAGGAATGAAAATGCGTATTAGTGACCCAAATAAATTGGCCGGAAAGATAATGGAAATAAAGGAAGGCTCGGATTTTACGGAAGTTATTGTGGATATAGGTGACTTTGCTGTTACTGCGTCGCTGACGTCCTCAGCCTACCAGGATTTACGCTTGAAAAAAGGTGACGAGGTTTTTACTATGTTTAATTCTACTGAGGTCACCTTGATAAAGGATTCCAAAAGGAATGAAGACTAATGGGCGAGATAAAGATGATTGAGATTCAACAATAAAATAGCATGGAAAAGAAAGCGTGGAAAACTCTTAAATATTCTTAAAGTATTCCTGTATTATGAAGTAGCTCTCTTTTAAGCGTTCACTATATGCGGGTAGCTCCCATTGTTCCCATTTGTAAAGATCGCTGCTAAGCAAATCTATAACTTGCTGATTATCAAAATCATAATACAGGGCCGATATGATTATGCCGTCAGTTTTTTGGGTTCCCAGGATATCTCGACCGGCTTCTTCGGCAGGGTTGCTATCATTTAGCACCATAAGACTGGATGGATCGCTAAAGTTTAACCGGCCCCAGGGTAAACGAATATAAAGGGTACTATCGGCAAAATACCAGTGATTATAGGAGTTGGAGTCAAAAGTACCGTAATTAAGCTGGCTGGCATTTTCGTAGAGGGCAGCAATGGGATTGCCATTTTTATCGACTCTAGCCTGGTTTATTAGCGGTCTTATCTCTTCAAATAAACCTTGCGAACTGGCATAAGAAGAAAAACGATTTTGCGAAGCATTATAGCCCGGGTGCACCAACATTCTGGCGCTTTGTGGCCCGCTGAAATCCAAAAGGAATTCCATACCACTGGGAGCAGAAATATTAATAGCAGGGTCAAATCTGAATTCGCCTTTCTCACGGTCGTAGGTGTCCAGAGCAATCAGCAGTTTTTGTTTGCTAAAATCCGGTTTCTTAAATAAATCGAGCTTCAAGTAGAGAAAACGAGCATCATAGTTTAGTATAATGCTTTTAATTTGACCATTACCTCTTTTGGTAACGGGCGGAGCATTATTGCTTTGGGGTTCTATCGCCAGCAAGCCATAGTTTTGTTCAGGATCAATAGCGTTATGCCAGAGAACATGTCGCTCGTAGGGTATCATAAAGGGCTCGGTCGTCCAGGTCTTCTTGGCCCATTCATCGCGCCATTCGAATATTACAGCTCCAGCATAGCCTTCTCTTTTAATGGCCTGCATCATTCTCACTATGCCCTTACCCTGTTGCTCTTCGGTAAGTCCTCCATGGTTTAAGCCATCCGGGCTAAGGTGTGCTGTACCCATACCGGTTGCTAGGCCGAATTCGGCTACCAGAGCGGGATATTTATTGTGTCCTTCCATAAATTCCTGCAAGTAGCCCCCGTACCTTAATCTTCCCTGTTCGTCCTGATAATCGTTATATTTGTTCTCATTATTCATAAAATCGGGATAATTCGGATATATGTGATAAGCTCCAAAAAAACCTGCTTTCATTTTGGGTTCACAGTTAATATTATTAATATCTATTGATACCTTGTCATTATACTCTAACGATTTTTTCCCTAGTTTATTCCATTCCGAATTATGCTCTTTTACATCCAGGGTAGGCCAACTTACTATGGCTACAGGGTGCAAAGAGGCATAGTGTTCTTCCTCATATTTAGCTAGATAATCACAATTCATAGCCAACCAGGCCTCAGAAGGACTGGCAGCTGCTGTTGTAGAAAAATATTCTCCTTTATAAGTAAAACCAGAATTTTTATGGTTGGTGGTGATAACTTCATCCGGCTCCAGTTCTCTCCCTACCAGATAAGCCAAAAGATATTTGGAAATATCACTGGTATAAATCCCGTAGGCTCGGCCTTTTCGCGGGGCTATATAAGCCTGACCATGAATTGCATCTACCCCGTACTCTATTTCCTGGAAGTAAGCTTCTACATAATCCTTTTCTAAATAATCCTCGCCTGCGGGATTTTCTTCTGGCCAAATTTCCTGTAGGAGCCACAGAGGAGTGTTGGGGTGACTATCATTATAGGCTTTTAAAGCATTATAGAATTCTGGGGGCAGCAGAGTATAGATGCGTATACAATTAGCATTCATCTGCCCGATCTTTTCCAAGCAGTTTAAATAGATTTTTTCATCATTCGGAAACTCGGTAAACCACTTGCCAGGAAGGGCCGTGCCGATATTTACTCCTTTAACAAAAAAAGGCTGCCATTTACCATTTTCGAGAACTTGCAGAGTAGTTTGATTGGTTTTTGCATAAATTCGGGTGGCCTGGGTTTTGTTTATAGCCAGTTTTATCTGGTCTATAATCCGTGTGTTTAACAGCGTCGGGCTTTTATGAAGCCAATATAAAACCGGACCTGACAGGAGAAATAGTAGAGCCAGAATTAATGCAAATATTGAAAAATTTAGTAAAATGATAGACCATTTTTTCTGCATACTATTTCATCCTTCAACTAATAATGAGTCCAAAGGAAAGCTAGATTCTAATTGTTACGATGGGGATAGTTAAAAGTTTTACCCTGCCAGGTACTAATTATAACTTCATTTTCATTAATATCCAGTACATATTCCGGGTTAACTGGAGTTTTACCGTAACCTCCTGGTGCGTTGATAACATAAGTGGGGATGGCCAGGCCAGAAGTATAGCCCCGTAAATGCTTCATAATATCCAGGCCGGTATTGACCGGGCTAATAAAATGGGTAGTTCCTTTTACCTCTTTGGCCTGGAATAAATAGTAGGGGCGAACCCGGATTTTCAGCAACTCCTGGTTAAGTTTTTTCATAACATGGACATTATCGTTGATTCCCTTTAGCAGAACAGCCTGGTTACCCAATACTACTCCTGCTTCAATAAGCCGATCACAGGCCTGTTTGGCTTCCGGAGTAACTTCCAGCGGTGAATTAAATTGGGTATTAATATATATGGGTGTATGCCTTTTTAGCACTGCACAAAGATTGGCGGTTATTCTTTGTGGAAGTGTTACCGGTGTCCTGGTACCAATACGCTTAATTTCAACATGTGAAATGGCATCGAGTTCTCCCAGTAACCAGTCAAGTGTACGATCGCTAAGCATTAGAGCATCCCCACCGGTAATAAGAACATCCCGTATTTCAGAATTGTTTTTAATGTACTGCAGGGCAGCTTCCAGGTCTTTATGGGCGGCATGGTTATCAGTTTCACCGAAATTTCTACGGCGCTGACAATGGCGGCAGTACATAGCACATTGATTGGTAACATTGATTATAAGTCGGTCGGGATAACGACGTGTAATACGGGGAGCAGGACTACTCATCTCTTCTCCCATGGGGTCATCCTCACCCTTACATTCTATTATTTCATGCAGACTGGGGACAGACTGCTTGTAAATGGGTGACGCCGCGTAATTTTCAAAATCGATTAAACTAAGATAATAGGGAGAAATAGCCCAGCGGACTTTTTTGGAAACCCTTTTAATTGTCTGCACTTCGAATTCATTTAAGCCCAGAATGGAAGCCAGCACATTTCCATCATTGATGCGATTCCTCATTTGCCAGGCCCAATTATCCCAATCATTCTCGCTGACCTCAAAGTATTTCAGGATATGTTCCTTATTGTGCAGATTACGTTCATGTAATCGCATTCCCGTTTCAATAGTAGATTCGATATCAAGATAGTCAGAAATTTCCTGTTTGAGCTCATCCGCCCTACGTAAAGATACTTCGCGTTTCATCTCCCGAATTTCTTCGTTTATCAAATCTTCTCTTAACAACAAAATCCCTCCTTGTTTTCATTTTTTTGGAAACGAAGAGGGTGTATTACCTGTTCGGTTATAAATACTATACCCTCCCCCAAAAGCCTGCGAGGTTAGCTGACGGATTCGGGCAAGGGGATTGCCCTACCAGCAAAAGCCGGATTCACCCCAAAATTGGTTCCCCCGTTCCAGTTATTTAACTGGATTCGGCATGAATCTAATGAATCTATAAGATATCTTATCAATATTATTATAATACATATTACGTATAGGGCAAATACATCAAAAAACAATTATTATTTACCTTCACCTATCTTTTTTGAAAGAAATCGATGCAATTACCGTTATATAGCAATTAGCCCGTAGAATAAAGTAATATTGATATCTGGAGTGAAAAGCATTGGTTTTCTTCCAGCTCTTATCCCCCAGTAGCAAGTCATTTTATCCCCCGAGGAATAAATTTCGCTTAAAGCATAGAAGCTAAACTAAAGAAGCCCGGAAAGGGGAGTCGTTTATGAAAACACTTTGGAAAGGTGCGGTTAGTTTCGGCCTGGTTAATATTCCGGTAGCTATGTACTCGGCAACGGAGAACAAGGATCTGAAATTCCATTACCTGCATCAAGAATGTATGGCGCCGGTTAACTATAAAAAGGTTTGTTCAAAATGCAATAAGGAAATCAAAGCAGAAGAGATAGTCAAGGGCTACGAGTTTCAGAAAGGAAACTACGTTATCATCAGTGAAGAAGACCTGGCTCGCATCCCTCAGGAAAACACTAAAACCATTGATATATTGGATTTTATAAAATTAGAACAATTGGACCCGGTTTATTTTGATAAAAGCTATTACCTGGAGCCTGCTTCAGGTGGGGACAAAGCTTATACACTCATAGTTGAAGCCATGAAAAAGACAGGAAAAATTGCCCTGGCCAAAATTATGATACGCTCAAAACAATCATTGGCGGCACTGCGGGTGAGGGATGAGCACTTAATTATGGAAACCATCTTCTATCCGGATGAGATTAGATCTCCTGCTTCATTGGGGAAGGGGATTGGGGTAGAGAAGCTGCATGAGAAAGAGATAAAAATGGCGGTTAGTCTGATTGAGAATCTATCCATCGATTTCGACCCGGCAAGATATCAGGACGATTATCGTCAAGCCCTCTGGGAGATGATTGAGGCTAAAATTGCCGGAGAGGAATTTGTTAGCCCGGCCCCGGAACGGCAAGCCGGTAATGTAGTGGACCTAATGGAAGCTCTAAAGGCCAGTGTTAAGCTGGCCGAAGAGAACAAGAATGAGGGGAAGAAAAAAGGCGGCCCGAAGAAAGCGGCTAAAACCGGAAGTTAGCGATGGAAATATTCTTGCGAGAAATCCGCAGTATGGACCCGATAAATTGCGAGCAAGCTTTTGACAGCGATGATTTTCTTTATCAGGTGAAATGGGATGGGGTGCGGATGCTGGTTGCTGTTGCGGGAGAACAAGTTAGCCTGCTCAACAAAAGGGGAAACCTGCGTAGCAGGCAGTATCCTGAATTACAGAATCTGCCCAATTTGATCAGGGCCAGTACTGCGGTATTGGATGGAGAAATTGTGGTGCTCCGTGAGGGTAAACCCAGCTTTCCAGCGGTGATGCAAAGAGATAACTGTCGGAATCCAATGAAGATTCAACATTTAAGTAAAACTTTGGCCATTTCCTATATGGTTTTCGATCTTCTTTATCTTAATGGTAGAGATTTAAGGTCAGCAAGCTTGGTAGACCGCCTCTCTCAACTGGCGGAACTCTTTGATAATCAAGGTTGCCTTTACCTGGTGGAGAGTTTTTCTCAGGGAACTATCCTCTTTGATTCGGTTCAGAGGGCGGGCCTGGAGGGAATAGTAGCCAAAAAAAAGAACAGTTTCTACCGCCCGGGAAAACAACATGATGATTGGTTTAAAATCAAATGTCGTTGCAGCCAGGCTTGTCTGGTCGGCGGTTATACTTTGCGAGGGAAGCAAGTAAATGCTCTGTTGTTGGGTGTTATGCGTGACGGAAGCTTAAGTTTTGCCGGTAAAGCCAGCAATGGCCTGGATGCAGAGCAATTGCAAATACTGTCTGAGACCTTGCCCCGACTGGAAGTAAAGGATTCTCCTTTTCTCGAGCCGACCCCGGCAGGTTCACATTATATTACACCTCAATTGGCAGTAGAGGTTGAATATCTAGAGTGGACAGATTCTTTACACCTTCGCTTTCCGGTGATAAAGTCCTTCATAAAAAATACGGAAGCTGACTATAGCGTTTAAAAAGTGAGGCGTGAGGGGTAAGGAGTAGGTTAAGGTTGTTTCCAACTACATCTTATCCTTCAAGCTACTGCTAATTTACTTACTCGTAGGGTGCTTAAGACATGGGGGTTATTAAGAAAATAGGGATTAGGCATAGAAGGAGGAATTTCTAAAGTTGTCAACAACCCCGTCCCCTCTGTCAACGCAGTGGTAACGATTAGAGTTGGGAGTATGGGGACTAAAAAAGAAAGGAATAAAAGCATGGGCGAATCAGCAACGATAGCTATGGCGGGAAGAGAGATTAAGCTTACTAATCTGGACCGGGTTCTTTGGCCGGAAGACGGCTATTGCAAAAGAGATTTAGTGGAATACTATACTGCGATTTTTCCCTATATGCTTCCTCATCTAAGCGAGCGTCCGCTGGTCTTCACCCGCTATCCGCGGGGAATTGGAGAAAAATCATTTTATCAAAAAAACGCCCCGGAAGGCCTTCCGCAGTGGATAAAAACTTTTACCTGGGCTGGCAGTGATGGCGATAGCAAAAACTATGTCCTGGTGCAGCAAACGGTAGATCTTATGTGGCTGGCCAATCTCGCCTGCATTGAAATTCATCCCTGGTTATCGCAAATCAATAGTATTGAATATCCCGATTTTATAGTATTTGACCTGGACCCTTCAGAGCAGAGTACCTTTGAGCAAGTTATTAGCGTGGCCCGCCTGCTGCATGAATTAATGGATAGTCTAAGTCTCCGGGTGTATCCCAAAACTTCAGGGGCAAAAGGGCTTCACCTTTACCTCCCCATAGCCGAGGGTTTTACCTATAGTCAAATACGCCGTGTGGCCCAGGCGATGGCGGAGATGGTTTGCCAGGTGATCCCTGATATAGCTACCACCGAAAGAGCTCTAAAACATCGGGGGCCTCGGGTTTACCTGGATTACCTGCAAAACGGCCTGGGTAAAACTGTCTGCGCTGCTTACAGCGTTCGTCCTCATAAGGGGGCCCCCTGTTCCACCCCTATTGAGTGGCAGGAACTTGAGTCCATAAGACCGGATCAATTTACGATTAAAACCTTACCGGAGCGACTTCAGCAGGTAGGAGATTTATTCGCTGATGTTCTAAACGACCGCCAGGATCTAAAAAAAGCCATGGCAACATTGGGGGTTTCCAGGTAAAATTTTGGATTATTAACTGCCTCTAATTACACAAATGACACCGATATCGTTAGCTTAAAAACTTTTGTCAAAATAAAAAAGCACTTCCAATAAATCCTTGAAAGTGCCATTTTTCCTAATGGTACGCCCGAGAGGAATCGAACCTCCGCTCCCGGCTCCGGAGGCCGGTGCTCTATCCACTGAGCTACGGGCGCATAATTATTGCATAGCAATTATAGCAGAATATTATCGGCAGGTCAAAAACTACTCCAGATATTCGCCAACTGCTTTTGAAATAGGGGTGTAGATGCTTTTTACGCAGCATGGACTCCAGGATGGAAGTGTTGTTTCGAGTAGTTGAAGAACCCAAAAACAATCCCATCAAAAACAGAATGCCCTGTATTTCCTATCAATGCGGGCAGCAGAATCTAATTCAGGGATTCAGATTCCGTGCTTCTTGCTGGCTCGCGTTCCAGCAGGGAAAGCAAAAAAGCCAGGATACTTATTATCGCAGCTATTCTGTAAACAGCATGGGCGGCTCCGGCATAGGCGGCAATATAGCTGTTTTTTTGCTGGTAAAGGCTGAGGAAGTAAGCAAAAGTGCTTACTGAGGCGGCAACACCCAGGGAGAAGGAAAAGTTTCTGACTGTAGCCATGAATCCGCCAGCATAGCCAGCTTTTTCACGCGGAATGGACCCCAGGATGGAGCTGCTGTTGGGGGAACCAAAGGACCCCATACCAACTCCCATCAACAGCAGACTTCCGGCAATTTTTAACAGGCCACTCTCTTGCTCCAAAGTAGATAATAGTAGGTAGGCAGAGGTCATAAAGAGAAAAGACAGGGGGGTAATCCTTCTATTGCCGATGCGGTCGGAAAGAGCCCCGGCGAGGGGAGCGGTTATGGCCATGGTAACCGGTGGTATGGTCATAATCAAACCGGAAAAGGCCGGGGGGTAATGCAAGAGGTTTTCCAGAAAAAACGGCATAAGGAAAAAAACCGAGGTCTGGGCACTGTAAGCGGCGAAGGCCATAAGGTTGCCATGAGTAAAGTTCTTTATCTTAAACAGTTCTAAATCCAATACGGCTTCAGATATTCTTTTTTCAAAAAGGTAGAACAAGAGCATAATTAAAAGCCCCAGGCTGAATAGTTTCCATTCAATACCATGGCTTCCGGAGAAGGAAAGCAGCAGCAAGATAGTTGATAGGGCAAATAGCAGCAATCCCCCCAGGTCGTGCTTCTTCTGGGCAAGGCTTTTTGCTTGCTGGGGCAAATACCTCATGCCCAGGTAAAAGGCCAGGATTCCGATGGGGACATTGATAAGAAATATCACCGGCCAACTAAAGTTGCCTATTAGAATTCCCCCTAAACTGGGGCCGGTCATATTCCCTACACCGACTATACTGCCGGTAATGCCCAGGGCTTTACCCCTCTCTCCGGGGGGAAAGGTATTGGAGACTATCCCGATTCCAGTTGCCAT